>NZ_JBIWNL010000011.1:34945-88400 GCF_044767225.1 Kitasatospora sp. NPDC101447
CCGCCCCCCCCCCCCCCGGCGGGGGGCCCGCCCCCCCCCCCGCGGGCGCCCCCCCCCCCCCCGCGCCCCGCCGCCCCCCCCCCCGGGGGGGGGCCCCCCCCCCCCGCGACGCGTTTCCCGGCCGTCCGATGACTCCACGGGCGCCGGTAGGGTCGGCTGATGGTCCGACTGATCAGTGACGACGAGCTCATCGCCACCTCCGTGGTGGCGAACAGCACGATGAACCGCGAGCGCGGGCTCAGCGGCGTGAACAGCTACGCCCGCTCGCTCGGCTTCGACCCGCTGGCCTGGCTGCGGGAGCGCGCCGCCGCGGTGCCGGGCTGGCTGGACCTGTGCAGCGGTGAGGGCCGGGCGCTGGCGGAGGCCGCGCGGCAGCTGCCGCCCGGCGGCGCCGAGCTGACCGGGGTCGACCTGGTCGGCCCGATGTCCCCGCTGCCGGACGGGGCGGCCCTGCCGCACCTGCGGCTGGTCACCGCGGCGGTCGCGGACTGGGCGCCGGAGCGGCCGTACGACCTGATCACCTGTGTGCACGGCCTGCACTACCTCGGCGACCAGCTCGGCGCGATCGCCCGCGCCGCCTCCTGGCTGGCTCCGGACGGCCGGTTCGCCGCCCACTTCGACCCCGAGTCGGTGCGCCGGACGGACGGGAGCAGCGCGGCCCGCCCGGTGGTGGCGGCGCTGCGGGCGGCCGGGTTCGGGTACCGGGCGCGGCGGCACCTGCTCGTCCTGGACGGCGGCCGGCCGGTCGAACTGCCCTTCGTCTACGCGGGGGCCGACCCGGGCGCCGGGCCGAACTACACGGGGCAGCCGGCCGTCGGTTCGTACTACCGGTAGGCGGCGCGCACGCCGGGGCGCGCGGCGTGGGCAGGGCGCGCGGCGTGGCATCGTTGAAGGTTCAACGCAACGTCCGAATACCGCCGGAGGTCCGCGGCGCCGCGGACCAGGATCGAGTCATGTCCGAGATCGGAACGAGGAGTTCTGTAGATATGACGATGAACGGAACCGCGGTGCTCGACGGCAAGGTGGCCCTGGTGACCGGTGGCAGCCGGGGGATCGGAGCGGCGGTCGCGCTGCGGCTCGCCGAGGACGGCGCCGACGTGGTGCTGACCTACCAGGGCGGCGCGGAGCGGGCCGAGGAGGTCGCCGCGAAGATCACCTCGATGGGGCGGGCCGGCTGGGCCGTCCGCGCGGACAGCGCCGATCCGCAGGCGGTGCAGGCCGTGGTGGCGGCGGTCGTCGAGCGGTTCGGACGGCTGGACGTCCTGGTCAACAACGCCGGCGTCGGCGCCGTCGGCCCGATCGGCGAGGCGGCATTGGAGGACGTCGACCGGGTGCTGGAGGTGAACGTCCGGGCGCCCTTCCTGTTCGCGCAGGCGGCCTCCGCGCACCTGGTCGAGGGCGGACGGATCGTCACCATCGGCAGCTGCGTGGCCAAGCAGGTCGCCTTCCCCGGCGCCACGCTGTACGCGACCAGCAAGTCCGCGCTGATCGGGCTCACCAAGGCGCTGGCCCGCGAGCTCGGCCCGCGCGGGATCACCGCCAACCTGGTGCACCCGGGCCCGATCGACACCGACATGAACCCGGCCGACGGCCCGTCGGCGGAGTTCCAGCGCGGGCTCACCGCGCTCGGCCGTTTCGGCACCGGCGCGGAGGTCGCGGCGGCCGTCGCCTACCTGGTCGGCGAGGACGGCCGTTATGTGACGGGTGCGGAGCTGGCGGTGGACGGCGGCGTCGGGGCCTGACGGTCCTGGTGGCCGGTGGCCGGTGGCCGGTGGTCGGTGACCCGCTGGTCCGGTAGCCGCCGGTCCGCCGGCCGGCGTCCGGCACCCGGTGGGAGCGGGGCCCGGCGCGGTGTCGTGCCGGGCGGTTGTCGGCGCACGCGCTTACGATCGCCCGGCACGACCCGTGCCCCGACCGATGTGCCCCCGACCGAGAGGTGTGCCATGACCGCAGCGGAAGACCCGATCGGACTGCTCGCCCGGGCCCTCGCGCAGACCGCCGGGCTGATCGACGGCACCGGCGTCGAGCTGGCCGGCCACCCGACTCCCTGCCGCTCCTGGGACGTCGGCGACCTGGTCAGTCATCTGCTCCACGACCTGCGGCAGTTCACCGTCCGGGCGAAGGGCGGGCAGCCGGACTGGTCGCAGCCCTTCGCGCGGGTCGAGGAGGACTGGCTGCACGCCTTCGAGGCCGGGGCCGAGGAACTGGTCGATGCCTGGCGTGCGGCCGGGGACCTCGGCGGCACGCTGGAGGTGCCCGGCTTCGGCACCCTGCCGGCCCGCTTCCCGGTGGACCAGCAGATCGCCGAATTCGCCGTCCACGGCTGGGACTTGGCGCGGTCCTCGGGCCAGTCCACCGAGGGGCTGGACCACGAGGTGGCGCTGGCCGCGCTGGCCTGGGCCGAGGGCGCGCTCAAGCCCGAGTACCGCGGCACGGAGGAGGACCACCACGCCTTCGGCCCGGCCGTCGCCGTGCCCGAGGACGCGCCGCCGTACGACCGGCTCGCCGCGTTCTTCGGGCGCGATCCGGCGGCGCCGGTCACCGGGTAGCGCGGGGGCGGCGGACCGGCCGACGGGTGCGCACGCCCCCGCCCGCGACCGGGCGGGGGCGCACCACGGTCACGGCTTGGCCGGCCGTGCGGCCGCCGCCTGCTTGATCGCCTCCCGGATCCGCGGGTAGGTGCCGCAGCGGCAGACGTTCTGGATCCGGTCGATGTCCGCGTCCGTCGGATCCGAGGTGCGGCGCAGCAGGGCGACCGCCGCCATGATCTGCCCCGGCTGGCAGAAGCCGCACTGGGCGACGTCGCAGGCGAGCCAGGCCTCCTGGACGGGGTGCAGGGTGTCGCCGTCGGCGAGGCCCTCGATGGTGGTGACGGTGTGGCCCGCGCAGTCCTTGACGGACCGGGTGCAGGGCTGGAACTCCTGGCCGTCGAGGTGGCTGGTGCAGGCGCGGCAGACGCCCACCCCGCAGCCGTACTTGGGGCCCGTGACGCCGAGCTTGTCGCGCAGCACCCAGAGCAGCGGCATGTCGTCCGGGGCCTCGACGGTGACGGGCTGCCCGTTGAGGAGGAAGGTGTGGGTGGGCATGGGGAGTCGGGATCCTCGGCTCTGGTGGTCGGGAGGCGGTGCCGGACGTTCGCGGTGCCGGACGTTCGCGGTGCCGGACGTTCGCGGTGCCGGACGTTCGCGGTGCCTGACGTTCGTGGCTCAGGGCGGATGCGGTGCCGGGCGTGCGTGGTTCCGGGTGGTCAGAAGTTGACGGGGAAGGAGCGCGGGCTGGTGCCGGTGGCGCGGGCGTAGGCGTTGGCGACCGCGGCGGAGGCGGCCGGGACGCCCAACTCGCCCGCGCCGCCGGGTGGTCCGCTCGGCGGCATCAGGTGGATCTCGACCACCGGCGGGGTGTGCCGCTGCCGGGCGTAGTGGAAGTCGCCGTAACTCCCTTCCCGGAAGGCGCCGTTGTCGAGGTGGTTGCCGGCCTGCAGGATCACCGAGATGCCGTCGACCAGCGCGCCGGTCAACTGGGCCTCCAGCCCCGTGGGGTTGATCACCCGGCCGACGTCGGCGGCGATCACCGCCTTGGTGACCCGGGGGTTGGCCCGGTCGGTGGCGTCCAGCTCGACCAGGTAGGCGGCGGTGCCGCCGTTCTCCTCGTGGTAGCCGACACCCTGGGCCTGGCCGGGCGGCATCGGACGGCCCCAGCCGCCCTTCGCGGCGACGGTGTCCAGGACGGTCCGGCCGGCGGCGCTGCGCAGCCGGGCGCGCCGGAAGGCGACCTCGTCCTGGCCCATCCGGCGGGCCAGTTCGTCCATCACGATCTCGTCGGAGACCCGGACGGTGCCCGAGTAGACCGACCGCCAGCTGCCGGTGTGCAGCTCCAGCGGGACCTCGGCGAGCAACTGGACGGGGACGCCGACGTCGTACGGGTTCTTCTCGGTGAGCAGGAAGAACGCCTCGGAGGTGGTGAGCCCGGCCAGCGGGAGGTTGTAGCCGGCGGCGGTGAGGGCCTCGCCGAGGCCGTGGCCGAAGTCGGTCTGCACGCCGGCGGCGCGGTGCTCCCAGCCGAGCACGTGGTCGAGGCCGTAGACGGCCCGGATCCGGTGGTGGCTGGCCGGGCGCATCCGGCCGTGGCGCATGTCGTCGTTGCGGGTCCACATCAGCTTGACCGGGCGGCCGGCGGCCTTGGAGATCCGGGCGGCCTCCAGGGCGGCGTCGAAGAACAGCCGACGGCCGAACGAGCCGCCGCCGCGCACCACGTGGACGGTGACGGCGTTCTGCGGCAGGCCGAGCTCGGCGGCGATGGTCTGCTGGGCGACGATCGGGCTCTGCGCGGCGAACCACAACTCCGCGCGGTTCGGCCGGACGTCGGCGATGGCGGTGAGCACCTCCATCGGGGCGTGGTTGACGAAGGCGAAGTCGAACTCGGCGTCCAGGTGCTGGGCGAGCAGCGGCGGGGGGAGGAACGGCGCGTGGGCGGCGCGCAGCCGGCTCCTGACGTCGTCGGTGGAGAGCCCGGCGACCGGGCCCGGGTTCCAGGTGGTGCGCAGCGCGTCGCGCGCCTTGAGCGCCTGGTCGAAGGTCTCGGCGAGGACCGCGACGCCGCTCGGCACCTGCACCACGCCGAGCACGCCGGGCATGGCGCGGGCGGCGGAGGCGTCCAGGGACTTGAGGGTGCCGTTGACGGTGGTGGGGCGGGCGACCACGGTCGGCACGGCGCCCGGGATCTGCAGGTCCCCGGTGTACTTGGCGCGGCCGGTGACGATGTCGCGGGCGTCGATGCGGCCGGTCGGCCTGCCGACCAGGCGCAGCCGGTCGGCGGCCTTCGGGACGGCGGGGACGGCGGGCGCGGAGATGGCGGCGGCGTCGGCGGCGAGGTCGCCGTAGCCGAGCCGGCGGCCGTCGGGGGCGAGGACGGCGGAGTCGGCGGTGCGCAGCGTGGCTGCCGGAACGTTCCAGCGCCTGGCGGCGGCCGTCACCAGCCGGGCCCGGGCGGCGGCGGCCGCGCCGCGCACCGGGTCGTACAGCGAGCGGATGGAGTTGGATCCGCCGGTCAGCTGGTTGAAGAGCAGCTCGGGACGGCCGTCGGAGAGCGGTACGTCCACGTCGGTGAGCCGGGCGTCGAGCTCCTCGGCGACCAGCATCGCGATCGCGGTGGTCAGGCCCTGGCCGACCTCCAGCCGCGGCAGGTACAGCACGGCGCGTCCGGCGGGGGTGAGTTCGAGGACCAGCAGGTGCGAGGTCGGCAGCCCGGCGAGGATCATCGCGTCGCCGAGGTCGACGATGTCGGGGATGCCGGGCAGGCCGAGCAGCTGCGGGGGCGCGGCGGACCCGGCGGCCGCGGCGGCGTGGACGGCCTGCGCGGCGGCCTGTCCGGCGCCCGGGGTGGCGGCCCGCGCGGTGGCGGGTGCGGCGGCGTCGAGGCCGAGGCGGGCGGCGACGGTGAGGGTGGGTGCGGCCAGCAGGTAGGTGAGGAAGCGGCGTCGGTCGGCGGGTTCGGCGGGGGGGCCGGCATCGCCCGGGTGGCCGGTGGAGTCCGAGGGGGCGACGGAGGTACTGATGGGAGGAACCCTTCGTGCCGGAGACGGCGCCGGATCGGGCGGGCACGGCGGCCCCGGCCCCGGTGCCGGATCGCGAACGCCGTTGAGCATAAAAGGGCGCTACTGACGGGTCAACACGGTCAAAGTTGGCCCCCGGCTTGGGCGATCGGGCTTTTGCAGCGTTCGGCGGGCGCGGATTCGGAACGGGTACGGACGGCGCTGCGGGGGCGCGGGAACAGCTCGGCCGGAACGTTCCCGAAGGGCCTGGAGAGCCCAACGACCCACTGTCGCACGAGGGTTCAGCGCTCGGTCGGCGGTGCGGCGGCCCGCGGAAGTGGCCCAAGGAACTCCTTGATCATTGGACCTGTCGGATGGGCCAGTTCCGGCCTAGGGTAGGAGCCGAACCGTCGCCGACGGTTGTGAACTCCCGGCCCGCGCGCCGCTCGTCGAATCGGTGATGTCGCCCGTCCGTGGGTGGGTGGTCAGCCGTCGGGCGGACAGTGACGGTCGGTCACCCCGTGGAGGAGAGACGTGCCGACCGACCGAGCCGCCCGGCGGAGCAGCCTCCTCCCGCCCGCCGGCCCCCAGCGGACCCTGGCCGCAGCCCAGTTGGCGAGCGCGGTGGGCGACGGCGCCTACTACACCTGCTCCGCGCTCTACTTCACCCGCGTCGTCGGCATGTCACCGACCGCCCTCGGCCTGGGCCTCGCGATCGGCTGGGCGCTCGGCTCCGTCGCCGCCGTCCCGCTCGGCCACCTCGCCGACCGGCGCGGCCCGCGCCGCACGGCGGTGGCGCTCGGGCTCGCGGCCGCGGCCGTGGTCGTCGCCTTCCTGGTGATCCGCTCCTACCCGTCGTTCCTGCTGGCGGTCTGCCTCTACGCCACCGCGCAGTCCGGACTGACCGCGGCCCGGCAGGCTCTGGTCGCCGGTCTGGTGCCGGCCGGCGAGCGGACCGGCCTGCTCGCCCACCTGCAGTCGACCCTCAACGGAGGCCTGGCCGTCGGGGCGGCCGTCGGCGGCATCGCCCTGAGCGTCGGCACCCGGGCCGCGTACCTGGGCGCCTTCGTCGTCACCACGATCGGCCTCCTCGTCGGCGCGCTGGTGCTCCGGCGACTGCCCGAAGTCCCGCCCGCCGCCCAGGAGTCCGGCACCGGACCGCGCCTGGCCGTGCTGCGCGACCGGCGGTACGCCGCCGTCACCCTGGTCAACGCCGTCCTGCTGCTGCGGATGCCGCTGCTCAGCCTGGTCATCCCGCTCTGGATCGCCCAGCGCGCCCCCGGGATCGGCTGGCTCGGCTCGGCACTGTTCGTGCTCAACACCCTTGCGGTGCTGGCCTTCCAGGTCCGGGCGGCCCGTGACGTCACCGGGCTGGACTCGGCGGCGCGGGCGGTCCGCTCGGCCGGGGTGCTGCTGCTCGCCTGCTGCGCCGTCTTCGGACTGTCCGCGCTCGACGTCCCGGTGTGGGCGGTCGGCGCGCTGCTGGTCGTGGCGTCCGTGCTGCAGGTGGCCGGCGAGATGCGGCAGTCGGCGGGTTCCTGGCAGATCGGTTTCGACCTCGCTCCGCCGGACCGGATCGGGCAGTACCAGGGCTTCTTCGGCACCGGCGTCGCCGTCGCCCGCACCCTCGGGCCGCTGCTGCTCACCGCGCTGCTGCTGGACGGGGGCCTGGCGGGCTGGCTGGTCCTCGGCGGAGTGTTCCTCGCGGCCGGGTTCGCGATGGGGCCGGTGGCCCGCTGGGCGGAGCGGGACCGCGGTCACGCGCTGTCACCGTCGGAGCCGGTCGCGCCGGTCGTGACGGCCACGCCGGTCGGGACGGGCACGGCCGGCACGGCGGCTGAAGCGGCGTAACGGCCGAAGCGGCGCAGCGGCGCAGCGGCGGCCGGGCCGGCGCGCGGGGCACCCGGGGAGCGGCGGGCGAGCAGCCGGACCGTCCGGAAACCGCTGGCACCGGCCCACCGCCCACTGGCATGCTGGCCGCGTGGACAGACCCCGGATATGGCTCGACTTCGCCCCTGAGCTGCACCTCTTCGTCTCCGCGCCCCGGCGGGCCGGCCGCACGGCGCTGCACACGGACGGCACCTCCACCCTCGGCCACGTCGTCGAGTCCCTGGGCGTCCCGCTCACCGAGGTCGGCGCCCTGCTGGTGGACGGCCGGGCCGTGCCCGACGCGTACGTCCCGGCCGACGGCGAGCACATCGACGTCCGCGCGGTGACCAGGCCGCAGCCCTCGGCCACCCCGCCGCGCTTCCTCCTGGACGTCCACCTCGGCACCCTCACCCGCCGCCTGCGCCTGCTCGGCGTGGACGCCGCGTACGAGAACCCCGACATCGGTGACGCCGCGCTGGCCGCCCGCTCCGCCGCCGAGCAGCGCGTCCTGCTCTCGCGCGACCGCGGCCTGCTGCGCCGCCGCGAACTGTGGGCCGGCGCCTACGTCTACAGCCACCGCCCTGCCGAGCAACTGCGCGACGTGCTCTCGCGCTTCGCCCCGCCGCTCGCTCCCTGGAGCCGCTGCACCACCTGCAACGGCACACTGCGCACGGTCACCAAGACCTCGGTGCGCGAGCAGCTGCGGGACGGCACCGAGCGCTCCTACGACGCCTTCGCCCAGTGCACCGAGTGCGGCCAGGCCTACTGGCGCGGCGCCCACCACGCCCGGCTGGAGGCGATCGTCACCGAAGCCGTGCGCGACTTCGGCGACGGGCAGGACCGGCTCGGGGCGGCATCGGGCTGAGGCGCTCTGGCGGGCGGCCGCGCGGTCGTGTTCCCATCGACGGTGGGGGGAACACGTCGTTCGGTCACGGGACCGGTCGCGGGACCGGTCGCGGGAGAGGCCAGGTCGTCGGATGAGCAACCAGCCGGAGCACGACCCCTTCCGCACCGCGCGCCTGGCGGACGCCCCCGTCGTCACCGCGCCGGACGGAGCCGCGGTGTACCCGCTGCTGGTCCTGGAGGGGCGGGGGAGCCTCGCGGTGTTCACGCTCGCTCCCGGGCAGGTGACCCACGCGGTGTCGCACGCCACCGTCCAGGAGCTGTGGCAGGTCACCGCGGGCAGCGGCGCGCTGTGGCGCCGCCAGGGCGCACGGGAGGAGACCGTACGGCTCGTGCCCGGCACCGCCGCGTCGATACCGCTCGGCACCGCCTTCCAGTTCCGGGCGGACGAGGACTCCGACGGGCCGCTGCGGATCACCGCCGTCACCGTGCCGCCCTGGCCCGGCACGGACGGTGAGGCCCGCCCCGAGGACGGCCCCTGGCGGGCGACCGTCCGCTGAGGCAGGCCGGGCCGGCCGGCCCGGCTACGCGTCGTCGACCTCCAGGCCGTACGCCACCACGGCCTGGTGCAGCCCGCCCGGGTAGCCGGCGAGGGCCGGGGTGAACTCCCAGTCACCGTGGGCGTCGCGGTCGAAGCGGCCGAGCCGCATGGCGGTGTTGGTCTCCGCGCCGTCCGCGAGGTGCATCACGGCGGCGTCCTGGCCGGTGCCGGTCTCCAGGATCAGTGCCGGGCCGGCGAATCCGGCCATGGTGGCGTCCGGGTGGTTCCCGGTGTCGGCCGCGGCGATGACCACGAGCCGGTCGACGTCGGCGGGCAGGGCGTCGAAGTCGACCATCAGGCAGGCGTTCGCGTCCTCGTAGCCGGTCACCAGCCGCACCGAACCGTCCGGCGTGGAGGCGTTGTTGTAGAACACCAGGTGGTCGTCCGACACCGCGACGTTCCCCCGGCAGACCAGGGCGGCGATGTCGTACTCCTCCGCACCGGTCCAGTGCAGGAGGAGCCGGGCGGGCTCGGCGGCGACCTCGATCGCGGGCAGCCCGTCCAGGCCGGCCGCCTCGGCGGAGGCGTCCTCCTGGGCGGCCGCGAACACCTCGTGGAAGCCGTGGTGCTTGAGCAGCCCGACCAGCTCGGCGCCGTTGATCAGGGTGACCGCCTTGCCGGTGACGAACTGGTGGGCGCTCGGGCCGAACTTGCTGGTCGTGACGAGGACGGCCTTCGTCGCGGCCTCGTCGTGCCGCAGCGTGCCGTAGAGGTCCCGCACCGCCGAGGGCGGCACGGTGTCGCGGTACCGCTTCACCTGCACGATCACGTTCCCGCCGCGGAACGGGTCGGTGTCGATGCCGCGGACGTCCACGCCGCCGTCCCGGGAGCGGGCGGTCAGCTCGACCTTCATGCCCATGGCCTCCATCAGCCGGGCCACGAGCTGCTCGAACTCGACGGGGTCCATCGCCATGAGGAGCTGGAGCTCGCGGACGCGCCTGGCCATCCGGCCGCGGTTGGCGTTGGTGTCGTCGCGCAGGTGGCGGAACAGCACGCGCTGGGCGCGGCGTTCGTCGGCGTCGGGGTTGCCGAGGCGGTGGAGTTTCCGGCTCCGGGACATGGAGTGCCCCCTCTTGCAGGTGACGATTCGTGCAGGTAGGCGTCACCGTAGGGGAATCGCGGGCGACGGATCGTCACCCCGTCAGTTCCGCTGCCCAATCGAGACCTGGCGAGGTGGGGAGGGGTTCCGGGCCGGCTGCGGGGGGTGCAGTTCGAGGGTCCAGGCGTGCGTGGTGTACGAGCCCATGCGGGTCGGGTGGCGCTCGACCAGGGTCACGTCGAGGCGGTCGGCCGTGCGGCGCAGCGAGCCGGTGAAGCGGTGCTGCCGGTCGGGGGCCAGGGGGTGCAGCTCGGCGAGGACGGTGTCGTCGAGGCCGCGTCCGACGGCGCGCAGCGTCCCCGCGTCGAGCACCAGGAGGGTGCCGTCGGGCAGCACCAGCGGCTCGGGGGCCTGCGGGTCGGCGAGCAGCGGGCCGTGCTCGATCCGGCCGCCGGGCAGCAGCCGCACCACCCGGCTCCCGGTCGGGTGGCGGCGGTCCGTCTCGACCACCCGCAGGCCGCTGCCGACGACGTAGTGGCCGTAGCTGCGCCAGGAGTCGACCGGGGTGCCGTCCCGGTCGTACGCCCGGGTGTCGAACGCGTCGTAGCCCTGCAGGCCGAGGACGAAGCGGCCGCCGCCGAGGGCCGCTCCGCGCTCGCCGCGCAGTTCGGCGACGAGCGCGCCGTCGGCGAGGTCCAGCAGGAGGGCGGGGCCGAGGTGGCCCCGGGGGGTGTAGTCGAAGGAGTCGGTGGTGACCAGGACCCGGTCGGCGGAGACGTGCGCGGCGTTCGGCCGGCCCGGGCACGGCCGGTGCCAGCGGACCCGGCCGGTGGCGTCGACGCAGCGGAGCTCGCCGTCGCGGCCGTGCACCTCCAGCCCGTCCCGCCGGGCCAGCGGCCCTTCCGGGCGTCCCTGCGGCCGGCCGCCGCTCCTGCGATGGTGGTCCGTGACCGTGACGTGCCAGCTGCCCATGGTCCGGATGGTAGGGCGTGTCCGACAACTCCCGCCGAGCGCGACGCGAACCGTCGGGTACGTCCCGGTGGACTCCGCCGAACGGAGGCGGCTGTTCTCGGAGCGCGTTGTTTCGGAGCGCGTCCGGGCGGGGCGGGCCGCTGGGGGCCGGTGTCGGCCCGCCCCGGTGGGTGCTCGGAGGCGGGGCTGTTCAGAGGCGGGCGCTGCTCAGGATCGCGCGGACCTGGTCGGCGATCGCGGCCTCGTTCTGCTCGAACTCCGGTGCGGTGAGCAGGTCGCCGTCGGCGGGCAGGCCGGTGAGGACCGGGGTGTGGAGGTGACCGCCGGGCAGGCCGGGGGCGAGGTCGAGGCGCAGGCGGTTGGAGCGGTAGGCGACCTCGTTGGAGAGGTAGCCGCCGCCTCCGCCGGCGACCGCGCGGGAGCCGGGGGTGGGGCCGTCGGCGCGGACGACGGGGTCGGTGGCGCCCGCGGGGATCTCGGTGACGGGCGTGTTGAGCAGGACCGGGTAGGGCTGCTGCACCGCCGTCATGGCCTCGGTGGGCAGGGTGGTGCGGACGAACTGGGGCCCGGCGGCCAGCCCGGGGGCGTCGACCGGGTGCCGGGTGGTGCCGCCGGAGAGCGCGCCGACGTTGTCGGTGGCCGGGTCGGCGGAGCGGGCGCGCCCGGCCCAGTCCTCCAGGGTGAACTTTCCGGGGTAGCCCTGGCTGATGCTGGTGATCAGGTCGGCGGACTGCGGGCCGGGCACCAGGTGCGGGCCGAAGGCGCGTTCCACGATCCCCCCGTCGAAGTCGCCGTAGCGGACCGGCAGGACGACGGCCCGCACCTCGGCGGTGCTGCCGTCGGCGAGGGTGATCCGCCGCCCGTTCAGCTGCAGGACGGCCGAGCCGGAGGGGTTGGCGCGGCGCGGTTCGGTGTCCAGGCCGTACGGGTCGAAGCCGCTGACGAAGATCCGCCGCAGGCCGTGGGCGGCGCTGAAGCCGTCCGCCAGTCCGCGCGAGGCGTCCTCGAAGCGGGCCCGCAGCCCGGCCCGGTCGACGGCGAACCCGGGCTGCCACTGCGCCAGCCGGACGGTCATGGCGAGCCTGGTCCAGTACAGCGGGCGGTCGTCCGCGGCGGGCAGTTCGCCGCCGGGCCGGCGGCCCTGGGCGCGGTCCACGCCGGCCTGCCACAGCGCCCGGCCCCAGGCGTCCACCACCCGTTCGGCGCGGTGGGCGGTGCGGGCGGAGCACAGGGCGGCCGGGAAGCCCCGGAGCAGGTCGCCCAGGCCGGACCGTTCGGTGAAGGCGGCCGTGCGGGCGTCCTGGAGACGGGCCTGCTCGGCGTCGAGCGACACCGTGGCGGCGGTGCGGCAGCCGGCCGGGTCGGCCTGGGCGGCGGCCGGGGCCAGCAGGGCGGCGAGCGTTCCGGTGAGGGCGGCGGCCAGTCCGGCGGTACGGCGAAGTAATGTCATGTCACCTGACAATAGGTTCAGACCTGACACCCCGCCAGGGTGCCGCCGCGATGCCCGTAGGCTGGCCCGGTGACAGCGCCCGACCTCGACCTCGCCTCCCTGATCGCCGACCCGTACGGCGGCTACACGCGGCTGCGCGCCGACGCGCCCGTCCACCGCGTCGTCGGCCCGGACGGCCTGCCCTTCTGGCTGGTGACCCGCTACCCGGACGTCCGCCAGGCCCTCGCCGACCCGCGGCTCGCCCTCGACAAGGCACACGCCGCGCCCGGGAACTACCGCGGCTTCGCCCTGCCGCCCGCGCTGGACGCCAACCTGCTCAACATGGACCCGCCGGACCACACCCGGATCCGCCGACTGGTCTCCCAGGCCTTCACCCCGCGCCGGATCGCCGCACTGCGCGCCCCGATCGAGAAGGTCGCCGGGCAACTGCTGGACGCCATGGCCCCGGCCGGCCGCGCCGACCTGCTCGCCGCCTACGCCGCGCCGCTGCCGATCACCGTCATCTGCGACCTCCTCGGCGTCCCCGAGGACGACCGCCACGACTTCCGCGCCTGGACCGACAGCCTCATCACCCCCGACCCCGACCGCCCGGAGGCGACCCGCGCCGCCGTCAAGGCGATGCTCGGCTTCTTCACCGGCCTGATCGAGCGCAAGCGCACCCAGCCGGGCGACGACCTGCTGTCCGACCTGACCGCGGTGCGCGACGAGTCCGTCCGCGGCGGCGCGGAAGGCGGCGACCGCCTCACCGAGGACGAACTGACCTCGCTCGCCTTCCTCATCCTCTTCGCCGGCTACGAGAACACCGTCCACCTCATCGCCAACGCCGTCCTCGCCCTGCTCACCCACCCCGGGCAACTCGCCGCCCTGCGCGCCGAACCGGAGCTGATCGACGGCGCCGTCGAGGAGTTCGCCCGCTTCGACGGCCCCGCCCCGCTCGCCATCCGCCGCTTCCCCCGCGAGGACGTCACCATCGGCGGCGTCACCGTCCCGGCGGGGGAGACCGTGCTGCTCGCCCTCGGCTCCGCCAACCGCGACCCCGCGCAGTTCACCGACCCCGACCGGCTCGACCTGCGCCGCCGCGAGACCGGCCACCTGGCCCTCGGCCACGGCATCCACTACTGCCTCGGCGCGCCGCTGGCCCGGATGGAGACCGCCGTCGCACTGAACGCCCTGCTGCGCCGCTTCCCCGACCTGGCCCTGGACGTGCCGGTCGAGCAGCTGCGCCACCGCCCCACCCTGCGGGCTCGTGGCCTGCTGGAACTGCCCGTCCGGTACTGAGCCGGGGCGGCTCGGGGACGCCCCCGGGGGATGGCGCCGGGGCGGCTCGGGGGGCGTTCGGGCCGGTCCGGGGGCGTCCGGGGCTGACGCGATCCTGACGGCGGGAGCGGGAACCGGCTCGACTTCTACAGCGTTGTCGTAGTCGAACAGCGGTACTCGTACGGTCGTGGAGGAAGTCCCATGAGTGTGGCCCTGACGAAGGGCGGCAACGTCTCCCTGGGCAAGCAGGCACCCGGACTGCAGGTGGTCCGGATCGGCCTCGGCTGGACGGCCGCGGCCGGGTACGACCTGGACGCCAGCGCGTTGCTGTGCGGGGCGGACGGGAAGGTCGGCTCGGACCGGAACTTCGTCTTCTTCAACAACCTGCGGAGCCCGGACGGCTCGGTCCGCCACCAGGGCGGCTCCGGCGGCGGGCCCGACCGCGAGCAGATCGAGGTCCGGCTCGCGGAGGTCTCCGCCGACGTGGAGAAGATCGTCTTCGCGGTGGCGATCTACGACGCGGCGCAGCGACGGCAGAACTTCGGGCAGGTCCGCGGCGCGTACGTCCGCGTCACCGACCCGGACGGCGGCGCCGAGGTGGCCCGCTACGACGTGGCGTCCGTGGCGGGCAGCGAGACCGCGATGGTGTTCGGCGAGCTGTACCGGCACGGCGCGGACTGGAAGTTCCGGGCGGTCGGGCAGGGGTACGCCGCGGGGCTCGCGGGCATCGCGACGGACTTCGGCGTCGACGTCCTGCAGCCCGCTCCCGCGGTCCCGCCCGCTCCGGCATCGGCGCCGGCTCCGGCTCCGGTGAAGCCCGCCGTGCCGGCCGCCCCGCCGGCGGTGCCCGCCGCACTGCCCCCCGTACCGCAGACCCCACCGGCAACAGGGAGTTCCCCCGTGACGTGTTTCTTCGACCCCTCGCACGGCGCCGGCACGACGGCGGTGCTGTGGTCGCCGCAGTGGGGCGTGCCCCGCCAGATCGAGACCTGCGCCGCCTGTGCCCAGCGGGTGCAGACGACCGTCCCGCCGTTCTACACCCCGCCGCAGGGGTACCCGCAGCCCGTCCAGCAGCAGGGCTACCCGCAGCAGGGCTACCCGCAGGCGCCCGGCCAGCCGGCGCAGGGCGGCGGCCGGCGCTTCGGCACCGGTGCGCTGATCGGTGCGGGCGCGGCGGGCCTGGTCGGCGGCGCGCTGCTCAACGAGGCCTTCGACGACGACGGGCCCGAGGTCGTCGTCAACAACTACTACGAGGACGACGGCCTCTTCTAGACCGTTGGGCGAACCGCCGGGCGAGCCGTCAGGCAGCGGGGAAGCGCAGCTCCTGAAGGGCCGTCGGGGACCACCCCGGCGGCCCGTGCTGTCGGTGCCGTGCGTTTGAATGGTCGTCGCCACACGTTCTGACCGGGGGAGACGCACCGATGACCACGTCCGAAGCCGAGCTGCTCGATGCCGCCCGCCATCCCACCGCGGCCTGGCTGGAGTCCTGCTTCGGCCCGGGCACGCTGTGGCGGCCCGAGGTGCTGCCCGAGCGTCTGGAGTCGCCCGCCGCCCGGGCGTTCCTGACCGAGGTCGGCCTGCCGGCCGTCGGGCTCGACTTCGTCGGCTTCGACGCGACGGACCTGCCCAAGCGCGGGATGTGGGAGGCGGACCTGGACGACCTGTTCGGCAACCGCACGCCGGACGACGAGACCCCGCCGAGCAACTGGGGGTACTGCGTCGGGACGTTCGACGAGTGGCACCTGATGGTCGACGCCGGATCCGGCGCCGTGAAGATCTACAACGCGGACGGCTGGGACCACGCGCGCGGCTACGGCGGCTGGGCGGCCGACTCGCTGCCCGCGGTGATCGGCGCCCTGGGGCTGCTGGCCGGCTTCGAGGAGCGGGTCGTCGGCGGCGACGCGAACGCCGCGCTCGACGAGTTCGAGGCCCTGGTCGAGCAGTTGGGCCAGGGGCCGGACGAGTCGGACCTCTGGTGCCAGATCGCGGTGAACCTGCGGGAGGAGTACGAGGAGCTGGACGAGGACTGACCCCCTCCGTCCCCTCCGCACCGGGCGGCCGCACAACGCGCAGGCGTTGTGCGGCCGTTCGCGTTTCAGGGACCCTGCAGCCGGTACGCCCCGGCGCGGGCGGCGGCCCCGGCGGCGGCCGCGGCCCGGTCGGCGGCGGCCTCGTCCAGCGGTTCGACGGTGGTCAGCATCCGGTAGTAGAGCGGTGCCGACACGGCCCGGACGACCTCCGACGCGTCGGTGTCCGCCGGGAGCTCGCCGCGCTCGACGGCCTCGGTGACGCACGGCGCCCACTCCTCCACCCGGCGCCGGTAGAAGTGCCGCAGCGCCTCGGCGGCGTCCGCGTCGCAGTTCGCCGCCACGATCACCGCGCGGAACAGCGCGCCCTGCCGGGGGTCGGCCAGGGTGCGCCGGACGAGCCGGGCGTTGGCCCGCAGGTCCTCGGCGAGGGAGCCGGTGTGCGTGCGCGGCAGCGACTGCTCCGCCATGTCCGCCAGGAGGTCGGCGACGAGCGCGGTGGTGCTGCCCCAGCGGCGGTAGACCGTGGTGCGGCCGACCTCGGCCCGCTGGGCGATGTCGCCGAGGTCGAGACCGCTGAAGCCGTGCTCGACCAGGGCGTCCTCGACGGCCCGCAGGACGGCGGTGCGCACCCGGGCGGTCCGGCCGCCGGGGCGGACGGTACCGGGCGTGGAGGGCTCGGCGGTGCCCACGGACGCGGCGGTGCCCACGGACTCCGCGGTGCCCACGGGCTCGGGAGTGCTCGCGGGCTCGGCGGGCTCGGCGGGGTCGACGGACTCGCCGGGGTCGACGGATCTGGCAGCCATTAACGGGATTCCTGTTCCATTAGTCGCGAGGGGTCTGCTAGGTTCAGAGCATCCTAACGGAACGGGAGTCCCATTAGGGGCTTCGAGGGGAGAACACCATGGGCACCGCCACCACCGACATGGAATACCGCCGACTCGGCGCATCCGGACTCAAGGTCCCCGCGCTCAGCCTCGGCACCGGCACCTTCGGCGGCCGCGGCCCGCTGTTCGGCGCCTGGGGCACCACCGACGTCGACGAGGCCCGCCGCCTGCTCGACATCGCCATCGACGCCGGGGTCACCCTCTTCGACACCGCCGACGTCTACTCCGACGGCGCCTCCGAGGAAGTGCTCGGCCGGGCGATCCGCGGCCGCCGCGACCAGGTCCTCGTCTCCACCAAGGCCGGCCTGCCCACCGGCGACGGCCCGCAGGACGCGGGCACCTCCCGCGCACGCCTGGTCCGCTCGGTGGACGACGCGCTGCGCCGCCTCGACACCGACTACCTCGACCTCTTCCAGCTCCACGCCTACGACGCGGACACCCCGATCGAGGAAGTGCTCGCCACCCTGGAGGACCTGGTCCGGGTCGGCAAGATCCGCTACACCGGCGTCTCCAACTTCTCCGGCTGGCAGCTGATGAAGTCCCTCGCCCTGGCCGACCGCCACGGCCGCCCCCGCTACGCCGCCCACCAGGTCTACTACTCCCTCGTCGGCCGCGACTACGAGTGGGAGCTGATGCCGCTCGCCCGGGAGGAGGGCGTCGGCGCCCTGGTCTGGAGCCCGCTCGGCTGGGGCCGTCTGACCGGCCGGATCCGCCGGGGGCAGCCCCTCCCGGCCGGCAGCCGCCTGCACGACACCGCCGACTACGGCCCGCCGGTCGAGGACGAGCTGCTCCACCGGGTGGTCGACGCCCTGGACGAGATCGCCGCCGAGACCGGCCGCACCGTCCCGCAGATCGCCATCAACTGGCTGCTGCGCCGCCCGACCGTCTCCTCGGTGATCATCGGCGCCCGCAACGAGGAGCAGCTGCGCCAGAACCTCGGCGCGGTCGGCTGGTCGCTGACGGACGACCAGATCGCCCGCCTCGACGCCGCCAGCGCCCGCACCGCCCCGTACCCGTACTTCCCGTACCGCCGGCAGGCGGCCTTCGCCCGCCTCGACCCGCCGATGGCCGGCTGACCCACGGCGCGGACCGGGTTCGAGGGCCGTCCCCGCTCGACTGGGCGCAGCCTGGGGCAGCTCGGGCTGCGCCCAGTCGTGTGGGCGGTGGGGGCCGTTGCGCCAGGGGGGTTTCGGCCGGATGGGGGAGGCCGGGGCGGTACGGAAGTTGTCGGTGGGGTAGGCGATTTGGGTCACGGTGTGTGCAGGTTCGGCAGGAACTGTGTTCGATTGTCGACAGGTTCATGCAATGCTTCTCGGGGGGCGACGGACCCCCTGGTGACGCTCCCGCGCAGGTCAGCGGCCTGCTTCCGGAAGGGTGGCGCGTTGGTGCGACCGCCGTCGAAACGTCTGACGCTCCGTCAAGGTTCCTTGTTTTCCTGCGAACTTCTCGCGTCCGCTTTAAGCTCCCGTTAACAATGGCGGCTTTCCGCCACTCGCGAACCCCCGTGCGAGGTCGGGCGGCAGGCCCCCACCGGACGCATGCCCAACGTGACGATGAGAGCAGGGATGACGACGACAAGTGAACGAACAGTCGGCGCGGCGCGCGACCCGGACCGGTGGCGACCGGCTCGGCTCGGCCGCCGCACCGCAGGCGGCGCGGCGGCGGTCGCCGTCGCGATCGGCGCCTGCTCGTTGGCCGCGGCCCCGTCGGCGTTTCCGCAGACGGGCGACGGCACCGTAACGGTCCGGGTGATCCGGGCCGTGGACACCACCGGGGTGTGGACCCCCGTGCTGGAACCCGGGATCGCGGGCGTGAAGGTGACGCTCACCGACGACGCGGGTGTCGGCATCGAGGGCACCACCGCGGCCGACGGCACGGTGACACTGGCACCGGCCGCCAGCAAGGCGACCGGCGGCAAGTACCGGATCCAGGTGGTGAACCCGAAGCCGGGCGTGCTGTTCCCGGCCTTCGCCTCGCGCCAGGGCCTGACCGGCGCGCCGAACCAGCTCAGCAGCAACGAGGAGTTCGTCGACCTCGGCGGCGGCAAGAAGGTCGAGCTCACCACGGGCCTGTGGAGCCCGGGTGACTACTGCCAGAAGAACGCGCCGCTGGTGTCGACCTGCCAGCCGGCGCCCCGGGAAGGCGCATCGGCGCGCACACTGGTCTCCTTCCCGTACAGCGCCCGCGGCGTGGCCGGCACCGACGCGACCGTGACCGACCTGGCCACGGCCGAGCAGACCGGCAACATCTACGGCATCGCGTGGAACCGGGCGGACAAGCGGATCTTCTCCGCCGCCTCGGCCAAGCGCACCACGGCGTACGGCCCCGGCGGCCCGGGCGCGATCTACGTGACCGACCCGGTGAAGAAGACGACAGCCCTCTTCACGACCGTTCCGGACGCCGGCAGCACACCGCACGGCCCGGACAACGACGACGCCTTCCTGCCCGCGGTGGGCAAGGAGAGCCTGGGCGCCGTCAAGATCTCCGACGACGGCAAGGACCTGTTCGTCGTCAACCTCCACGACCGCAAGCTCTACCGCTACGACGCCACCGGGCCGACGGCGGCGGAGCCGAAGGCCGCCTACCCGATCCCCGACCCGGGCTGCCCGGCGGCCGGGGACTGGCGCCCGTACGGCCTGGGCCTGCAGGACGGCACCGGCTACCTCGGCGGCGTCTGCTCGGGCGAGTCGACCGGCAAGACCGCGGACCTGCGGGCCGTGGTGCTGCCCTTCGACCCGGACACCGGCACGTTCAAGAAGGCCGTGCTGGACCAGAAGCTCGACTACCCGCGCGGCAGCACGGTCGGCACCGCGTGCCCCGGCACCGGCTGGTTCCCGTGGCAGGACACCTTCCCGACCACGCAGAACGGCCACGCCTGCACCGACTACCTGGCCAACCCCGAGCCGGCCCTGGCCGAGATCGCGTTCGAGACCGACGGCTCGATGGTGCTCGCCTTCCGGGACCGCTTCGGCGACCAGTCGGCGGCCGCACCGACCGGCGGCACGATGGCCAAGGTCCTGCCCGGCGGTGACCTCAACAAGGCCTGCCTGGTGAACGGCACCTACGTGCTGGACACCAACAACGGCTGCGGGGCCACGACCCGGGGCACCCGGTTCTTCGACAACAACCGCATCGGCCACAACAACGCCCTGAACGCCGGGATGGCGTTCTCCAAGGTCGAGGACTCCATCGCGACCTCGGGCTACGACACCAACGGCATGGCCTACGGCTACGGCGCCGGCTTCGACAAGCGCGACGGCAAGGCCGACGGCGGCCTGCGCCTCAACCCGGTCGGGCCGATCCCGCCGTTCGGCAAGGGCGCCGCGATGGGCGACCTCGAAGTGCTCTGCGACCAGGCGCCGCTGCAGATCGGCAACCGGGTCTGGTACGACCCCGAGCGCAGCGGCCTCCAGCTGCCGGGCCAGCGCCCGGTGCCGGGTGTCACCGTCCACCTGTACGACGAGTCAGGGAAGCTCGTCGGTACGACGAAGACGACGGCGCGCGGCGAGTACTACTTCGACGACAGCAACGTCGAGGGCGGCCTCAAGGCGAGGACCACGTACACGATCAAGCTGGACAACCCGGCCGACTACGCCAAGGACGGCCCGCTGTTCCAGTGGGCGCCCACCGAACACGACGTCGGTGACAACCACTTCATCGACTCCAAGGGCATCGTCCCGGCCGGCGGCAAGTACCCGGAACGGGGGCTGACCACCGGCGGACCGGGCCAGAACGACCACACCTACGACTTCGGCTTCCGCCAGCAGGAGGGCGCGCTGCGCCTGGTCAAGCACGACCAGGACGGCAAGCCGCTGGCGGGCGCCAAGTTCCAGCTGTGGCACGAGACGAACGGCACGGACGGGCTGCAGCCGACCGGCGACAAGCCCGACACCAAGGTGGGCGAACCGTGCACCACCGGCGCCGACGGGCTCTGCCAGGGCAAGGGCGTCGTGGGCACGTACTACTGGCAGGAACTGAGCCCGCCGGCGGGCTACTCGGCGCCGGAGGTCACGGTGCTCGGGCCGCTGGTGCTCACCAGCGGGAACCTCGACGACGGAGTCGAGGTGACGGCCGTCAACCGGCTGATCCCGACGCCGACGCCGACACCCACCCCGACGTCGACACCGACCGAGACACCGCCGGCGACGTCGACCCCGGTCCCCGCACCCCCGGCCCCGCCGGCTCCCGGACCCGGGCACCTGCCCAACACCGGTGCGGGCGCGGCGATCCCGTTCGCCGTAGCCGGAGCGGCGGCGCTGATCACCCTCGGTGCGGCGCTGGTGCTGCTGGTCCGTAGGCGCAGGGCAATCCGGCAGGGCTAGCAACCCCAGGCCGGGCTGGCAACCCTGGCCAGGGGTGGTAACCCCCGGCCGGGCAGACCGGCACCGGCGATCCGTGCCGGTGCCGGATCGGGCGGGTTCGCGGACCACTGGTCCCCGAACCCGCCCGACTGTCGTGACCGGCCCCCGTCGCGGGCAGCCCGGTCCCACGCAGACCACTCACCTACAGCACACCGACCGCACACCGACCCACGAGAGAAGGCACCCGCATGGCCCGGAGGACGAAGGACGACACCCGCAGGCCGTGGCGGAGCCGCTGGCTCCTCACCCTGGCCGCGATCGCGGTGTGCGGCACCGCGGCGGGCGGTCTGGTCGTCTACCGGACGGTCTCCGACGAGGCCGACGAGCGGCCGGTGACCAGCGACGAAGCCTCCCGGCTGGCCCTGTCGCGGCTGAACCTCTACCAGGCCGCTCCGGTCGGGGTGACGCTCACGGCCGCCGAGGGCGGAGGCGTCACCATCCGGGTGGAGGGCGTCGTGGACTACCGCACCCACCGCGGCGTGGGCCGCTACCGGACGACCGGGGCGAGCGGCCCGCTCGACCACGGGCTGATCATCTGGGACACCGGCGGCCTCGGCCTGGCCCCGGAACCGGCCGGCGTCGACGGCCCGGCGTGGCAGCAGGCCGAGCACGTGCCGCGGCAGGGCTGGTCGCCGCGCTCCTACACCGCGGACCCCCTGGACTCCGGGCTCAGCCTGGTGGTCCAGCTCGGCGCGGACCGCCCCGACAACCCGCTGCTGCTCGCCCAGTCCGGGGCGCGCTGGCTGGGCCGCGACCGGATCGACGGCCGCGGCTACGACCGCATCGCCGGCCCGCGCGCCCAGGGCTCCGCACCCGATGGCGGGCGCTCGCCACTGACCTACTGGGTCGACGGCGACGGCGCGCTGCGGCGGGTGACGATGCGGATGGCCGGCCTGGGCACGCCGACCACGGCGGACTTCTCCGGCCACGACGCCGCCGCCAAGCTCCCCGAGGCCCCCTGGCTGGCCGGCTGACGCCGACCGCGTCACCCGACGACGCGGCGTCAGTTGCACGCTGTACAGCGAACCGACCCGCCTCGGGTACGCCCGTGAGAGCGGCCCGCATCCGTTCGGCACGCCCGTCCACCTCCCGGCGCCCTTCGGCCTCGATCTCGACACCACCCGCCTGTAGCCGCCGGCGGACCGTCTAGACCCGTGCGCTGTCCGTCGAACGGGCCTTCGCGGGGAGGCCGTTGGCGAGGTCCTCGACCAGGAGGCGCCAGGCGATGGCGTCCGCGGCGGTGCGCAGTTGCGGGCTGCGCGGTCGGCCGGCGTCGGCGTCGAGGCGGGCGTTGAGCCAGTCGGACCAGGCGCGGGCGAGGGCCCGGACCTCGCGGGTGCCGGTCTCGGTGTTCACCAGGACGCCGCCGTCGCGGACGAGGTAGCCCTCGGCGGCCATCCGGTCGAAGACGGGCTCCAGGACCTCGGGCGGGATCCGTTTGCGGGCGGCGATGAGGTCGAGGTCGGCGCGGCCGATCACCTTGGTGTGCTGGGCGACCTCCATCAGCGCCCAGGCGCCGCCGAGGTCCACCCGGGTGTCGGCGTCGGAGACGATGGCCCGGACGGTGTCGAGGTCCACGCCGCGGACGATCTTGCAGACCGCGTACTCCAGGTGCGGGTCGGAGTCGGCGGTGGTCGGCTGGGCGAAGCCCTCGCCCATGTCGGTGGAGCCGGCCCGGGCGGTGTCGCGCAGGGGTACCTGTTTGAGGAAGAGCGCGACGACGAAGCCGATCACGGCCACCGGGATCGTCCACAGGTACACGGTGTGCAGCGCGTCGGAGTAGGCCTGCACGATCGGCGCGGCCTGGTCGGCGGGCAGCCCGTGCAGGCTCTGGGGGCTCTCGGCGGCACGGGCGAGCACGGCCGGGTCGGCGCCGGTGAGCCGGGCGGCGGTGGCGACGCCCTCGCGGAGTTCGGTCGTGAGGCTGTTGGTGTAGATGGTGCCGAACACGGCGGTGCCGAAGGAGCTGCCGATGGTCCGGAAGAAGGTGACCCCGGAGGTGGCGGTACCGAGGTCCGCGTAGTCGACGGTGTTCTGCACGGCGATCGTCAGCACCTGCATGCTCAGTCCGATGCCGACGCCGAGCACGAACATGTAGAGCGAGGCGAGCGCGGTGCCGGTGCCGGGTTCGAGCCGGGAGAGCAGGTAGAGGCCGAGGGCCATGACGGCCGTGCCGACGATCGGGAACACCCGGTACTTGCCGGTCCTGCTGACCGCGGTGCCGCTGCCGATCGAGGCGAGCAGCAGGCCGATGACCATCGGCAGCATCCGGATGCCGGAGACCGTCGCCGAGTCACCGTCGACGTACTGCAGGAAGGTCGGCAGGAAGGTGAGCGCGCCGAGCATCGCGAAGCCGACGATGAAGCTGAGCACCGAACAGACCGTGAACACCGGGTTGCGGAACAGCCGCATCGGCAGCATGGGTTCGACGGCCCGGGTCTCGGTCCAGCAGAACAGCCCGAGGGCGATCGCGCCGCCGACGAACAGGCCGATGATCACCCCGGAGCCCCAGGGGTACTGGTTGCCGCCCCAGCTGGTCGCCAGGATCAGCGCGCCGGCGCCGACCGCGACCAGCGCGATGCCCAGGTAGTCGATCACCGGGCGGGTCGCCGAGCGCACCGAGGGGATGGTCCGGGCGGCCGCGATCACCACCACGACCGCGAGCGGCACGTTGACGTAGAACGCCCAGCGCCAGGACAGGTGGTCGGTGAACAGCCCGCCCAGCAGCGGCCCGATCACCGTGGCCACGCCGAACACCGCGCCGATCGCGCCCTGGTACTTGCCGCGCTCGCGCAGCGGGATGACGTCCGCGATCAGCGCCATGGCGGTGACCATCAGCCCGCCCGCGCCGACGCCCTGCACCGCCCGCCAGGCGATCAGCAGCGTCATGTCGGTGGCCAGCCCGCACAGGAACGAGCCGGCGACGAAGACGACCGCCGAGATCTGGAAGATCAGCTTGCGTCCGTACAGGTCGCCGAACTTGCCGGCCAGCACGGTGGCCACCGTCTCGGCCAGCAGGTAGGAGGTCACCACCCAGGACATGTGCGCGGCCCCGCCGAGGTCCGCGACGATGGTGGGCAGCGCGGTGCCGACGATGGTCTGGTCGAGGGCGGCCAGCAGCATGCCGAGCACGATCGTGGCGAAGACGACGTTCCGCTGCCGAACGTCCAGCACCGGTGGGGCGAGCGGCGGGTTCTCGGTGGCGACGGTCATGCCGTCAGCCTCTGGGGTCCGGGCACCGATCGCGATCCGGTTCGACCGTTCGGGTGAGGCTGCGGGGGAAGCTGCCGGGTGAGGCGGCCGGGGGAGCGGAAGGGAGCGCTGCCCGGGTACGACCCGGGTGGCGGTACCCGGAGGGCGGGGCGACGATGAGCCGAGCGAAGCCCGCCGACCACCGGCCGGGCAGCGAGCAAGCCGCCCCGGACACCGGGAAGAGGCTCCCATGACCCCCGACGCCCCGTCCGCCACCGCGCACCCGGACCCGCCCGGCGCTTCCGCCGCGGGCGGCCGGGCCGACACGCGGCGTTGGCGGGCGCTCGCGGTCTGCCTGGTCGCCGGCTTCATGACCCTGCTGGACGTCAGCATCGTCAACGTCGCCCTGCCGACCGTACGGGCCGGGCTGCACATGTCGGAGAGCGGCCTGCAGTGGGTGCTCAGCGGCTATGCGCTGGCCTTCGGCCTGGTGCTCGTCCCGGCCGGACGGCTCGGCGACGCGCGCAGCCGGCGCGCCGTCTTCCTCACCGGACTCGCCCTGTTCACCGCGGCCAGCGCGCTGGCCGGCGCGGCGCAGAGCCAGGAGTGGCTGGTGCTGGCCCGGCTCTTCCAGGGCGCGGCGGGTGGCGTGCTCGTCCCGCAGGTGTCCGGCTTCATCCAGACCCTCTTCCGGGGCGCCGACCGCGGCCGGGCCTTCGGCGCGCTCGGCGCCACCATCGGGCTGTCGACCGCCGTCGGACCGCTGCTCGGCGGGCTGCTGATCCACCTGTCCGGCCCGCAGGACGGCTGGCGCTGGGTGTTCCTGGTGAACCTGCCGATCGGCGTCGCCGCCCTGCCGATCGCCCACCGGCTGCTCCCGGCGCCCCCGCCGGCCGCCGAGCGCGCCGGGCACCGCGACTTCGACCCGGTCGGCGTGGTGCTGCTCGGCGCCGGCACGGTCGCGTTGCTGCTGCCGTTCGTCCAGGCACAGCAGTGGCACAGCCCGGCGCGGTGGCTGCTGCTGCCGGTGTCGGCGGTGCTGCTCGGGGCCTTCGTCGGCTGGGAGGTGCACTACGGGCGGCGGCACGAGCCGCTGGTGAGCATGGCGCTGTTCGCGGTGCGCCCGTACGCGGCGGGGGTGCTGCTGTCGTTGGCGTACTTCGCGGGGTTCACCGCGATCTTCTTCATCTTCACGCTGTACCTGCAGGTCGGCCTGCACTACTCGGCCCTTGCGGCGGGCGTGGCGATCACCCCGTTCGCGATCGGTTCGGGAGCGGCCGCGGCGGTGGGCGGGCGGCTGGTGAGCCGCCTCGGCAGGCGGCTGGTGGTGGTGGGGCTGCTGCTGGTGCTGGCCGGCCTGCTGGCCGCGGCGCTCGCGGTGCAGCTGTGGTCGGGGCCCCGGGTGGGCTGGACGACGGCGCTGCCGCTGCTGGTCGCCGGGGTGGGCAGCGGGCTGGTGATCGCCCCGAACCAGACGCTGACCCTCCAGCAGGTGCCGGTCGCCCGGGCGGGCAGTGCGGGCGGCGTGCTGCAGACCGCGCAGCGGGTCGGTTCGGCGGTGGGCATCGCGGTCGTCGGGTCGGTGTTCTTCGCCCACGCGCGCGGTCGGCACCCGGACTGGGCGACGGCCTTCCAGCTGGGCGTGACGGTCGCGGCGGGGCTGGTGCTGACGGCTCTGCTGGTGGCCTTGGTGGACACCGTGGCGGGAGCGCCGCCCACCTCGGCCGGGTCGGGTGGGTCGGACGGATCCAGCGGGTCCGGTGGACCGGGCGGCGGTGGCTCGTGAACGGCTGCGGTGCGGCGGTGCGGCGGTGGAGCGGTCGACGGTGCGGTCCGGTGCGGTCGGTGGGGTCCGGTTTCCGGGCCTCCGTGGTGCGGTAGGGAGCGGATCGTGAGCGATTCCCGAGCGGATTTCCTGGCCGCGGCCCGCGCGGCCGAACAGCTGCTCCGCGTGCCCGAGGTGGCCGAGGCCTGGCGGCGGCCGAGCGCGCTGGCGGAGTGGAGCGTCGGCGGGCTGGCCGGGCACCTGGCCTTCCAGGTCCTGTGCGTGTCCGAGGCCCTGGCCGCCGCGCCGCCGACCGAGACGACGATCGGCCTGCTGGACCACTACGCCCGGGTCGCGTGGGTCGGCGCGGAGCTCGACGCGGACATCAACGTCCGGATCCGGCAGGGCAGTGAGGCGTTCGCCGCCGACGGTCCGGCCGCCCTGCACCGCCGGGTCGACGCCGCCGTCGCGGAGCTGACGACCGCGTTGGCGGCGGCGGACGGCACCCGCCCGGCCCGGCTGCCGTTCTGGGGGCCGTGGTCGCTCACGCTCGACGACCTGTTGGCGACCCGGACGATGGAACTGGCCGTCCACGCCGACGACCTGGCGGTCAGCGTGGGCGTCCCGACCCCCGGACTCCCGCCGGAGACCGCCGACTCGGTGGCCGCACTGCTGGCCCGGCTGGCGGTCCGGCGGCACGGGTGGGTGGGCGTGCTGCGGGGGCTCAGCCGGGCCGAGCGGGCACCGGGGAGCATCGCGGCGTTCTGAGCCGTGGCAGGTCGTGGCGGCAGTGGCCGGCTGTTCGGGCCTTCCCCGGCCGTCAGTGGTCCCGGCGGTGGATCACCAGTGCCGCGATCGCCACCGAGGCGAACGACCAGGCCGCGAGGGTGATCCAGGAGCCTGCGACGGTCGCGGGGTAGGCGCTGGGGCGCCAGCCGGCCAGGCTGATCCGGGCCAGGCGCTGCCAGGCGGGCAGCGGCAGGGCGTGCAGCAGGTCGGCCGTCCAGCGGTAGCGCTCGGTGACGAGGGACGGGAGGAAGAACAGCACCACGACGGTGCCCACCACCGCGCCCGCGCTGTGCCGGATCAGGGTGCCGATCCCGAGCCCGACCAGCGCGCAGACCGGGCCGAACAGCGTGGCCGCCGCGACGTACCGGAAGGCGGCGGGGTCGGTGAGGGACTGTCCGATGCCGGAGTCGGACAGGACCGCCTGGCTGAGGCCGAAGGACACGCCGACGGTGAGCACGCCGAAGCCGAGCATCACGGCGGCCAGGACGCAGGCCTTGGCCACCAGCACCGCCCTGCGGTCGGGCACGGCGGCCAGCGTCGTGCGGATCAGCCCGGTCGCGTACTCGCCGGCGATGACGATCGCGCCGAGGCCGCCTCCGAGGAGCAGCAGGATGTCGGCGGAAGCGAGGTTGAAGGCGTCGTTCAGCGCCGCCTGCGCCATGGCCGCCGGATCGCCGCTGCCCGGTGTGTAGTGGTCGCGGGTGTACAGGGCGGACTTGAGGTTGGCGGCGACGATGGTTACGGCGCTCAGGCCGAGCACCCAGGGGATCGAGCGCAGTGATCGGAGTTTGATCCACTCGGCGGCGAGCAGGTCGGTGAAGCGGGGTGCGGGTTCGGCGGTGTGCGGGGCGGTCGGGGCGAGGGGGGTGAGGGTGGTGCTCGTGGTGCTCATCGGGGGTCTCCAGCCGGGTGTTCGGTCGCCGGGTACTCGACGCTGTCGGCGGTCAGGGACATGAACGCGGTCTCCAGGGACGAGGTGCGGGTGGTCAGTTCGCCGAGCACCACGCCGTGTCGCAGGGCGAGTTCGCCGATCCGTTCGGCGGGCAGTCCGGTGACGATCGCCGACTGCGGCTCGTGGAGCTGTACGTCGGCGCCTTCCGTCCGCAATGCTTCGGCCAGCAGCGGGAGTTCGGGTGAGCGGACGGTCACCGAGGTCGTCGCGTTGCGGGCGGAGAACTCCGCCAGGCCCTCGTCGGCGATCAGCCGGCCGCGCCCGATGACCACCAGGCGGTCGGCGGTGTGCTCCATCTCGGCCATCATGTGGCTGGAGACGAACACCGTGCGCCCCTCGGCGGCGAGGCGGCGGAACAGTCCGCGCACCCACAGCACGCCCTCCGGGTCCAGCCCGTTCAGCGGCTCGTCGAAGAGCAGCACCGGCGGGTCGCCGAGCAGCGCGCCCGCGATGCCGAGCCGCTGCCTCATGCCCAGCGAGTAGCCGCCGATCCGCCGCCCGGCGGCCCGGCCCAGCCCGACCTCCTCCAGCACCTCCTCGACGCGTGCGGCCGGGATCCGGTTGCTGCGGGCCAGTGCCTGTAGGTGGGCGCGGCCGCTGCGTCCGCCGTGGACGTCGCCCGCGTCCAGCAGCGCGCCGACGTGCCGCAGCCCGCGCGGTCGGCCGCGGAAGGGGCGGCCGTCGACGGTGACGCTGCCGGTGGTGGGGTCGTTGAGGCCGAGGACCAGTCGCAGGGTGGTGGACTTGCCGGCGCCGTTGGGGCCGAGGAAGCCGGTGACGGCGCCGGGCCGGACGGTGAAGGTGAGGCGGTCGACGGCGGTCCGCACGGTGGTGCGGCGGCCGTAGCGCTTCGTCAACTCGTTGACTTCGATCATGGGTTCCACGGTGCCGGGGGAGCGGCGGCTCGCACATCGGACCGGTGTCGACAACGCGGGTCACCCCCGGCCGTACGCGCAGGTCACCCCCGGCCGTACAACCACGGTCGGATGACGGCTCGTCGGGCCGCCGTTACGATCGTGGACCATGCCGTCGACCCCCACCCCGCCGTTGTTCCGGCGCGTCCCGCCCGAGATCTGGGTCGGGCTCGCCTGGTGCGTGGCCGCCGCCTACCCCGCCGTCCGGCTCGGTGGCTCCGCGCAGCACCACGGCGCCGCCGCGCACGGCGGGTGGGCGTTCACCCTGGCCGACACGGCGGTGGCCTTCGCGGGCGCCGCGTCGGTGCGCCGGCTGCCGGTGCTGTCGGTCGTCCTGCTGCTGCTCGCCACCTGGACCGAGACCGACGGCTGGTCCGGCGGCACCCAGGTGCCGCCCGGCGCGCTGCTGGCCGTGGACACCGCGCTCTGCCTGATCACCGCCACCCGGCCGCGCCGCACCTCGCGGGCCGCGTTCGCCCTCGTCATGGGCTTCCTGGTGCTGCACATCGGCCTGGTGCGCGGCAACACCGTCGGCATCTTCACCGGCACCCACATCGGCTCCGCCGACGGCGCCGCGCTGCTCGCGCTGGTCGCCTGGCTGGTCGGGCGCTCGGTGCGGCAGAACCGGGAGCACGCCGAGGCGCTGAGCAGCCGGGCGGCCGCCGAGGCGGTCACCGCCGAACGGCTCCGGATCGCCCGGGAGATGCACGACACCGTCGCGCACAGCCTGGGCATCGTCGCGCTCCAGGCGGGTGCCGCCCGCCGGGTCATCGACCGCCGGCCCGAACGCGCCAAGGCGGCGCTCGGCGAGATCGAGGCCGCCGGGCGGGACACCCTGGCCGCGCTGCGCCGGATGCTCGTCGTCCTGCGCCGGGCCGACGGCGACGGCCCGGGCACCGGCGCGCAGGGCCTGGCGGACCTCGACCGGCTGGCCGGGGCGACCACAGCGGCGGGGGTGCGGGTGGAGGTCCGGCGGCACGGCGAACAGCGGGCGCTGCCACCGGAGATCGACCTCGCGGCCTTCCGGATCATCCAGGAGTCCGTCACCAACGTGGTCCGGCACGCGGACGCCGACGCCTGCGTGGTCCGGGTCGACTCCCGGACGGCGGGGGAGCTGTCCGTCGAGGTCACCGACCGGGGCCGGGGGCACGGCAGCGACCCGGGCAGCGGCTTCGGGCTGGCCGGGCTGCGCGAGCGGGTCGCCCTGCTGCACGGCCGGTTCGACGCCGGGCCGGGCGCCGACGGCGGCTTCCGGGTCGCGGCCACGCTGCCGGTCCCGGGGCCGGTGGCGATCCCGGTCGGGGTCACGGTCCCCGCGGTTGCGGGGGAGGTGCGCGCGTGATCCGGGTCGTCCTGGCCGACGACCAGCCGCTGGTACGGGCCGCGCTGGAGATGGTCATCGCGGAGACCACCGACATCGAGGTGGTCGGCGAGGCGGGCACCGGGGCGGAGGCCGTCCGGCTGGCGGCCGAACTGTGCCCGGACGTCGTGGTGATGGACATCCGGATGCCAGGGACGGACGGCATCGAGGCCACCCGGCTGGTGACCGCCGCCGGCGGTCCGACCCGGGTGGTCGTGCTCACCACCTTCGACGAGGACGAGCACGTCTACGCGGCGCTGCACGCCGGGGCGTCCGGGTTCCTGGTCAAGGACATGGCACTGGACGACATCCTCGGCGCGGTGCGGGTGGTCGCCGCCGGGGACGCGCTGATCGCGCCGAGCGTCACCCGGCGGCTGATCGGTGCCTTCGCGGCCGGCCGTCCGCCCGGCTCATGGGGCGGTTCCCGGGACGGCCGACTGCCCGGCGCCCTTCCCGGCCGGCCGGCCGGTCCCGGCGCGCGGAACGAGGCCGTGCGCCGGCTGGCGGCGATCACCGACCGGGAGCGGGAGATCCTCACGCTGGTCGGCCGGGGCCTGTCCAACACCGAGATCGCCGCCGAGCTGGTGCTCAGCATCGCCACCGTCAAGACCTACATGACCCGGCTGCTCGCCAAGCTCGACGCCCGGGACCGGGTGCAGCTGGTCATCCTGGCCTACGAGGCGGGCCTGGTCTCCGTCCCCGGGTGACCGGGGCCGCCGCGGCCCGCCGTGGGCCGGAGTGGGAGACGGGTTCAGCGCTTGACCGCCACGCCCGCGTACATCGCGATGTCCTGGTCCCGGACGGGCGCGGCGTCCGCGTCCGGGCGCCAGTGGTGCACCAGCGTGACGCCCGGGTCGAGCAGCTCGTAGCCGTCGAAGAAGGCCTCCGTCTCGGCCTTGTCGCGGATCTGCAGCGGGATGCCGCGCGCGTTGTACTCCCGGCCGACGCCGCCCACGCCGACCGGGTCGGTGTCGCCGGTGAAGACGGTCAGCGCGAGGAAGCTGCCGGGCGCCAGCGCGTCCATGAAGCGGCGCACGATGCCCTGCGGGTCGTCCTCGTCCAGCACGAAGTGGACGATCGCGATCAGCGACAGCGCCACCGGCTGCGAGAGGTCGAGCACCTCGCGCAGCCGGGCGTTGCCGATGATCGACTCCGGGTCGCGGAAGTCGGCGTCCACGTAACAGGTGCGGCCCTCGGGCGTGCTGTCCATCAGCGCCCGGGCGTGGGTCAGCACGATCGGGTCGTTGTCCACGTACGCGACCCGCGAATCCGGTGCCACCGCCTGGGCGATCTCGTGCACGTTCGGCGAGGTGGGGATGCCGGTGCCGATGTCCAGGAACTGCCGTACGCCGTACTGCTCGGCGAGGTGGCGCACCGAACGCTGCATGAAGTCGCGGGTGGTGCGCATCGAGATCGGGAGTGACGGCCAGGCCTTCACCGAGGCGTGCGCGGCGACCCGGTCCGCCTCGAAGTTGGTCTTGCCGCCGATCAGGAAGTCGTACACCCGGGCGGAGTGCGGAACGTCCATCCGCAGGTCCACCGACGGGTAGTCCTCCTGTGGACCGCGCTGCGCCCCGACCTCGTTCGCCATGCTCGTCCTCCCGTTGCTGGGGATCCGTCACCGGCCGCCTCGGTGGCGGTCCTTGGTGCGCATGGTAACGGTCGGCCGGTGCGACGATATGACGAACCCTCGGGTATGGCTCTGGGTCTGAGTCCTGGGGTCTGGGGCACGGGCCGGGGCCTGGGCCTGGGCCTGGGCCCGAGGTACGGGCCCAGGCCGACGGGCTCAGGCCCTCAGGCCCTCAGGACTGGGCCTCCGGCTGCCTCGGTTCCACCAGCGCCCCGCCCGGCTGCCGGGGCACGGCCGCCGTCTCGGAGCCGCCCCGGCGGTGCGCCGCCAGTTCGAGCGCGGCCCCGATCCAGGCCGCACCGAAGGACCACGTCGCCAGCCACTCGCAGAGGAACAGCGGCTGCACCGACCAGTCGTCGCCGATGCCCGTCACCCCGGCCACGACGGAGAGCAGCAGTGCGACCAGGATCAGCACCCCCGCCGCCAGGTAGGCCGTACCCACCCGGGCCGGCTGGGTGGAACGGGGATTGCGGAAGGAGTAGAGGCAGAACATCGCCAGCATGACGAACAGCAGGCTCGCGAAGACCAGATGGAACACTCCGATGGTGCGCTGGACGTCCGACGCGCCGTCCGGCGACGTCGGGCACAGCGCCACCCCGACCGCGAAGACCCCCGCCGCCGTACTCCAGCGGTCGTCCCGGCGGTCGAACCGGTAGCAGATCAGGAACACCCCGAGTGCGCACAGGGCGCCGACGAAGACGTTCCGTGTGTCGGTGTAGTACGAGGCGCTCATCGAGCCCGGCCAGAAGCCGTCCGTGCTGCGCCCCATCACCTCGGCGGCCAGCCAGTTGCCGAACGGCAGGGCCGGCGGCAGCAGGATGCCGATCAGCCCGACGCCGAGGCGGAGGAACATGACCGTCCGTTGGTCCTGGACGCCCCGCCGGGTGTCCGGGGAGTCCTGCGCGCGTGAGTCGTGAGTCACGGACGCCTCCTTGCTTGGGTGCGGGCGCGCGGGCGCCCGCTGACTTCTCGGCCACCGGGGACAGGACGGGGGCGGTGTCGACGGGGCGCCGCCCGAACCTGAGTGACCGTCAACTTATGTACCCGCATTGGCGTTCGAAGCACCACTGATTTGAGTGGTTTACCGCCCGCCGACCGCCTAATATCCCCCCGGTGACCAGCATCGATGACCTGATCCCCTTCGAGCGGCCGTACGACGCGGCCGCCCTGCGCGCCCGCGACGCCGACGAGCTCGCCCGCTACGCGGCCGATCCGGAGCGCCACTGGTACCGCCGCCGCGCCTGCGTCGAGGCCCTGGCCGACCGGGTATCGGAGTCGCACGCCCCCGCCCTGCTCGACGTCCTGAGGAACCACGGGGAGACCGCCGAGCTGCGCGTCGCCCTGCTCGACCTGTTCGCCGACCGCGCCGAACTGCTGCCCTGGCTGCGGCACCCGGACCGGAACCGGGACGGGCAGTACGGGCTGTGCCAGGCGTTCCTCAAGGCCCGCGGCGTCCTCGGCGACCGCACGGCCACGGCCGAACTCGCCACCCTCGCCGCCCACCCCTGGTCGCGTTGGCGGGAGTTCGGCGAGGCCGGGCTGGACGCGCTGGCCGACCGCCACGGGCTCCCGACCGTGCTGGCCGACCTCGGCGACGCCCGCCCCGAGGACCGGCTGGCCCGCGACCGGCTGCGCCACCGGGCCGGGCAGGACGTCACCGACTCCCTCGCCGACCCGGACCGCCTGGTCGCCCACCAGGCCCACACCCTCGCGGCCGACCCCGAGCGGCTGCGCGCCCTCCTCGCCTCGGACCGGCCCGTCGAGGCCGCGCTGTGGGCGGTCTGTGCGCTGCACCGCCTCACCGGCGACACCGCGGAGGCCCGCGCGTGGGACGACCGCCTCGGCCGCCCCCGGGTCGAAGTCCCCGGCCTGCCCGAGGAGATGCGCCACGCGATAGTCCACGAGTACGCCGCGCGCTGCGAGCGCGATACCGACCCGCGCTGGCGCGTCGAGGCGCTCCGCACCGATCCGCCCGCGCCCGTCGACGCGGACGGCCGACTGCGCCGCGTCACCGAGGCGTTGGAGGCCGCCGGGATCGACTTCGACCCGCCGGTCTCCGCACACGAGGACAACGGGGCGGGCGAGGGCACGTACCACGTGATCGAGCTCGACGAGGACAGCCTGTTCGTCAGCACCCTCGGCCCCTTCGCCGGCGGCACGGACACGGACGACGCCCCGGCCCGCCCGGTCCTGGAGGGGGCCGGCTTCCGCTGGGTGGACCAGGCCACCAGGGACACCGTCGTCACCGGGCTCTGCGTCTACTACTTCGGTGAGCGCGGGCCACTGAAGGTCGACACCCTGCTGTTCCACTGGCAGGACTGACCGGCGGGCAGGGCCGGCCGGCGGGTGGGAACGACCGGCGGGCAGGACCGGTCCGCCGACCGGACCCGGCGCCGGACCCGCCGACCGGACCGGCGCGGCCGGCGGCCGGGCTCAGCCCGTCGGCTGCCCGGCGCGCGCGATCAGCGCGTTGAGCAGCGCCGCCCCGCGCTCGGCGTCGTCGACGCTGACCGCGAAGTCGGTGCCCCGGCGGGTGCGCACCACCAGGCACGTGCCGCCGCGCAGCATCACCGTGGTCCCGAGCCCGTTGATCCGGTAGCCCCAGCCGCCCGCCTGCGCGGCGGTGCGCTGCTCGACGCGGGCCGAGACGAGGTCGGCGGGCGACCAGTGCCGGGCGGGCCGGCCGAACGGGCCGAAGCCGACGGTCAGGCCGCGGGCGGTCACCCGCGCCTGCACCGAGGAGCAGACGAGGACGGCGACGGCGGGCAGCGCGAACGGCAGCACCAGCGACCAGTCCAGGTCGGCCAGCCCGCTCGCGGCAGCCAGCACACCCGCCACCGTGACCAGTCCGAGCACGGCGGCCAGCAGCTGCAGCCACGGGTTCGTGGCCCAGGAGAGCCAGACGAACTCCTCGCCCTCCGGCACGTCCAGCGCCGGCGCCCCGGCCGCCGGAAGCGCCTCGGTCCGGGCCCCGAACCGGCGGCCGGCCAGCCAGGCCAGCACGCCGGCAGCGGCCGTGGCCAGCAGGACCAGGACCACCTCGATGCCCATCGGCGCGGCGTCCTGCCACCGGGCGCGGTCCAGGTTGGCGTGCACCACGGCGGTCTGCGCCCCCGTGAGCAGTACCCCGCCGGACGCCAGTGCCGCCGCCCCGCAGCCCGGCGTCCGCTCGCCGCAGTACCGCTGCAGCAGCGCGGAGACCAGCACCAGGACCAGCCAGAGGAGCGCCGGGACCAGCACGGCCCCGGTCAGCGACATCGAACCGTCCGGGTCCCGCCCGCCCCAGTGGGTGGCCAGCGGGTCCGGCAGCCGGTGGCGGGCCGCCAGCGGCAGCGCGACCAGCAGGGCCAGCACCCCCACTGACCAGGCGAGCGCGGCCCACAGGCCGCCCCGGCCGCCCCAGCCGTCACGCTTCCGGGCCCCCGGCCGGTGCGTTCCTGATCCTTCGTCCGTCACGACATCCCCCTGATCATGTCCACGAGATCGTTCCTGCTGTAGCCGGCCAGGGCCGCGTCCTCGATCAACTGCCTGACCCGGTCGACCAGTTCGGAGCGGGTGTCGGCCCCCGCGGCGACCGTGACACCGCGGCCCCGGCGGAACTCCAGCACCCCTTCGTCGCGCAGCGTGCGCAGCCCGCGCAGCACGGTGTTGGAGTTGACGCCCAACGCCCGGGACAGCTCCCGGGCCGGCGGCAGCTTGTCCCCGGGGGCGCACTCGCCCTCGGCGACGGCCCGTCTGATCGCGCCCGCGACCTGCTCGTGCAGTGGTCGGGTGTCCCCGACGTCCAGCTTCAGCAACATGGTGCTACTGACGATAGCACCATTCATCTCGTGGGCTGCGGGGGCTGCGGGGGCCGCGGACCGCGGAGTGTGGGCCGTCGGCGGTGCACCGGCTGCGGGAGCCGCGCCACCCCGGCCCCTCGCCGTATGGAGTGCGTTGGGATCGCCGCACCAGGCGTCAGGGAGCCGTCAAGAAGTGCCGGTGGGCGCCCGGACCGGCGGTTGGGTGAACGAGTACGGCCGCCGGGACACGGTGCGGCCACCACGACACGAGGACGGGTCATGCACGGCATCGAGCGGCACGAGGACGGCGGGACACCCAGGGTGGTGGTCGGGGTCAGCGGGTCGCTGGGCAGTCTGGCGGCGCTGCACCGGGCGGTGACCGAGGCCCGTGCGCGGGGCGCGGAACTCCTGCCCGTGCTGGCCTGGGAGCCCCCGGGCGGTGAGCACGGCTACCGCCGCTCGCCCTGCCCGCCGCTGCTCGCGGCCGTCCGGGACGCCGCCGAACAGCGCCTGCACCAGGCCCTCGACGAGGCCTTCGGCGGCAACGACCCCGCGGTGCCGCTGCGCCCGGTGGTGATCCGTGGCGAGACCGGCCCGGCCCTGGTCGACGTCGCCGACCGGCCCGGCGACCTGCTGGTCCTCGGGCAGAGCGGCGGCCTGCTGCGCCGCCGGCTGCGGCGCTCGGTGTCCGCGTACTGCGCGCGGCGGGCGGGCTGCCCGGTGCTGACCGTCCCGGTGCCCGCACTGCTCCACGACCTGCACGAGCTGGAGGCGCGGGAACGCCGCGCCCGCTGGCACCTGCCGGTCGGCCCGACGCCCGAACTCCTCGCGGCGAAGCGGTAGTCCGCGGTGCGGATGTACACAGCCCGACCGGGTGCCGGCCGCTTCCGCCCCGTGCCGGAGCGGCTGCCGGTCGGCACCTCGGGCACGGTCGCCCTGCTCGCGGGCGGCCTGTTGGCGCTCGGCCTCGGCGGGCTCGGCGAACTGCACTCCGGTGGCCTCGCCTTCGTGGCGTACGTGGCGCTGTGCGGTCTGGTCGGCGGCTTCTCCCGGCCCCGGGCCGCGCCGGTGGTCGGCCTGGCCGCCTGGCTCTGCTGCAACGCCTTCGCCGAGCACCGCCACGCCGAACTCGGCTGGTCCGGCCCCTGGCCGGAGAGCGCGCACTACGCGGTGTTCACCGCCACCGCCCTGCTGGTCGCCCTGCCCGCGGCGCTGCCACGGCGCACCGTACGGGTGTCGACGCTGCGCCTCGACCACCGGCCCTGAGGCGCTCCCGAACGGTCCGCCGCCGGCCTCCCCGTGCGCCGGCGGCGGACCACACCGCGAGGCCGGGGGCTCCGGCCGGTACTCCGGAGCCCCCGCCGAACCGGTGGACCGCAGGAAACGGGGTGCGCGGAGCGGGCGCACGTTCGGACCGGGGCCACCCGTCAGGGGCGGCCCGGCGTTCCGCTCCGCGCGCCCTGCCCGGCCGCCTCGACGCGTGGCGGTGGCAGTCCCGGTCGAAGGCCCTCAGGCCCGGTAGGTGAACCGGCCGAGGTAGTGCAGGGAGGTGCCGCGCGGGTCGGTGACCACGTTGGGGGCGAAGACGCAGATCGCAGCGTCGGCCGGCTCGGCCGACTCCACCTGGGGAAGCCACTGGTCGGCGTACGAGGCCCCGTGCAGGAGCACCTCGGGGGCGACCGGCGCGGGGTGGCCGTCGTCCCGGGCGTGGACGACTTCGACGCCCATCGGTTCGAGCTCGGCGATCCCGACCTCGCGCATGAGAGCGGACGGCTCCGCGTCCCCGTTCTCCGACCACACCTCGTCGACGTGGTCGCGGATGTCGTCGTACGAGGAGAACCGGCCGCGCGAGAGGAAGACGTGCACCACGTTCACTTCGGTCACCCGCCGATTCTCGCCCCATGCCGAACCCGCGCGCGACCACCCGTGAGACCGCGCCGTTCACGCTTCGGACCCGCCGTCGTCGAGTTCACCGTGGTCGCGCTCGGACCACGGCCTAGTCGTCCGAGGGCAGTTCGGTCGGGACGGCGATGACGTCGACCAGGGCCGCGCCGCGCAGCACCGTCAGGGCCAGGGGGCGGCCGATGCCGTCGGCCAGCATCAGGTGCTGCAGGGTGCGGGCGCTGGTCATCGGTTCGCCGGCGGCGGTGAGCAGCAGGTCGCCCTCGTGCAGTCCGGCGCGGTCGGCGGGGGCGCCGGGGACGACCTCGACGATCCGCAGGCCGGTCTGCTGCCCGGTGCGCCGGCGCAGGGTGGGCGGCAGCGGCGCGGGCACGCCGGCGAGGCCCAGGTAGGCGCGGCGGATCCGGCCGTCGGTGAGCAGGGTGGCGATGATCTGCCGGCTGGTGGCGTCGATCGGGACGGCCAGGCCGAGCCCGTTGCCGGCCACGGCCGTGGTGATGCCCACGACCTCGCCGGTCGCGGTGGTCAGTGCGCCGCCGGAGTTGCCGGGGTTGAGGGCGGCATCGGTCTGGATGACGTTGTCGATGACGCGTACGGCGGTGTCGGAGCGGGCCGGGAGCGAGCGGCCGAGGGCGCTGACCACGCCCGCCGTGACCGTCCCGGCGAGCCCGAGCGGGTTGCCGACGGCGACGACGAGCTGCCCGACCCGCAGGGCGGTGGCCTCGCCGAGCCGCACCGGGGTGGGGGTCGGGCCGTCGGCGCGCAGCACGGCCAGGTCGGAGAGCGGGTCGGCGCCGATGGTGTGGAAGGGGGAGGTGGTGCCGTCGGCGAAGGCCAGGGTCCCGGCGTCGGCGTGGCCGACGACGTGGGCGTTGGTCAGCAGGAAGCCGTCGTCGGTGAAGACCACCGCCGAGCCGAGCGCGGTGCTGAACCAGCCGCCCCGGCCGCGGCGGGGCACCTGGAGGGCGGCGACGCGCGGAGTCACCGCGGCGGCGACGGTGGTGACGATCCGCGAGTAGGCGTCCAGCGCCTCGGCGGCTCCGCCGTCGGGGCCGGTCGTGCCGCCGTCGGGTACGTGCTCGGGCCCGGGGAGCGTGTCGGCCACGGTGCTCACCCCTTTTCGCCGGCGCGGCTTCTCCCGCTTTCCAACAACGCTGCGTCGCCGATGCTTCCGCCGCGGGCTCGCGATGCCGTCCGGACGGGCGGCCCACTACAAAGAGAAGGCAAAGCAAGCGTATGGTGTGGGCAAAGCCACCTGTGCGGGGAGGGCCTGATGGAGACCACGCTGGAAGCGGACTGGCGCACGCTCGGCACGACGGGCGGCGGCCGGCTCGGTACGGAGCACCTGTTGACCGCGGTGGTGGGGTCGAGCGGCCCGGCCGGTGCGGCCCTCGCTGCTGCCGGGGCCACCGAGAGCGAGCTGCGCACCCTGCTGCGTGACCGGGACCGCCACGGGCACGGCGGGCGCGACGGGGGCGTCGGCCGCGAACGCGGCGGGGGCTGGGCCGCGGACGACGAGGCCGACGCCGGTGTGCCGGCCCGGGAGATCCTGGGCTCCACCAGGGCCCCGGACCTCGTCCTGACCGGCGCCGCGGCCCGCGCACTGTCCACCGCGGTGACGGCGGTGCGGCGCAGCGGCGGGCGGCAGCTCACCGCGGAGTACGTCCTGCGCGCCCTGCTGGCCGACGACCGCACCCGCGCCGCCGAACTGCTCCGCGCGGCGGGCGTCGCGCCGCAGGCCGTCCGGGACCGGCTGGACGCGACGCACCCCGGGCCGAAAACCCCGCCGGAGGCAACACCGGCGGCCCCACCGGCGCCGACGGCACCGCCCGCGCCCGAGGCCACGGCCCCGGACGGCGCCTCCGACGCGCTGGACCCGCTGCTGCATCCCACCCGGGACGCCCTGCTCGGCCGCCGGTCGCACCGACTCCCGCTCTGGAAGCGCCTGTTGAAGCCCGGTGCGGCCGGCCCGGCGGCGCCGACCGCGGACTGGATCCGACGGGAGACGGACGGCCAGGCGCTGCGCCTCGGCCGCCGGACGCCGGGCACCGAGCACGTCCTGCTGGCCCTCCTCGCCGTCCACGAAGTCCTGGGCCACCGGCCGCATCCGGACGTGGACGACACCGGCGGCGAGCTGCTCGCCTGGGTCGGGCTGGACTACGCCCGTGCCCGTGCGGCTCTCACCGCCGGGACGGTCGCGCTCCCGGCCGATCCGCGCTCCGTCGAGGCCTACCTGGCGGGCGCGGCCCCCGGCCCACTGGTGCGGGCGCTGCTCGACGAGGACACCCGGGCCCGGCGGCTGGTCGAGGCCCTGGGCGGGGGCGCGGCCCGGGAGGGGGACCACACCGGCCCCACCGGCCCCAACGGCCCCAACGGCCAGGACAGTCAGGACAGCCAGGGCGGACCCGATCGCGGGCCGGAGGGTCAGCGCGTGGTGTAGCCACCTCACCCGCACCATGCGCCTGCACACCGGCCTCACCCCGGCGGGGCTCCGCGCGGGCCGGGAGCGCCCGTAGGGCCCGTCCCGGAAGGCGCAGCGCGCCGGCCGCCTAGAGCGCCGTGGCGGCGATGGTGATCGAGCCCAGGACGGCCAGCACCCCCAGGGCGAGGAACCCGTACTCCAGCCCCGTCCGCTCCCGCCCGTCGACCAGCACCTGCCGGGGGTCGGCCGGGTCGTAGCGGACGGGCACGTAGCGGCCGTCCGGCAGCGGGTGGCGGGTGGTGGAGGGGACTGGGGAGAAGATCTCGACCACCCGGCCGTCGGTCGTCTCGAACTGCAGCAGCGGACGCGGCGGCAGTGCGTGGTCCTCCGGCCCCCGGATGCGGGCGCGCACCAGGGCCGAGGCGGGGACGCCGACCCGGCGCAGCCGGCGTTGCTCGCGCAGCCCGACGACTCCGGCGAGGTAGGCGACGACGCCGCCCAGCGCACCGAACACCACCACGGCGAATCCGGCCGTCCCGCCCACCGTGCCTCCCTGCCCCCGCCCGATGGTTTCCCGAAGCCGTCCGAGGCTCCCCCCGGATCCCAGTATCGCCCGACGGCGGCACCCTTGACGCTTCGGAATGGTCCAGTCCAGTGTGATCGACGGCATGTTCCTGTCACCACCCGTCCCGCAAGGAGCACCGTCCATGAAGCCGACGTCCCCCCGCGCCCTCGGCGCCACCCTCACCGCCGTCGCCACCGTCGCCGCCCTCGCCGTCGGCACCGCCCCCGGTGCGACGGCCGCCCCGGCCGCGACCGTCGTCAAGGTCGGCACCGCCAAGCAGCTCCAGGCCGCGCTCGCGGCCGCCGTGCCCGGGCGGACCATCCAGCTCGCCGACGGCATCTACTCCGGCAGCTTCAAGGCCACCGTGCCCGGCACCGCCGCCGCCCGGATCACCCTCACCGGCTCCGCCAAGGCCGTGCTCACCACCCCCACCGGCGGCGGCTACGGCCTCCACCTCGACGGCGCGAGCTACTGGACCGTCCAGGGCCTGACCGTCACCGGCGCCCAGAAGGGCATCATGGCGGATGCCGCCAACCACGTGGTGATCGACGGCGTGACGGTCCACCACACCACCATGGAGGGCGTGCACTTCCGCAACTCCAGCGGCTACGGCACGCTGCGCAACTCCCGCATCCACGACACCGGTCTGAACCGGGACGGCCTGGGCGAGGGCGTGTACGTCGGCACCGCCGGCACCCTCACCGACCGCAGCGACCACGTGCAGATCACCGGCAACACCTTCGGCCCGAACATCGGCGCCGAGAACGTCGACCTCAAGGAGGGCACCACCGGCGGCCTGGTCTCCGGCAACTCCTTCGACGGCGACGGCCTCACCGGCCGCAACTACGACGACGCCTGGGTCGACGTGAAGGGCAACGGCTACGTCATCGAGAACAACACCGGCAGGCGCACCACCGACGACGGCTACCAGACCCACAGCGTCCAGCCGGGCTGGGGCTGCGGCACGGTCTTCCGGGGCAACCGCTCCGACCTCACCGGCGCCACCGGAGCGGACCGCTACGCGATCGACGTGACGAACTACGACGCGGCGACGTGCCCGGTGACGATCGGCGCGGGCAACACCGTCACCGGGGGCCGGGGCGTGGCGAACCCCGGTGTCCCGGTGGGCTGACCGCACCGGGACGCCGGGGTGCACGGGTGGTCGTGACGCCGGACGGCTACAGCTCGCCGAGCGGGACCTTCGGGTCGGCCAGCGCGTCGGCGTCCACCACCCGACCGGAGCGGACCAGTTCGCGGATCGGGTCGGTGACGTCCCAGACGTTGACGTTCATCCCCGCGAGCACCCGGCCGCCGGACAGCCAGAACGCGATGAACTCGCGGGCGGCCGGGTCACCGCGGAACACCACCCGGTCGTAGCCGTCGGGTTCGACGTAGCCGACGTACTCCATGCCGAGGTCGTACTGGTCGCTGAAGAAGTACGGGATCCGGTCGTAGACCGCGTCCGGCTGCCCGAGCAGTGCGCGGGCGGCGGTCTGCGGCTGGTTGAGGGCGTTGGCCCAGTGCTCGACCCGGATGTGCCGGTCGAACAGCGGGTGGTAGGCGTTCGCGACGTCGCCGGCCGCGTAGACGTCCGGGTCGGAGGTGCGCAGCTGCCGGTCGGTCTTGATGCCGTTGTCGACCTCCAGTCCGGCCGCCTCGGCGAGTCCGGCGGCGGGGGCGATGCCGATGCCGACCACCACCGCGTCGGCCGCCACCGTCGTGCCGTCGGCGAGCTTCACCCCGCTCACCGTGGTGCCGTCGCCGGTCAGTTCGGCCACCTTGACGCCGAAGCGCAGGTCCACGCCGTGGTCCCGGTGCAGGTCGGCGAAGACCTGGGCGACCTCCCGGCCGAGCACCCGCAGCAGCGGCAGTTCGAGCGCCTCCAGCACCGTCACCTCGGCACCCGACTCGCGGGCCGCGGCCGCCACCTCCAGGCCGATCCAGCCCGCGCCGATCACCACGATCCGGGCGCCCGGCCGCAGCGCCGCCTTGATCCGGTCGCTGTCGTCGACCCGGCGCAGGTAGAGCACGCCGTCCTGGTCGGCGCCCGGCACCGGCAGCCGGCGCGGCACCGAGCCGGTGGTCAGCAGCAGCTTGGCGTACTCCACCCGGCCGTCGTCGGCGAGCGTCACGGTGTGCCCGGCCGGGTCGATCGCGGCCACCGCCGTGCCCAGGCGCAGCGTGATGTCGTGCTCGGCGTACCACTGCGGCGGGTGGACGTAGATCTTCTCCCGGGGCGTCTTGCCCAGCAGGTAGCCCTTGGACAGCGGCGGCCGCTCGTACGGGCGCTCGTGCTCCTCGCCGATCAGGACGACGCCGCCCTCGTACCCGGCCTCGCGCAGCGCCTCGGCCGCCTTCGCGCCGCCGAGGGAAGCGCCGACGATCACGATCGGGCGGTCCTGCCCGCCGCCCGCTCCGGTGGTGCCGATGTCCGTGCCCGCCATGCTCGACTCCTCGTTGTCCGGCCGTGGAAACGGGGTCAGCCTGACGCCGTCCGGGTGGTGTGTCGAGACCGTGGCGGGCGCGTCGCGCCCCGCTCGCCCGTACGGGTGAACGGCGGGTCCGGGGGGACCGGGCGGCGCTACGGCGTCATCGCGTCCCTGACCAGCGCGGTGTCGGTGAACTGCTCGAACCGGACGATGCGTCCGCCGCGCACCGTGAAGTGGTGGGCGACCCGGACCGCGAGCGGTTTTCCGGTGGTCTTGTGGACGGCCGTGTAGCGGGCCAGGACCACCACCTCCTCCCCGTCCACCACGTAGGTGTCGTCGTGCGCCGTCCAGTCGTGCCACTCGGCGGCCAGCCGCTCCATCACGCTCGCGGTGACGCCCTTGGGGGTGCGGTAGGTGCCGGCCAGCGGGAAACCGGCCATCTCGGTCCACTCGACGTCCTCGGCGAGCGTGGCGCGCAGTGCGGCCAGGTCGCCCCGGGCGGCGGCCAGGTACTGGCGGCGGACCACGTCGGCGGGCGCGGAGGACTCGGCGAAGCCGGCCACGTCCCTCGGGATCTCGATCACGACTCGCTCACCCCCAGGCCATCTCGCCCATGACGACCTTGGTGCCGATGTCCACCGCGATCCGCAGCCCCAGCTCCGGGAAGCGGCGCTCCAGGGCCTCCTTGGCGGCGGCCGCGTCCGCGGCCCGGCCGATCTCGGTCTCGAAGGCGCGCAGGTAGGCGCGGGTGTGGTCGACGGCGTTCAGGTCGGTGGGGGCGTCGGCGACCCGGTGGCCGGCCGCCACCCAGGTCGGGTGGAGCGCCTCGATGCCGTCCAGCAGGTCGATCCAGGCGGCCCGTTGGGCAGCGGTGGGGGTGTCGGCCGTCCACACGTGCAGGCCCTCGAAGAGCAGCACCCCGCCGAGCACGGCGCGGTGGTGGTGCTGCCAGAGGTAGTGCCGGTCCGGCAGGTGGAAGTCGGCGCCGCGCACCTCGAAGCGGTGGCCCTCGAAGACGATCTCGTCGCCGTGCAGCACCTCGGGCCGCACCAGCCGGGTGGCCAGCTCGGGGCCGAGGTGGGACCAGGCGCGCAGCTTGTCCTCCCACGTCTCCTGGATGTGGTCGACGGTCATGGTGGTGGCCAGGAACCGGGCCTGCGGGAAGGCGTCCTGCACCTCCTGCGCCCCGAAGTAGAAGTCCGGGTCGCCGTGGCTGACGAACACGGTGGTCAGCCGCTTGCCGGTGGCCCTGATCCGCTCGACCAGGCGGCGGCCGTCGGAGCGGGTGAACCCGGCGTCCACCAGCATGGCGTCGTGCGGGCCGGTGACCAGGACGGAGGTCTTGTTGAGCGAGCTGTCGGGGCTGTCGACGATCTCGAAGTCGAGCGCACTCATGGGATCGGGTGTCCTTCCTCGGGCCTGGCACGCCTCGCCGCCAGCATCGGCGCTGGGCGTCCCGGGCGCATCCGGAAGGCGGCCGCAGCCGGCCGGCGCCCCTGCCCGTACGGCGCCAGGGTCCGCCCGGGATCCGTGCCCGTACGGCGCCCGCCGCCGGAGGGCGGGACCTCAGGCGCGGGTCCAGAGCGTGAGGTCGCTGCTGGTGGCCACCGCGAGGGTCCGGCCGGTGGGGGAGAAGCCCGCGGCGCGCAGGGTGGACCAGCTGGAGTCGAAGACCTGCCACCAGCTCTCGCCGTGCTCGCCCTGCCACGGCCCGCGGCCGGTCGCGAGCAGCACCCGGTGGTGCGGCCACTCCGGGGCGGCGACCTCGACGTGCCAGCCGCCCTCGGCGTCGGCGTGCAGGCCGCCGCCCCACGTCCCGGCCACCGGGATCCGCACATCGGTGACCTGGCCGAGCCCGGGGCAGCAGAGGTCCGGGCCGTCCGGGTCCTCGGCCGGGTCGTGGTCGCGCGCCAGCTTGAGGCCCGTCACGGCGTCGAACAGGCCGTGCCCGCCGTGCGACACGGTCAGCACCAGGTCGTGCCCGCTCTCCGGGTGGACGGCGAAGCCGATGCCGAGCAGCCCGCCGACCGGGATCGTCCCCCGGCCGACCGGCCGCCACGGCTCCGGCGGCGCGGTCACCGAGGCGGCCAGGATCCGGTCGCGCAGGTGCTGCTGGTGCGGGGTCAGGGCCATGGAGCCGATCATCCCACCGGGCCGGGGCTACTGCGCCGGGCCCAGCCGCAGCACCGCCAGCGCCCCCAGTGCGGTGGCGGCGGCCAGCGGCAGCCACAGTGCGCCCGGACCGGCGGCGAGCAGCGCCGTCACCACGGCCGGCGCGGCCGCCCGGCCCACGCCCATCGACAGCTCCCAGCGGGCCAGCGAGCGCCCGAGCAGGTGCGGCGGGGCGACGGCCGCCACCAGTGCCGTACCCGAGCCGGTGTAGAGGATCTCGCCCAGCGTGTACAGCACCGAGACCACCGCGATGCCCGCCGCCCCCGGCGTGCCGCCCAGCGCCCCGGCCGCCCAGAAGCCCAGGTACGAGAGCGACAGCAGGGCGCCCGAGGCCGCCAGCACGGCCCGCCGCGAACGGTCCGCCAGCCGCAGCACCAGCGCCAGCTGCAGGGCGATCACCAGCACCGTGTTGCCCACGAACAGGCCCGAGGACCAGGCCGGGGAGGCGTGCAGCTGCAGCACCAGCAGCGCGGGCAGCGCCACCTCCAGCACGTCGAAGCAGAACGCGTACGGCAGGTTGGCCAGGCTCAGCAGGCTGATCCGGCGCAGCGGTGCGCGCCGCTCCCCGGTGTCGGCGTGGGCGTGGGCGTCGGCGTCGGCCCGTACGGCCCTGTGCGGCGTCTCCCGGTGCGCCCGCACCCGCAGCGAGCCCACCAGCGCGGCGGCGACCAGGCAGGCCACCGCCGTCACCCCGGCCAGCAGCCGGATCGCGCCCGCGCCGCCGCTCACCGCCACGGTGGCCAGCAGCGCGCCCAGGCCCAGCCCCGCGTTGCGCACCGACCGCCCGGCGGCGAGCGCCGCGTCCCGCAGCCGACCCTCCGTCAGGGTGCTCACCACCGCCGCGTGCGTGGTCGGCCAGGACTGGCTGCCCACCCCGAACAGCACCGCCGCGGCCGTGAACACCGGCAGGCCGTCCGCGAGCAGCAGCGTCAGTGCGCCGGCCGCCCGCAGCAGCAGGGTCACGGCCGCGGGGAGGGTCCGGGCGCCGCGGTCGATCCAGCGGCCGGTCAGCGGCACCACCAGCAGGCCCGCGACCATCCCGGCGGACAGCGCCAGCCCGACCGCCCCCGCGCCCAGGTGCAGCATGCCGATCCCGTACAGCAGCAGGAACGGCCGCAGCATGCCGCCGCCCACCGCGTCCACCGCGAGCGCGGCGGCGTACCGGGGCCCGCCGGCGGCGGTCAGCAGGCTCAGCAGCGCGGACGGGCCGCCGCGACCGGTGCCGACCGGCAGGGCGGGCGGCTCGCCGGTACGGGCGGCGGCGTGGTCATGGACGGACTTCTCCTGGATCAGGCTCATGGCCGGTACCGTCCGCCCTGGCCGGGCCGCCTGGCACGTGGATTGACGGTTCCCGTCAATCGGCGGCAGGCGTCACCGGATCGGGTGACAGGATCTCCTGCGTGAGTGTGACCATCGACATCACCGGACTGTCCGACGAGCGCCTGCTCTTCACGCCCTCCCCGCTGGCCGAGCTGAACGCCATGCTGCACGTCCTCGCCGAGCCGGCGCACCACCCGGCGCTGAGCGGCTGGGCGAGCAGCACCACCGCGGCGATCCCGCCGGAGCTGGCCGAGCGGCTGCTGGAGGCCGACTTCCTCTGGCGTTCCTCGCGCGCCGACTTCCTCGTCCCCGGCCTGCCCGGCGCGACCCTCGCCGAGGAACTCGACGCCGTCGACCGGCTCGACGACGAGCTGTTCGTGGCCGGCGCCCTCATCACCACCTGCGGCTCCTCGCGGCTCACCTTCCGGAAGACCTCCCCGCTCACCGACCCCGCCGCGAGCGAGCGGGCCCGCGAACTCGCCCTCGCCCGCGGCCCCCGGCAGGCCGCCTTCGCCGACCGGCTGCTCGCCGACCCGCCCGCCGTGCGGGCGCTGGTGCGGCGGATGCTGGAGGACTGCGTGTCCGCGTTCTTCGCCGACGCCTGGCAGCGCGTCCTGCCCGACCTCGCCGCCGACGCCCGGCGCAAGGCCGACCTGCTGGCCCGTCGGGGCCTCGGTGAGACGCTCGCGGCCGTCTCACCCTCCGTCAGCCTCGACCAGGGCGGCGGGCGGCGGCGGATCGTCATCGACAAGCTGCAGGACAGCACCACCAGCGCCGCCGACAAGGGGGGCGTCACCTTCATCCCCACCGCCTTCGGCCGCCCCCACCTCCTGGTCGTCCACGCGCCCGGCTGGCGGCCCGTCCTCCAGTACCCCGTCGCCGAGGCCGGCCTGCCCGAACCGGTCTCGCTCGCCCTCGTCCAGCAGCGCCTGGAGGCACTGGCCCACCCCGTCCGGCTGCGGCTGGCCCGCACCATGGCCCGCGGCCCGCACACCACCGGCGAACTGGCCTCCGCCTGGCAGCTCAGCGCGCCCGAGGTGTCCCGGCACCTGGCGGTGCTGCGGAAGGCGGGGCTGCTGACCACGCAGCGGCGCGGGCGGTACATGCTCTACCAGCTCGACCTGGCGGGCAGCGCCCGTCTCGGTTCGGACTTCCTGGAGGCGGTCCTGCGGTGACCGGGCGGACGGCCGACGGCGGCCGGGCAGGAGCGGTGACCGGGCGAGCGGGAACAACGGCCGGGCAGGAGCGGTGACCGGGCGAGCCGGAACAAACGCCGGGCGGCCGGGAACAGCAGCCGGGCGGAACGCGTTCGTCCGGGCATGACCGACGACGCCGCAGTCTCCGCCGCCCCCTCGCCCGAGATCCTCCGCTACGCCGCCTTCGCCACCCGCCCCGAGGGCGGCAACCCGGCCGGCGTGGTGCTCGACGCCACCGGGCTGACCGACCGCCGGATGCTCGCCATCGCCGCCGAGCTCGGGTACTCCGAGACCGCCTTCCTGACCGCCGGACCGGCCGAAGGGGCTTACCGCGTACGGTACTTCAGCCCGCTGGCCGAGGTGCCGTTCTGCGGGCACGCGACGGTCGCCTCCGCCGTCGCGCTCGCCGAGCGCACCGGCCCCGGGCAGTACCTCTTCGCGACGGCGGCCGGGGACGTCCCGGTCGAGGTCGAGCGCGGCGCCGACGGGCTGCTGCGGGCCACGCTCACCAGCGTCGAGCCGAAGGTCGAGGAGGTCACCGCGGCCGACGTCGAGGAGGCGCTCGGCCTGCTCGGCTGGTCCGCCGCGGACCTCGACCCGGCCCTGCCGCCGCGGGTCGCCTACGCCGGTGCCCGGCACCTCGTGCTCGCCGCCGCCACCCGCGGCCGACTGGCCCGCCTCGACTACGACTTCGACGGCCTGGCGGCCTACATGCGGGCCCGGGACCTCACCACCCTCCAGCTGGTCTGGCGCGAGGCCCCCGAGGTCTTCCACGTCCGCGACCCGTTCCCCGTCGGTGGCGTGGTCGAGGACCCGGCCACCGGCGCCGCCGCGGCCGCCTTCGGCGCGTACCTGCGGGAGCTGGGCGCGGTGGAGGCCCCGACGGTGCTGACGCTGAACCAGGGCGAGGACCTGGGCCGCCCCGGCGTGCTGCGGGTCGAACTGCGGGCGGAGGACCCGCGGGTGCGGGTCTCGGGTACGGGCGTGGCGATCGGCTGACGCGGCGGCGTGCCGTCAGGGCGAGGGCTGCAGCAGGACCTGCTCGCCCTCGCCCCGCGGCTCCTCGAAGTGGGCCAGGTAGCGGGCGAACAGCTCGGCGCCGACGGTGACGGCGTTGGCGCCCTCCCGGCCGTTGCGGACGGCGAGGCGCTGCTCCAGGGTCGCCCGGTCGGCCTTGAGGTGGATCAGCTCCCAGCGGCCGCCGTGGCTCTCCACCAGCGCCTTGTAGTCGTCGCGGGCGGCGCGGCTCCAGAAGCTGTAGTCCACCACCACGTCGGTGCCGGCCCGCACCAACTCGACCAGCTCCAGCCGCTGTTCGGCGCGGACCTCCTCCTTGAGCCGGTCGAACGCCTCCTCCGACAGGACCACACCGGCGTCCCGCCCCCCGAGGCGCCGCCACACCGCCTCGTCGATGGACAGCCGTACGTAGCCGCGCCGCACCAGCCCCAGCGCGTACGTGGTCTTGCCCGCCCCGGGCAGGCCGCACATCAGCACCACCGTGCTCGATCGCTCCGTCACGAAGGCAGGCTAGCGCCGGGCACCGGCGCCGGTCGCGGGGATTCCCGCCCGGCGCGACCGGAGGACCGTTCGACGGTGAGGGAGAGGCCGGTGACCCCGGCGGAGACGCCGAGGCTGCATCGATCCATGAGCCCGGCTGATCGATCCGGGCGTACGGCGGCCCGGCTCCCGGTGGCGCCTGCCGCGCACCCGCCCGAGCGGGTCGCGGCGGCGGGCGCCACCGGGGCGGGGTCAGTCCGCCGGGTCGATCCGGTAGCCGCCGCGGGCCGAGTGGAGGGTGAGCGCCTCGACCGGGCAGCAGTCCACGGCCTCGCCTAGCCCGTCCGTCAACTCCGCACCGCCGTCGGCGTAGTCGGCCAGCGGCGCGGCCAGTCCGTCCGCGCCGAGGGCGAGTGAGTCGGGCGCGCTGAGGGCGCACATCCCGGAGCCGATGCAGCGGTCCCGGTCGACCCGGACGACGACCGGCTCGGTGTCCGCCCCGCGCGTCACCAGGTCACCTGCAGGGAGTTCGGGCTGCGGGTGAGCAGGCCGCGCCGCCAGTCGATCCGCTCGACCTGGTCGGCCATCCGCAGGGCGGGCAGCCGGCGGGCCAGCCGGTGCAGGGCGAGCTCCAGCTCCATCCGGGCCAGCCACGCGCCCAGGCAGTGGTGCGGCCCGGCCCCGAAGGTGAGCATCGGTGCGGCCAGCGGGGAGAACAGCTCGGTGCGCAGGTCCCCGGTGAAGACCTCCGGGTCCTGGTTGGCGGCGGCGGTGTCGGCGGCGACCACGCTGCCGGCCGGGATGACCACCCCGCCGATCTCCACGTCCTCGACGGTGCGGCGCATCAGTCCGGGCATGTGCTCGTGGGCGTCGCCGAGCGGGACGGCGCGCAGCAGCTGCTCGGTCGCGGCGGCGGCGCTGGCCTCGTCGGAGGCGAGCTGCTGCCAGGCCTCGCGGCCGTCGTGGAGCAGGTAGACCAGGGCGTTGCCGAGGCTGGTCATGGTGGTCTCGTGGCCGGCCACGACCAGGCCGACGACCAGCGCGACCAGCTGTCCCTCGGTGATCGAGCCGTCCTCGGCGGCGGCCGTCAGCAGGCTGCTGACCAGGTCGTCGCCGGGTTCGGCACGGCGTTCGGCGATCACCCCGGCGCCGAAGGCGGAGAACTCGTTCATCGCGGTGACGATCGCCTCGGCCGGGTAGGCGGTGGTGGAGAGCGCGTGGTCGCTCCAGTGGGCGAGCCGCTTGGTGTCCAGGTTGTCCAGGCCCATCAGCCGGCTGATCACCGCGACCGGCAGCGGCCGGGTGTAGGCGGCGACGATGTCGGTGGGGGAGCCCTGGTCGATCAGTTCGTCGATGAGCGACTCCACGACCGAGGCGACCCACGGCTTCCAGCGGGCTATCGCGCGCGGGGTGAAGGCCCGCTGGACCGTGCGGCGCAGCCGCTGGTGCTCGGTGCCGTCGATGTTCAGCATGCTCTGCGGGTCGTCCAGGATGTTGGGCGTGACCGTGACCGGCGGCGCGTCCGGCGCGTAGAGCGGGGCGCGGCCCAGGCGCGGGTCCGTCAGCACCTGCCGCACGTCGGCGTGCCGGCTGACCAGCCAGACCGGCGTGCCGGTGGGCAGCGCGGCGAGCCGCGGCGGTCCGGGTTCCAGGTGGCGCAGGCAGTGCAGCGGGGGGAGCGGGGCGGTGCCGGGCCCGGCACCGGTCGCACTGTTCTCGGTGGACATCCGTACTCCAGACTCCAGGGCGGTGGGCCGCTCGGCGCGGCCCGACGGGGGGTGGATCGGAGGATGGTGCGGGGACGGGTGGTGCGGCCGGCTGGCGGCTCGACACGTGCCGGGGCTGGGTAGGGCATCTGCTGCGGGGTGGCGCGAAATGTGCGGGGGCGTACGTTCGGTGCGCGCCGGGCACGGACGGTGCACGGTGGCGCACCGTCAGGTGGGGCGGGTGTGCTGAGCGTGGTCGCGTGGACCGTCTCAGCTACGACCGTACGTGGGCCGCGGGGCGCCCGTCTGCGGCAGTTCCAGCCAACACCGGTGCTTTCCGGGCGGTTCGAGGCGCGCTGACGAGCGCTCAGCGCCGTCCGTGCGCCCCCGTTCCGGGGCCGTGCCGGGCCGTCGGCGGGCGGTCCCGCGGGTAGGCCCGTGGCATGTGCCGGATGAAGCGCCGTGAGCTGCCGGAACGTCGGGAACATGCCGTCGGCACGTGCGGTGAGGCGAATCACGCCGGATCGCGCCGGATCGCCGACCCGCTCCGCCGGTGGCCGCCGGAGCGGGCGCTACGCTTCGTGGGCAGTGCTTCTGCAGTCCTACTGCAGTCGTGTCGTCGCAGGTCACGCCGGTGCAGAGCCGCACCGGCCGTCGGAGGTGGAATCGGATGGCCCAGCAGGTCAAGGCAGTGATCGCGCGCGCCAAGGGCGCGCCCGTGGAGGTGACCACGATCGTGGTACCGGACCCCGGTCCGGGTGAGGCGGTGGTCCGGATCCAGGCTTGCGGTGTCTGCCACACGGACCTCCACTACCGGGAGGGCGGGATCAACGACGAGTTCCCGTTCCTGCTGGGCCACGAGGCCGCGGGCGTCGTGGAGTCGGTCGGCGAGGGCGTCACCGAGGTCGCGCCCGGTGACTTCGTGGTCCTCAACTGGCGTGCGGTGTGCGGCCAGTGCCGTGCCTGTCGGCGCGGGCGTCCGCAGTACTGCTTCGACACCCACAACGCCGAGCAGAAGATGACGCTGCTGGACGGCACCGAGCTGTCCCCGGCGCTGGGCATCGGGGCGTTCGCCGAGAAGACCCTGGTCGCGGCCGGCCAGTGCACCAAGGTCGACCCGGCGGCCGAGCCGGCCGTCGCCGGCCTGCTGGGCTGCGGCGTGATGGCGGGCATCGGCGCCGCGATCAACACCGGCAACGTCGGGCGCGGCGACTCGGTCGCCGTCATCGGCTGCGGCGGCGTCGGCGGGGCGGCCGTGATGGGCTCCCGGCTGGCCGGGGCGGCGAAGATCATCGCCGTCGACATCGACGACCGCAAGCTGGCGACCGCCCGTACGCTGGGCGCCACCCACACCGTCAACTCCCGCACCACCGACCCGGTCGAGGCCATCCGGGAGCTGACCGGCGGCAACGGCGCGGACGTCGTCGTCGAGGCGGTCGGCCGGCCCGAGACCTACCGGCAGGCCTTCTACGCCCGCGACCTGGCCGGCACCGTCGTCCTGGTCGGCGTGCCGACCCCGGAGATGAAGCTGGAGCTCCCGCTGCTCGACGTCTTCGGCCGCGGCGGCGCCCTGAAGTCCTCCTGGTACGGCGACTGCCTGCCCTCGCGGGACTTCCCGATGCTCATCGACCTCTACCTCCAGGGCCGCCTGGACCTGCGCGCCTTCGTCACCGAGACGATCGAACTCGACGCGGTGGAGCAGGCCTTCGCGCGCATGCACCAGGGCGACGTGCTCCGCTCGGTGGTGATCCTGTGACCTCCACCGCCCGTGTCGACCGGCTGGTGACGGCCGGGACCTTCGAGCTCGACGGCGGCAGCTGGGAGGTGGAGAACAACGTCTGGATCGTCGGCGACGACGAGGAGGCGGTGGTGATCGACGCCGCGCACGACGCCGGGGCCATCGAGGCGGCGCTCGCCGGGCGCCGGCTGCGGGCGATCGTCTCCACGCACGCGCACAACGACCACATCGACGCGGCCCCGGCCCTCGCGGCCCGGACCGGTGCGCCGATCCTGCTGCACCCGGACGACCTGCCGCTGTGGAAGCTCACCCACCCCGACCGCTTCCCGGACGGCGAACTGGCCGACGGGCAGCGGATCGAGGTGGCCGGCACCGAGCTGACCGTCCTGCACACCCCGGGCCACGCCCCGGGCGCGGTCTGCCTGTACGCGCCCGACCTGGGCACCGTCTTCACCGGCGACACCCTCTTCCAGGGCGGCCCGGGCGCGACCGGCCGGTCGTTCTCGCACTTCCCGACCATCATCGACTCGATCCGCGAGCGCCTGCTGACGCTCCCGGCCGACACGGTGGTGCGCACCGGCCACGGCGACCCGACCACCATCGGCGCCGAGGCCCCGGCCCTGCCGGAGTGGATCGCCCGCGGGCACTGAGGCACCGCCCGTACGGCCCCCGGGGACACCGGGGTGCGACGCGAACGGCCCCCGGGGGCTTGATCGTTCCCCGGGGGCCGTACGATCCCGATCATGGCCCATGACCCGCGCGACCTCGACGACGCCATGCTCGCCTTCTGGCGCGAACGGCACATCTCCACCCTGACCACCACCCGCCCGGACGGCACGCCGCACGTGGTGCCGGTCGGCGTCACGTTCGAGCCGGAGACGGCGACCGCCCGGGTGATCACCAGCCGCACCAGCCGCAAGGCGCTCAACGTCGCGGCGGCCGGGCCGCAGGGCCTGCGGGTCGCGGTCTGCCAGGTGGACCGCGCCCGCTGGGCGACCCTGGAGGGCGTCGCGGTCGTCCGTGACGAGCCCGAGCAGGTCGCGGACGCCGAGCGGCGCTACGCCGAGCGCTACCGCCAGCCGCGGGTGAACCCGGACCGCGTGGTCATCGAGATCGCCGTGGACCGGGTCCTCGGCCGCGGCTGAGCCCACGGGATCCGCGCACCGGGACGGGGGGGGGGGGGGGCGGGGGGGGGGCCCCCCCGCCCGGGGGGGGGGCCCGGGGGGGGGGGGCCGCCCCCCCGGGGGGGGGGGGGGGGGGGGGGGGGGGCCGGGGGGGCCGCGGGGAG
>NZ_JBIWNL010000011.1:88410-103184 GCF_044767225.1 Kitasatospora sp. NPDC101447
GCGGCCGCCCCCCCCCGGCGGGGCCCGGGCCCCCCCCCCGCGCCCCCCCCCCGCCCCCCCCCCCCCCGGCCCGCCGCGCCGCCCCCCCCCCCCCCCCCCCCCCCGTCCGCGGTTCAGGCCCGGGTGGCCGCGCCGGCCCAGGCGCGGTTGCCGAGGAGGGTCTTGACGTCCGAGGCGAGCCCGTTGTCGGGGTTCACCCGGAAGCCCAGCTCGTAGAGGGTGCTCTTGTCCCAGTTGGTGGTGAGCAGCCGGATCGGGACGTCGCCGGGGTGGGCCTGGAGGGCGAGCTTGAGTTCGGCGACCACCTCGGGGGTGATCCGGGAGGCCGGGACGGTGATCTGGACGGGCGGTTTGGTGCCGAGCTCGGCGGAGGAGACGTCGAGAGTGGTGATCTCCTGGCCGAAGACGCTCAGCGAGCCGTCGCGCTCGTTGAGGCGGCCGCGGATCGAGATGACGTTGTCCTCGATCATCTGCTCGGCCATCAGGTTGTAGGTCGCGGGGAAGAACAGCACCTCGACCGAGCCGTCGCGGTCGGCGAGGGTGATGATCGCCCACGCGTTGCCGGCCTTGTTGATGCGCCGGTCGACGCCGGTGATCAGGCCGGAGAGGCGGACCTCGCCCTCGGAGCGCCCGGAGCCGAGGAGTTCGGCGATCGAGGTGTCGCGGTTCTGGGAGAGGATGTGCTCGGCGCCGTCGAGCGGGTGGCTGGAGACGTAGAGGCCCAGCATCTCGCGTTCCAGGGCGAGGAGTTGGCGGCGCGGCCACTCGTTGTCGGTGAGCTGGAAGTCCAGGCCGATGGCGGGCCCGCCGTCGGTGCCGTCGTCGAGGGCGCCGAACAGGTCGTCCTGGCCGATGGCCTGCTGCTTCTTCACCCCGGTGACGGCGTCGATGGCGTTCTCGTGCACGGTGCTGAGCGAGAGCCGGGTGTGGCCGAGCGAGTCGAAGGCGCCCGCCTTGACCAGGGAGTCGACGGTGCGCTTGTTGCAGACCACCAGCTCGACCTTGTCCAGGAAGTCGGCGAAGGAGGTGTACTTGCCCTTCTCCGCGCGGGTGCCGACCAGGGACTCGATCACCGGCACGCCGACGTTGCGCACCGCCTTGAGGCCGAAGCGGACGTCGCTGCCGACGGCGGTGAAGTCGACCACCGACTCGTTGACGTCGGGGGAGAGGATCTTGATGCCCATCTGCCGGCACTCGGCCAGGTAGACCGCCATCTTGTCCTTGTCGTCGGCGACCGAGGTGAGCAGCGCGGCCATGTACTCGGCGGGGTAGTTGGCCTTCAGGTAGGCGGTCTGGTACGAGACCAGGCCGTACGCGGCGGAGTGCGACTTGTTGAACGCGTAGCCGGCGAACGGGACCAGGACGTCCCACACCGCCTGGATCGCCTCGTCGGAGTAGCCGCGTTCCTTGCAGCCCGCGTGGAAGGGCACGAACTCCTTCTCCAGCACCTCCTTCTTCTTCTTGCCCATCGCGCGGCGCAGCAGGTCGGCCTGTCCGAGCGAGTAGCCGGCCAGCACCTGGGCGGCTCGCTGGACCTGCTCCTGGTAGACGATCAGGCCGTAGGTGGGGCCGAGGACGTCCTTGAGCGGCTCCTCCAGCTCGGGGTGGATCGGGATGATCTCCTGCTGGGCGTTCTTGCGCAGCGCGTAGTTGGTGTGCGAGTTCATGCCCATCGGGCCGGGCCGGTACAGCGCGGAGACGGCGGAGATGTCGGCGAACTCGGTGGGCTTCATCAGCTTGAGCAGGGCGCGCATCGGGCCGCCGTCGAGCTGGAACACGCCCAGGGTGTCGCCGCGGGCCAGCAGCTGGTATGTGGTGGGGTCGTCGATCGGGATCTTCTCGATGTCGACGTCGATGCCCCGGTTGGCCTTCACGATCTTGATGCAGTGGTCGATGATGCCCAGGTTCCGCAGACCCAGGAAGTCCATCTTGATCAGGCCCATGGCTTCGCACGACGGGTAGTCGAAGCCGGTGATGATCACGCCGTCCTTGTCCCGCATGTGCAGCGGGATCAGGTCGAGCAGCGGGGTCGAGGAGAGGATGACGGCGGCGGCGTGCACGCCGGTGCCGCGGATCAGGCCCTCGATGCCGCGCCCGGTGTCGATGATCTTCTTGACGTCGGGCTCGTTCTGGTACAGCGCCCGGATCTCGGTGCCCTCGTTGTAGCGGGCGTGCTTCTCGTCGAACAGGTCGGCCAGCGGCACGCCCTTGCCCATGACGTCCGGCGGCATCGCCTTGGTGATCCGGTCGCCCATCGCGAACGGGTAGCCGAGGATGCGGTTGGCGTCCTTCACGGCGGCCTTGGCCTTGATCGTGCCGAAGGTGTTCACCTGGGCCGTGTAGGCGGCGCCGTACTTCTCGGTCACGTAGCGGACCATCTGGTCGCGCTGGCGGTCGTCGAAGTCGATGTCGACGTCCGGGGGGTTGATGCGCTCGGGGTTGAGGAAGCGCTCGAAGAGCAGGTCGTGCTCCAGCGGGTCCAGCTGGGTGATCCCGGTCAGGTAGGCGACCATCGAGCCGGCCGCCGAACCACGGCCCGGGCCGACCGGGATGCCGTTGTCCCGGCCGTACTGGCAGATGTCGGCGACCACGAGGAAGTAGGCGTCGAACCCCATCGGGGTGATGACGCCCATCTCCAGCTCGATCCGGTCCAGCACCTCCTGGCTGGGGCTGTCGCCGTAGCGGTGCTGCAGCCCGATCTCGATCTTCTTGCGCAGGTAGGAGGCCTGGGTCTCGCCCTCGGGCACGTCGAACTGCGGCATCCGGTCGACGTAGGTGAAGACCTCCTCGTACGACTCGATCCGCTCGGCGATCGCGAGGGTGTTGTCGCAGGCCTCCGGCAGCTCGCGGAAGAGCTCGCGCATCTCCTCGGCGGTCTTCACGTAGTAGCCGGTGCCCTGGAACTTGAAGCGGTTCGGGTCGTCCTTGTTCTTGCCCACGCCGACGCAGAGCAGGCTGTCGTGGGCGTCGGCCTGGTCGGCGGTCACGTAGTGGGAGTCGTTGGTGGCCAGCAGCGGGATGTTCAGCTGCTTCGCCAGACGGAGCAGGTCCTCGCGGACGTTCTTCTCGATGTCCAGGCCGTGGTCCATCAGCTCCAGGAAGTAGTTCTCCTTGCCGAAGATGTCCTGGTAGGCGCCGGCGGCCTTGACCGCCTCCTCGTACTGGCCGAGGCGCAGCCTGGTCTGCACCTCGCCGGAGGGGCAGCCGGTGGTGGCGATGATGCCGGTCGCGTTGGCGGCGATCAGCTCGCGGTCCATCCGGGGCTTCATGTAGTAGCCCTCCATCGACGCGAGCGAGGAGAGCTTGAAGAGGTTGCGCAGACCGGTGGCGTTCTGCGCCCACATGGTCATGTGGGTGTAGCGGCCGCCGCCGGAGACGTCCTTGCCGCCCTCGCCGTCGGCGCCGGTCGGGCGCTGGCCGCCGGGCGACCAGAACACCTGCTTCTTCAGGAAGCGGGAGGCCGGTGCGACGTACGCCTCGATGCCGATGATCGGCTTCACGTCGGTCTTGGCGGCCGCGTGGAAGAACTCGTACGCCCCGAACATGTTGCCGTGGTCGCTCATCGCGATGGCGGGCATGCCCTGTCTCTGCGCCTCGGCGAAGAGCTTCCCGTTCTTCGCCGCACCGTCCAGCATCGAGTACTCGGTGTGGACGTGCAGATGCGCGAAGCTGTCGGACACGGCGCTGTGCTCCTCGGACGGGTGTCGGTCTCGGAAGCGGTCCAGGCTAGCCGGTCGGGCCCGGCGACGCGCCGTGGTAAGGGTGATCGGCGGTGACTCAGGGGCGGCCCGGTCCGGCGCCCACGACGAGCCACCGGGCCGGGAGTTCGATCGGCCGGCCGTCGGGGGCGGACTCCGTGGTGGCCAGCGGCAGGTCGCCGGAGGCGAGCACGGTGAGGCCGGCCGTGTGCAGCAGCTCGGTGAGGGCCGCGTCGGCGACCTCGGCGGGGGCGAGGCCGTGCGCGAAGACCGGGCGCAGCTTCGGCGGCGGCCCGGCGGGGTCGTGGGCGAGGTCGGCGAGGACCTTCTTGGCGGACTCGGCCAGTTCGACCAGGAAGGCCCGGCCGCGTTCGCCGACCAGTGCGGCGACGGCCTCGGCGACCGGCCGGCGGTCGGCCGGCTCGCTCTGGTGGATCACGCCGCGCAGGTAGACGTTGGCGTCGCCGAGACGCTCGTGGAGCGCCCGGACGGCGTCGGCGTCGGTGGCGTCCAGCTGGGCGAACCCGGCCCGCCGGGCCGGGTCCCGGCGCCGGGCGTGGTCGAGGGCGGCCACGGACAGGTCGACCCCGAGGACGTGTGCGAAGCGGTCGGCGAGGAAGCGGGTCTGGGTGCCGTTGCCGCAGCCCAGGTCGACGAGGGGCAGTTCCGGGTCGGCGAGGTGGGGGCGGAACAGTACGAGGTGGCGTTCCGCGGTGACGGCCGGTTCGGCGTCCCAGATCACCGCGCCCGGTTCCTCGGGCGCGTCGCGCCAGAAGCCCTCCCAGGCGTCCCTGTACCGACTCGTCACGCTCATGGCGGAGACCTCCGGGTGTCACGCTCAGTGTCGGGACCGTGTCTATCGGTCCCGGGCCCGGGCGGCAAGCACCGGCAGGCGGAACACGGGGTCAGGCGGAACACGGGGTCAGGTCCCGGCGCTCGCCCGGCGCGCCAGGTAGGCGCCGGACGCGGCGGCCAGGACGGCCATGCAGGCGGCGAAGACCAGGCCGGCGTCGGCCAGGCCGACCGGCTCGCTGAGCAGGCCCACCCCGATGACCGGGATCGAGATGCCGAAGTAGGCGACCACGAACAGCGCCGACAGGGCGCCGCCGCGGTGCTCGGCCGGGCTGGCCGCGGCGATCTCGCCCACGGCGCCGCGCAGGCCCATGCCCTGCCCGGCGCCGCCGACCAGGGCGCTGAGCACCAGCGGCGCGAGGGTGGTCCAGGCGAGTGAGGCGGCGAGCAGGGCCAGCCCGGCGATGAGCACCAGGCAGCCCAGCGGGATCGCCCGGGCGGTGCCCAGGCGGGGCACCGCCAGCTGGCCCAGGGTGGAGGCGAAGAAGGCGGAGGAGACGATCAGGCCGACGGTGGCGTGGTTGTCGACGCCGAGGTCGGTGGTGAGGAAGGCGGGGCTGACCGAGGTGAAGACGCCCAGCAGGGAGAAGCCCGCGAACGCGGCGATCCCGGCCGGGACGAACACCCGGCGGACCTCCGGTGGCAGCGACGGCCGGTCGGGCCGCGCGGTGCGCAGCGGGCGGGCCCCGGCGACCGTCTCCGGCAGGCGCAGGGTGAGTGCGAAGGACACCGCGAGCAGGACCAGGTGCACGACGAACGGCAGGACCAGCGGCCGCGGCGCGTACTCGGCGAGGAAGCCGGACAGCAGCGGTCCGAAGCCCAGGCCGCCCATGTTGGCGGCGGTGGCGACGAAGCCCGCGCGGGCCCGCTGCCCGGGCGGGGCGAGCTCCAGCACGTACGCGGTGCCGGCGCCGGTGAACAGGCCCGCCGAGAAGCCGGACAGCAGCCGGCCCAGGAGCAGCAGCGGCACGCTGTCCGCGCCGAGGAAGACGACGGCGCTGCCGGCGGCGAACCCCAGCCCGCAGAGCAGGACCGGGCGGCGCCCGACGGTGTCGGAGACGTTGCCGATCAGCAGCAGGACGCCGATGACGCCGAAGGCGTAGACGGCGAACACCACCGTCACCGTCAGCTCGGAGAAGCCGATCTTCTCCTGGTAGAGCCCGTAGAGCGGCGTGGGCAGGGTGGTGCCGGTCATGCAGACGGCGAAGGCGGCGGCGGCCACCAGGTAGTGGAAGCGGCCCGCGGCCGGCCGGGCGGTCCGACGGTCGGTCATCCGCCCACGATAGGCACGCCGTCGGGCCGGGCCCGCGCCGTGCGGGGTCGCACTGCGCCGAATGGCCGCCGCCACCGGGCCCGGCGGCCCGCCCCGGGCGGGTGAGGTGCCCGGGGTGGGCCGCCGGTGTCGGTGGTGGCGGGGGCGGGCCGGTGCGGGGCCGGCCGGGTCGGCAGGTGGGCGGGCCCGGGTCAGTAGGTGAGCAGACCCGGGTCCGACAGGCCCGGTGCGCCGGTCTCGACGTGGCCGGCCAGGCGGCGGACGAAGTCGGCCGTCGCCGTGGAGGTGACCGTCACGTCGTACCAGTTGCGGCAGCTGCGCAGGTCGACGGTGTACGTGACCGTGGCGCCCCGGCGGACCGTGACGGTCTGCGGGGTGCCGGCGTAGGCGTTGGCGACGGTGAGCACGGCGTCGGCGGTGCCCGCGTTGGTGAGGGTGAGGTCGAGGCTGCCGGTGGTCGGGTTGTGGCGCGCGGTGACCTCGGGCCCGGCGGTCTTGCCGGGATTGCGGAAGCGGCGCAGGAAGCCGTTGGGGCCGTGCACGGTGAGGTCGGTGACGCCCTTGGAGTAGGTGGTGTTCCAGGCGTCGGAGATCGTCTTGCCGGCCTCGGCGGTGTACGTCCACGGGCCGTCGGTGCGGTTGGCCGAGGTCACCAGGAACTGGGCGCCGGCCGCCGCGCCGCCGCTGAAGGTGAGGCGGTACTTGCCGGTGCCGGTGTCGGCCGCGCCGTCCACGGACGGGGCGTACTTCAGCGGGCGGGTGGGCTTGGAGCCCGCCTCCTGCTTCGGCATGGTCCCGGTGGCGGGCGGGGCGGGCACGTAGTCGGGGTGCCGGTTGCGGTCCGGCGGGAGGTAGCCGGCGGTGGAGGGCAGCGCGGCCGGGACGGTGTTCGAGGCGGTGAAGTCGAAGGCGGAGGTGAGGTCGCCGCAGATGGCGCGCCGCCAGGGCGAGATATTGGGCTCCAGCACGCCGAAGCGGCGCTCCATGAAGCGGATGATCGAGGTGTGGTCGAAGGTCTCCGAGCAGGTGAAGCCGCCGGTGCTCCAGGGGGAGACCACCAGCATCGGCACCCGCTGGCCGAGGCCGTACGGGCCGGCCGCGTTGGAGATGTTCCCGGCGAAGTAGTCCGCGGTGGTGGACACCGTGGACAGGCCCTGGGAGGCGGAGGAGGGCGGGAACGGCGGCACCACGTGGTCGAAGAAGCCGTCGTTCTCGTCGTAGGTGATGAACAGCGCCGTGCGGGCCCACACGTCGGGGTTGGAGGTGAGCGCGTCCAGCACCTGGGAGACGTACCAGGCGCCGTAGTTGGCGGGCCAGTTGGGGTGCTCGGTGAACGCCTCGGGGGCGGCGATCCAGGAGATCTGCGGGAGCGTGCCGGCCTGGACGTCGCGGCGCAGGTGGTCGAAGAGGCCGTCGCCGGCCTTGGCGTTCGTGCCGGTGCGGGCCTTGTCGTACAGCGGGTCGCCGGGCTTGGCGTTGCGGTAGCTGTTGAAGTAGAGCAGCGAGTTGTCGCCGTAGTTGCCGCGGTAGGCGTCGCTGATCCAGCCCCAGGAGCCGGCCGCGTCCAGGCCGTCGCCGACGTCCTGGTAGACCTTCCAGGAGACCCCGGCCTTCTCCAGCCGCTCGGGGTAGGTCGTCCAGCCGTACCCGGCCTCCTGGTTGCCGAGGACGGGGCCGCCGCCGGTGCCGTCGTTGCCGGTGAAGCCGGTCCACATGTAGTAGCGGTTCGGGTCGGTGGAGCCGATGAACGAGCAGTGGTAGGCGTCGCACAGCGTGAAGGCGTCGGCCAGGGCGTAGTGGAACGGGATGTCCTGGCGGGTCAGGTAGGCCATGGTGGTGGCCGTCTTGGCGGGGACCCACTGGTCGTACTTGCCGTTGTTGAAGGCCTTGTGGCCGCCGGCCCAGTCGTGGTTGAGGTCCTGGACGAACTGCATGCCCAGGTCGTTCACCTGGGGGCGGAACGGCAGCACCTCCTTCTTGGCGCTGTCCGTCTGGTGCCACACGGACTTGCCGCTCGGGAGGGTCACCGGGCGGGGGTCGCCGAAGCCGCGGACCCCCTTCATCGCACCGAAGTAGTGGTCGAAGGAACGATTCTCCTGCATCAGGACGACGATGTGCTCGACGTCCTGGAGGGTGCCGGTGGCGCCCTGCGGGGCGATCGCCGCAGCGCGCGCGATGCTCTGCGACAGCGTGGAGAACGCGGCGGTGGCGCCCGCGAGTTGGAGGAAACGGCGGCGGTTCAGCTCTGCCATGGGTGGGTGACCTCTGGAAGGACGGGGGTGGAGGACGGCACCCCAAGGACAGCGGCTGCGGGGTACCACCCGGCGGACCACTCATGACTGCCCGCTGTACGGCGGACGAACGCCTTGAGTTGGCTGAACACGTTCGGCCGCCGCCGAGGAGGCCGGCCGCCTCCGCGAGCACGTCGCCGCATGTGGTCGGGGCCACACCCAGCGTGGTAACGGCTGGTCCTGACGGGCGTTAACCTTGGTTTCCCGTGGCGGGGGGACCGACGCGAGGGGAACAGAAGAGTGGTGCACGACAGCCGGGGACCGGCCGTGGTCGGGCGGCAGCGGGAGACGGAGCTCCTCACCGCCGCCCTGGTGCAGGCCGAGGACGGCGCCAGCGGGTGCACCGTGCTGCTGCGAGGCGAGCCCGGCGTCGGCAAGTCCACCCTGCTGTCCTGGGTGGAGCACGCCGCGCGCGAACGCGGCTTCACCGTCCTGCGGGCCGTCGGCGCCGAAGCGGAGACGGACCTCGCCTTCGGCGCACTCCACCAGGCCTTCCGGTCACTGCTCCAGCGCTCCGCCTCCCTCTCCGCCCACCAGCGGGAGGCCCTGGAGAGCGCGCTCGGCATCCGCGCCGGAACCCCGAGCGGCTTCGCCGTCGGCGCCGCCGCCCTGACACTGCTGGAGGAGGCGGTCCGCACCGCCCCCGTGCTGCTGCTCCTGGACGACCTGCACTGGGTCGACTCGTCGAGCGCGACCGTCTTCGCCTTCCTCCACCGGCGCTGCGCCGACCTGCCCGTGGTGATCGTCGGCGCCACCCGGCCGGACGGACCGGCCGCCCAGACCTGGTCGGCCGAGGCCGTCGAGGTCCGGGCCCTGCCCCGGACGGACGCGGCCCTGCTGCTGGGCACCCACCACCCCGAACTCGCGGCCGCCGCCCGGGACCGCGTCCTGACGGAGGCGGCCGGCAACCCCCTGGCGCTGGTGGAACTGCCGCGCCAGCTGGAGGCCGCCCAGCAGCGCGGGACCGCCCCGCTGCCGGAACGGCTGCCGCTCGGGGAGAAGCTGGAGCGGATGTTCGCCGACCGGCTGGACGCGGTGACGCCCGAGGTCGGCCGCTACCTGCTGCTCGGTGCCCTCGCCACCGGCCCGGACTTCACCAACGGCGGCTGGCTGCGCGCCGCCGCGGACGGCGATGCCGGGGAGATCCCGGACGGGATCGAGGCGACCGGCCTGGCCCGGCTGGACCCGGCCGGCCAGCTGGTGTTCCGCCACCCCCTGGTCCGTACCGCCGTCGTCGCCGCGGCCTCCGACACCGCGCGCCGCGAGGCCCACCGCGCCCTGTCCGAGGCCCTCGCACCGGACGACCCCCGGCGGCTGGTCCACGAGGCCGCCGCCGCCCTGCTGCCCGACGAAGGCCTCGCACACCGCCTGCAGGAGGCCGGCCGCGACCTCGCCCGCCGCGGCGGCGACGCGGAGGGCGCCCTGCTGCTCGAACGCGCCGCCGTCCTCAGCCCCAGCTCCTGCGACCGCGTCCGCAGACTCGCCTGGGCCGCGGTGATGTCGGCGCGCGGCGGGCAACTGCGCCACACCGCCGCCCTGGTGGAGGAGCTGAAGAGCAGCAGCGTGCCGCAGGACGCCGCCCCGCTGTTCGCGTACGCGGTCGTCTACGCCGACCAGAGCCACCACGTGGACTTCGAGTCCTCCGCCGCGCTGCTGCCCGCCGCCCTGGACGCGCTCACCGCCCCGGGCGCCGACACCTTCGGCGGCCTGACCGAGCAGGTCTTCTTCAAACTGCTCCTGGCCGCCACCTACACCGACGACCCCTGGGCCTGGCGGGCCCTGGAACGGCACCGCGGCGAGGTCTCGGAGGCCGGCCGGCTGTGCCTGCGGGCCTGGACCGACCCGGGCCCGGACACCACCGCCACCCTCCGGGCCGTCGCCGAGGGCATGACCGAGGAACAGGAGGCCGGCGCGGCCTGGCTGCTGCTGTGGACCGCCTCGGCGCTCGACTGCCCCGACAGCGACCTCTGGCAGCGCTTCACCGGACTGCACGGCTTCGCCACCCAGGGCTCGATCGCCAAGGCCAAGTGCCACCAGGACTTCCTGCTCGGCCACTGGGACCAGGCCGCCGTCTGCCTGCGCGAGGCCGAGATCGCCGACGAACTCGGCTACCACACCAACGCGTTGATGTTCCGCCAGTACTACGCCCACTTCCTGGCCGGCCGCGGCGACGAGGCCGGCCTGCGGGAGGTCGAACGGGCCATCCGGCCCACCGCCGCCCGGGCCCGGATGCGCTACGTCCTCGACCGCCTGACCCACCTGCGCGGACTGGCCGCGCTCGCCCACGGGCGCCACGAGGAGGCGTACGCGCACTTCTGCGAGATCACCCCGCCCGGTCGGCTGCCCGGCGGCCCGCCCTGGCACCACGCGCTGGTCCTCGACCTGGTCACGGCCGCCGTGCACACCGGCCGGCACGAGGAGGCCCGCGCCCACCTGGAGGCCGGGCGGGCGGCCCGCTCCGCCGAGATCTCCGACCGCCACGCCTTCCTGTGCTCGGCCGCCGCCGCCCTGGCCGCCGAGGACGACGACGCCGACGCCGCCTACCGGGCCGCGTACGCCGTCCCCGGCGCGGAGCGGTGGGCGTTCGACCTCGCCCGGCTGCGGCTCGCCCACGGCTCGTGGCTGCGCCGCCGTCACCGGCCCGGCGCCAGGGAACCGCTGCGCGCCGCCCACCACGTGTTCCGCCGCCTGCAGGCGAAGCCCTGGGCGCAGCGCTGCGAGGCGGAGCTGCGGGCCGCCGGCGACCCGGTGGCGCCGCCGCCCGGGGTACCGGCCGAGGCGCCGTCCGGCCTCACCGGCCAGGAGCTGCGGATAGCCCGGCTCGCCGCGACCGGTCTGACCAACAAGGACATCGGCCGTCGGCTCCAGCTGTCGCCCCGTACCGTCGCGGCCCACCTCTACAAGATCTTCCCGAAGCTCGGGATCACCTCCCGGGCCGCGCTCGCCCACGCGCTCGACACCGCACCCGACAGCGTCTGACCTGCGCTGACGCCCGCCCGGCCGGGCCCGTTCCGGCGCCGCCCCGGGTGCCCCGGCGGGCCCCGCGGGGTACTGCCGGAAAGAGCAGTCAGATGACCTAACCGTCCGCCGCCCACCCGCCCCAGGCTGGGATCGCGAGGAATCGGCGGAAGGGGCGGGCAGATGGGCGTGCGGGTGACGACCGCTTCGGTCGCGGACGAGGACAAGGCGGCGTACTGGAACGGGGCGGTGTCGCGGACGGTCGTCCCCGTCGAGGTGCACCCGCTCACCCCGCGGCCGTTCGACGGGCTGCTGGTCTCCCACCGGCTCGGCTACGTGCGGGTCTCCACGCTGGAGGCGGACGCCGCCCGGTTCTCCCGCACGGCGGCGCTGATCGAGCGGGCCCCGGGCGGTGAGCCGCAGATCGGGGTCGGCGTGCAGGAGGAGGGCCGGGCCGTCCTGGAGCAGGACGGGCGTCGGGCGGAGGTGTCCCCGGGCGGCCTGGTGGTGTACGACACGGCGCGTCCGTACGCCGTCGACTACCCGGAGCGCTTCCGCACCCACCTGTTCCACCTGCCGCGCCGACTGCTGGGCGTGCCGGAGCGGGACCTGCGCCAGGCGGCGGCGACGGCCCTCGGCCCCACGGAGGGCTGCGGACCGGTGCTCCTGCCGTTCCTCGCCGTCCTCGCCGCCTCCGCGCACTCCTACCCGGCCCCGGTCGGCGACCGGCTGGCCGGCAGCGTCGCCGACCTTTTGAGCACCCTCGTCGCCCAGTTGGCCGACGCCCGTCCGGCCGGCGAGGCGGACACCCCGAACGCGCACCTGGTCCGCCGGGTGCGGGAGTACATCGAGCAGCACCTGGCCGAACCGGAGCTGGCGCCCGAGCGGATCGCGCACGCCCACCACATCTCCGTGCGCTACCTGCACCGGATCTTCGAGGGGGAGGGGGTGACGGTGAGCCGGCTCATCCAGCAGCGCCGACTGGAGGCGTGCGCCCGTGAGCTGGCCCGCCGCGGCCGCACCGCGCCCACGGTCTCGGCGGTGGCCCAGCGCTGGGGCTTCGTCAATCCGGCGCACTTCAGCCGGAGTTTCCGCGCCGCGTACGGCGTCTCCCCCCGGGAGTGGCGCGAGCGGCGGGAGGCCCCGGGCGGTGCCGCCGGTTGACGAGCCGCCGGTTGACGAGCCGCCGAGCTGGCCGCCGTACGGGCCCGGGCCGGTCCACCGCGGTCACCGCCCCGGCAGTACGGTCGAGCGGGCGCGCCGCCGCACCCCCGGGGGAGGTGCGCGGGGCCGCCCGCCCGACGCACCCGGGCACCCGCCGCGACGCACGCGATGCCGTGCGGCCCCACTGATCGAAGCCAGGAGCGAAGACGTTGTCCGACCCCACCCCCCTGTCCGACCCGCGCCCGGTGCTCGACCGGGCGCTCCAGGAGTTCCTGGACGCCCGGGCCGGCCGCTCCGCGACGGAACCGCTGCCGGACCTCTCCTTCCTCACCCCGGCCGGCCCGGCGGTCGGCGCGGACGTCCCGGTCGGCTCGGTCGGCCCGGCGGGGGTACCGGGCGACGGGCCGTACGGCGGCCCGGACGACGGGCTCGACTGGGGCCCCGACGGGGAGCCGGACCCGGACGACCCGCACGGCACCTCGACGGAGTGGCTCGCCCTGCCCTGCGGACCGACCGAGAGGGTGCACGTCCAGGTGACCAGACCCGCCGGCACCGTCGGGCCGAGCCCCGTGGTGCTGTTCCTGCCCGGCCTCGGCTGGTCGCTCGGCGACGCCGCCTGCTACGCCGGGCTGGTCCGGGAGTTCGCCCTGGGCACCGACGCCGCCGTGGTGTACGTGGACTACGCCCGGGCGCCCGCGGCCCGCTACCCGGTGGCCGTCGAGCAGTGCCTCGCGGTGGCCCGCTGGATCCACGAGCACGGCCACGGGATCGGGCTGGACGGGCGCCGCATCGTCGCCGTCGGCGAGTCCGCGGGGGCCAACCTGGTGGCGGCGCTGACCCTGCTGGCCCGTCAGCACGGGGACGTCCCGCTGCTCCACCAGGTGCTGCTGTACCCGGTGACCGACGCCGACTTCGACACCCCGTCCTACCACCGGTACGCGACGGGCTACTTCCTGCACCGCGACCACATGCGCCGGTTCTGGGACGACTACCTGCCCGACCCGCGGGGGCGGGCCGAACCGACCGCCGCGCCGCTGCGCGCCCCGCTGGACCGGCTCGCCGGGCTCCCCCCGGCACTGGTGGTCACCGCCGAGGCCGACGTGCTGCGCGACGAGGGCGAGGCCTACGCGGCCCGGCTCCGCGCGGCGGGCGTTCCGGTGGTGGCCACGCGCTACCAGGGCGTGGTGCACGGCTTCCTGCTGCTCGCCGGGCACTGCCCCACCGGCACCGCCCGGGCCGCGCTGATCCAGGTCGTCGACACCGTGCACATGGCCCTGCACAGCCGTTCGTGGTGAGACCCGCCGCCCGAGGCACCCCACCGGACAGACCCCCACCGGACAGACCCCCACCGAAGAGACCCCCACCGGACAGACCCCCTCCGAGGAGCACTGATGCCCGTCGTTCTCGACACCACCGACGTACCGCCCGACGACCGCGCCGAGTACTGGCACGAGGCCGTCTCCCGCACCTTCATCCCGCTCGACGTGGCGCTGCTCGACCGCGCGCCCGCACCCGCGACGATCACCAGCCACCGCGTGGGCGACGTGCAGCTCTCCCTGGTGGAGGCCGGGCCGCAGCGGGTCGAGCGCAGCGCCGGGCTGATCGCCCGCGGCGGGGAGGACCACCTCACCCTGGCGCTCCAGCACCGCGGCACCGCCCGCCTGGAGCAGGACGGCCACCGGGTGGTGCTGCGGCCCGGTACGTTCGCGGTCTCCGACGCCGGACGGCCGTTCGCCAAGGAGCTGCCGGAGGCCTTCGCCTTCACCGCCCTGCACTGGCCGCGTACGGCCGTGGGCGTCTCCGACGAGGACCTGAAGGTGCTGACCACGACGGTCTTCGACAGCGCCGACGGCACGGCCCGGCTGGTGGCCGCGTACCTGGAGTGCCTCTCGCGGTCGGCCGGCTCGATGGAGCCCCAGCTCGCGTGCTGGCTCGCCACCACGGCGCTCGACCTGCTCGCGGTGCTCGCCCACGAGCGCCGCGGCCTGTCCCTGGCGGAGGCCCCCGAGGCGGCCCTGGCCGTCCTGGCCCGGGTGAAGGACCACATCCTGCGCAACCTCGGGGACCCGGGCCTCTCCCCGGAGCGGATCGCGGCCGCCCACCACGTGTCGGTGCGGTACCTGCACAAGCTCTTCCGCTTCGAGGGGGTCACGCTGGCCCGCTGGATCCAGCGCCAGCGGCTGGACATGTGCCGCCGCGACCTCGCCCGCCGGACGGCGGGCCGGGCCACCGTGGCGGCGGTGGCGAGCCGCTGGGGCTTCGTGAGCGCCAGTCACTTCAGCCGGGCGTTCCGGGCCGTGTACGGGCTCTCGCCGCGCGAGTGGCAGGCCTACGCCGGGACGGGTGCCGGCGCCGGCACCGCTCCGGGGGCCCGCGCGGCCGGCTACGGCATCGCGGTCTGAGCCGACGGGCCGGACCGGAAGCGGGGGGGGGGGGGGGGGGGGGGGGGGGGGGGGGGGGGGGGGGGGGGGGGGGGGGGGGGGGGGGGGGGGGGGGGCGGGGGGGGGCGGGGGGGGGGGCGCGGCGGGGGGGGGGCGT
>NZ_JBIWNL010000011.1:103192-149667 GCF_044767225.1 Kitasatospora sp. NPDC101447
GCCCCCCCCCGGGCGGGGCCGCCCGGGGGGCCGCGGGGGGCGCCGGGGGGCGCGCGGCGCGCGCGCGCGCCCCGGGCGGGCGGGGGGGGGGGGGGCGCCCCCCCCCCCCCCCCCCGGAGGGTCGACCGGGACGGCCGGTCGTTCGCCACGGTTCACGCCGTGCCGGTGACGCCGTGCCGGTGACGCCTCGCCGGGCGTCGCTCACCAGGCGTCGCTCATCGGGCGTCGCTCATCGGGCCGTGTGGACCTCCGCGACGTAGCCGCCGGGGAAGCGCACCATCGCGCTGTCCCGGCCGCCCGCCGTGACCGGACCCGACAGCACCGACGCGCCGGCGGCCTTCGCCCGCTCCAGCGTCGCCCCGAGGTCCGGCACGCCGTAGCCGGTGAGCTCCCGGCCGAAGGGGTGGGGCAGGTGGCCGTCCGTCACGGCGACGGTGGTGGTGCCGAAGCCGGAGGTGAGCGTCAGCAGCCGGTACGTCGTGGCGGGCAGGCCGATCGCGGCGCCGTCGGCCCGCCGGTCGTCGGAGACGATCCGGCCCCGGGTGAAGGCGAGGTAGCTGCGCAGGAACCCGCCGACCGCGTCGGGGGAGAGGTAGAGCCGGTTCTCCGGCACGCTCGCCAGGGCGGGGTAGGACGGCGCGGTGGTGTGCACGTAGAGCTGGGCGCTGATCCCGCCGGGGAACTGCACGACGGCGTCGCGCCCGATCGGGTCGGCGAACGGCGCCACCGTCACGGCCGCGCCGTCGGCCCGGGCGGCGCGGACCGCCTGGTCGAGGTCGGTCACCAGCCAGCCGGTGCGCTCGGTGCCGAACGGGGACGGGACGGGGGTGGTGTAGTCGAACACCGACAGGGTGCCGACCGGGGAGAGCACCAGCTCGGAGAGCGTCCGGCTCGGCGTGGGCGTCACCTGGGTGGCGTTGGGCCCGATCGTCGTCCCGCCGAAGGTGGCCACCCAGGAGGCGACGAACGCCTGCTCGGTGCCCGGTTCGACGTAGACGTGGGTGGAGTCGTACTGCGGGCCGACGGCGAACTGCCGGTGGGCGTACGTTGGGGCGGCCTGGTCGGCCTGAGCGGCTTGTGTGGTCTGGGTGGTCTGGGTGGTCTGGGCCACCGAGGCGGCGGGGACCGCGGTCAGGGCGGCGATCGCCGCCACCAGCGGGACGACGCGTCGCAGGAAGCGTCGGTTCATCGGGGACCTCCCGGTCGTCGGCGCGCCCGGCGCCCGCTGAGCGGGGCCGGGCGCGTGCGGGGTTCGTGATGGTCGATCGAGTCGGTGGAGGAGTGCGGGTCAGGCCACCGGCGGCGCCCAGTGGGCGTCCGGGGCCGAGATCCGGTGGGCGGTCACCGCCGTGGCCAGGAGCAGCAGGGCGGCCAGGGCAAGGGCGGTGGCGGTCTGCCCGTGCAGGACCAGGGCCGCCCCCGCGAGGCCGCCGAGCAGCATCGCCAGCGCGGAGAGGATCCGGCGTCCCGGGCGCGGTGCCGCGCCGCCGGCCGCCGTGGAGTCGGCGGCCAGGCCGGTCAGGGTGAGGGTCAGCACGGTGGTGGTCAGGTCGGGCACGCCGAGCCGCCGGGCCGCCGCGTTCTGCAGGCCCATGCCCAGCCCCAGCAGGACGATCAGGGCGTGGTCGGCCCCGCCGGCCGCGGCGGTGGCGGCCGCCGCGGCCGTCAGGACCGTCTGGGCGCCGGCCGCCAGGGCCAGCAGGCGCCCGCGGTGGGCCGACGTCCGGCTGCCCAGCCGTCCGCCGACGAGCGCACCGGCCAGGAACGACCCCAGCGAGACCAGCGAGGCCGTGGCCGACAGCCCCGGGGCCCCCGCCAGGGCGAACCCCAGGAAGACCACGTTGCCGGTCATGTTCGCCACGAACACGTGGCCGAGGCCGAGGTAGCTCACCGCGTCCACCAGGCCCGTGGCCACCGTCAGCAGGAGCATCAGCGGCGGCAGCGGGCCGTGCCGGTCCGCGCGCGGCGGGACCAGCGTCCGCCCGGCGTCAGCCAGCAGGGTGCGCACCGGCCGCCTCCTCCCGCGGCGCGGGCGCGCGGTGCAGGACCGCCCGGGTGAGCAGGCCGCTCGCCGGGCCGAGCACCAGGGCCGCGACCGACAGCCAGAGCGGCCAGCCGGTCAGGCCGACGGCGTGGTCCGCGGACCACCGGCCCGGCCCGGTGAGGGCGAGCGCCCCCGAGACGACCACCAGCACCAGCGGGTACTCGTAGCCGTCGTTCTGCACCCAGAGCCCGTGCGGCAGCTTGACCGTCAGCGCCACCGTCATCACGCCCATGGCGACCATGGCCGCGAGCGGGGTGAGCGCGCCGAGGGCCAGGAACAGGCCCGAACCGACCTGCCCGGCGCCCGCCGCGAGCGCGGTGAGCGTCCCGCCGCGGAAGCCGTCGTGCCGGAACTCCTCCGTCCCGCCCGCGAGGCCGTTGCCGCCCAGCCGGAAACTCACCTTCTGTACGCCGTGCCCGGCGACGAGCAGGCCCACCACCACACGGAGGATCAGCAGTCCGGTGTCCATCGTTCCTGTTCCTGTCCCTGGTCGCTGTAGCTGATGCCGAGTCGGTGTGCGCCGGCTCAGCCGGCGGCGTGCTCGCCGATGACGGCCTGCGCGTAGACGACCCCGAGGCCGTACGCACCGGCGTGCTCCTTGACGATCTCCATGACGGCGCCGTAGGTCTCCTGGCGCGCCCAGTCGCGCTGGAGCTCCAGCAGCACCTGGACCCAGGTGACCGGCACCGCGCCGGAGTGCATCATCCGCTGGACGGCGTGCTCGTGGGCCTGCGGGGAGACGCCGCCGGAGGCGTCGGTGACGACGTAGACCTCGTAGCCCTGGTCGATCATGGACAGCACGGGCAGGACCAGGCAGACCTCGGTCCACAGGCCGGCGATGACGACCTTGCCGCGACCGGTGGCCTTGACGGCCTCGACGACCGCCTCGTCCTCCCAGGCGTTCATCGAGGTGCGGTCGAGGACCTCGGCCTTCGGGAAGACCGCGGCCAGCTGCGGCAGCAGCGGGCCGGAGAAGGACTCGGCGGCGACGGTGGTCAGCACGGTCGGGACGTCGAAGGCCTTGGCGGCCTTGGCGAGGCCGACGGTGGCGTTGATGATGGCGGTGCGGTCGCCGCTGCCGGTGCCGAAGAACATCTGCGGCTGGTGGTCCACGAACAGCACCACGGCGTTGTCGGGGGTCAGCAGGTCGGGGCTGGGGGTGGCGCTGACCTGGGAGACGTCGACCATGAGGGTTCCCTTCGGGTTCTTTCGGTGGATCCTTCGCGCGGTGATCCGCGGAGGAAGTCGGGTGGGTGGTGCGGTGGGTGTCCGGTGGCCCGACCTGGGTGTCCGGCGGGCGGCCCGCCGGAGCACCCGGTGGGGCGCGTCAGAGCAGGAAGCAGGGGTCGAACGGCTGGGCCTGCTCCGTCGCCAGGCCGCGGCCGACGCGCCAGCGGCGGTGCAGCTCGGACTCGGCGACGACCTCGCCGAGCAGTTCGGCCTGGCGGGCGCCGGTGCCCCCGCTCCGGTGGGACCGGTAGCCGCCGAAGCGGGCGACCGGACTCCACGCCGGGCTGACCGCGGGAAGCTCCTCGTCCAGGCCCTCGTACTCCGCCGCGGCGTGCACGATCCGGCCGCCGACCACGGTCAGCAGGGACTCGATGTGCGGGATCTCGTGCTCGGGCACCGTGAAGAAGTCGTCGGACAGCACCGCGAGGTCGCCGTAACAGCCCGTCCGCAGCACGCCCTTGACGTCCTGCTCGCCAGTGAGCACAGCGCCCGCCGTGGTGTACATCGCGAGCGCGGTGGCCCGGTCCACCCGGTTCTGCGGGGGCCGGATCGCCGGCCCGCCGACCGTGCGGCCGGAGACCAGCCAGTGCAGCGCGACCCACGGGTTGTACGAGGACACCCGGGTGGCGTCGGTGCCGGCGGCCACGGTCAGCCCGCGGTCCAGCATCGCGCGGATCGGCGGCGCCTCGGCGGCGGCGCCGAAGCCGTACCGGCGGGTGAACACCTCGCCCTGGAAGGAGAGCCGGTTCTGCACGGACAGCGCGCCGCCGAGCGCCGCGATCCGGTCGAGGCTGTCCCGGGAGACGGTCTCCGCGTGGTCGAAGAGCCAGCGGTTCCCGGCCGGGAAGAGCCCCTCGGCGGCGAGCTTCTCGAACACCGCGAGGTCCCGCCGGATCGTCTCGTCGTACGTCGCGTGCAGCCGGAAGCCCCAGCCGTGCTCCGTGAGCATCCGGACGGCCTTCTCGAACTCGCCCTCGTAGCCGCCGAGTTCCGGACGCGGCTCGGCGAAGTTCTCGAAGTCGGCGGCGGCCCAGGTGAGGTTCTCGCCGGCGCCGTTCAGCCGCAGCCACTCGTCGCCGTCCCCGGGGCGGACCGACTCGATCCAGCGGGTGAGGTCGTCGAGTTCCTGGCCCGGGGTCTGCGGGAACAGGTGGTAGGCGATGCGCAGGGAGAGCAGGCCCTCCCGGGCGAGCTCGGTCACCGTCGCGTAGTTCTCCGGGAAGTTCTGGAAGCCGCCGGCGGCGTCGATCGCGGAGGTCAGCCCGAAGCGGTTCAGCTCGCGCAGGAAGTGCCGGGTGGACGACTTGCGCTCCTCGGGCGCCAGGGTCGGCGCCTTGGCGAGGGTGGAGTAGAGGATCAGCGCGCTGGGTGCGGCCAGCAGCATGCCGTTGGGCTCCCCGCCGCGGCCCCGGACGATCTGGCCGCCCTTCGGGTCGGGGGTGTCCCGGGTGTAGCCGACGGCCTGCAGCGCGGCGCGGTTGAGGACCGCCGACTGGTAGAGGTGGAGCACGAACACCGGGGTGTCCGGCGCGGCCTCGTTCAGTTCGGCGGGCGTGGGCAGCCGCCGCTCGGCGAACTGCTCCGCCGACCAGCCGCCGACGACCCGCACCCACTGCCCCTTCGGGGTCCGGGCGGCCTGCTCCCGCAGCATCGCCAGGCCCTCGCGCAGCGAGGTCACACCGTCCCAGCGCAGCTCCAGGACGTAGTTCAGGCCGCCCCGGATCACGTGCAGGTGCGAGTCGTTGAGGCCGGGCACCACCCGCCGGCCGAGGGCGTCCACCACGGTGGTGGCGGGCCCGATGAGCGGGGCGACGTCCGCGTCGTCCCCCACGGCCGTGATCAGGCCGTCGCGGATGGCGAGGGCGCCGGCCTGTGGGCGGCGGGCGTCCCCGGTGTGGATCTTCGCGTTGCGGACGACGACGTCGGCAGCGTTCTCGACGGCGCGGGGGACCAGCCCGCCGACCGGCATTGCAGGCACCGCTCCAGCCTCCTGTGAGGGTTCGGACCGCCGCCCCGGTTCGGGCGGCGGAGGGGCGTCCGGGCGGGGCCGGACTCACCGGCCCGGCTCCGCTCCGATCGCCTGAAAGAACGTTAAGTCGCAGGTGGGATGGGTAGTTGGCGCACAGTGCACCGTCTCCGGTCCGCCAGTGAACCGGCCGGGCGGGCACCGGGCGGGGCAGGTGGAGCGGGGTCGCGGGGACGACGGAAGAGCCCCGGGCCTCCCCCCGTCCGGTGGGACGGGGGGAGGCCCGGGGCTCGGTACCGGGGCGGACGGGCCGCCCCCGGGTCACGACGCGTCGGTCACTTCGCGAGGAAGGCCAGCAGCGCCGCGTTCACCTCCTCGGCGTGGGTCCACAGCAGGCCGTGCGGCGCACCCTCGATCTCCACGTACTCGGCGGAGGGCAGGGCCCGGTGGAAGACGCGGGCGGTGTTCTCGATGGGCAGGGTGCGGTCGCCGGTGCCGTGCAGGATCAGGGCGGGCACGTCGATGCGGGGGATGTCGGCGCGGAAGTCGGTGTACCAGGTGGTCGGTGCGGCCGAGGCGGCGAAGGAGCCGCCGGAGGCCGCGGTGTTCCAGCTGTTGCGGACGGCCTCCTCGCTGATCCGGGTGCCGAGGTTCTCGTCCAGGTTGTAGAAGTCGTTGAAGAAACCGGTGTAGAAGGCGAACCGGTCGGCCTTCACCGCGGCGACGATGCCGTCGAAGAACTCCTGCGGGGCGGCGCCGTCCGGGTTGTCGTCGGTCTTGAGCAGGAACGGCTCCAGGGAGGCAAGGAAGGCGACCTTGGCGACCCGCTCCGAGCCGTACGAGGACACGTAGCGGGCGACCTCGCCGGTGCCCATCGAGAAGCCGACCAGCACGGCGTCCCGCAGGTCCAGGGTCTCCAGCACGGTGTTCAGGTCGGCGGCGAAGGTGTCGTAGTCGTAGCCGGTGGTCGGGTGCGAGGACTGGCCGAAGCCGCGGCGGTCGTAGGTGATCACCCGGTAGCCGGCGTCGAGCAGCGCGGCGCTCTGCCGCTCCCAGGAGCGTCCGTCCAGCGGGAACCCGTGGATCAGCACGACCGGCTGACCGGTGCCGTGGTCCTCGTAGTAGAGGTCGACGGGCGTGGTGTTCTCCTGGCCGACGGTGATGAACGGCATGGGGGGGCCTTCTCTCTTGCGTGCTCTTGGTGCCGATGTCTGCCGGCACAGCGTGCGGGCTGCGCCGGGCCACCCACGCTAGGACCGGGTGTGCGCGGGTGTTTGCCGCCGAGAGCACTGCGTCTCGTCCGAGAGTGACTGACGGTCCGTCCGCTCCCGGGCGGAACCCGCCCCGGTGACGGCGTGCCGGCGCGCGGGCTCCCGCCGGGCGGACACCCCCGTGAACCGGCCCGGCCCGGGCGGCCGTAGCACCGGAGAGGACGCGCCGCCGGTGCGTCCCCCGACCGGGCCCACCCCGCCCCACGACGAAGGGAACCCCAGGCATGTCGCGCCCGGTGCTGACGGTCTGCGCGGAGCAGCGGGAGCCCGGCTCCCACCGCACGATCGGCGCAGCCCTCCAGGCCGCCCGCAGCGGCGCGGTGATCTCGGTACGCCCCGGCCACTACGACGAGAACCTGGTGCTCACCAAGGCGGTCACCGTCACCGCCGAGGGCGGCCGGGGCAGCGTGCGGATCGGTCCGCGGCACGGCTCGGTGGTCCACGTGCTCACCGACGACGTCCGGCTGACCGGGCTGGTGCTGCACGGGCAGGACGACGAGCTGCCCGCCGTGGACGTCCCGCGCGGCCGGCTCGCCCTGCAGGACTGCGACGTGACCGGCAACGCCTGGGCCGCCGTGCTCACCCGCGAGCAGGGCGAACTCGCCATGCACGCCTGCCGGGTGGTCAACCCGGTCGGCGCCGGGCTGGTCGAGACCTCCACCGGTGGCAGCGTCATCGAGGACAGCGTCATCGAACACCTCGGCACCTCCGCCCTGGTGATCGGCGAGCGGGCCGACCCGACCGTACGGCGCTGCGTGCTGCGCGACGCCCGGGGCAACGGCGTGTGCGCCAACGGCGAGGCCCGCGGCACCGTCGAGGACTGCGAGATCTCCGCCACCGACCGGCCCGCCGTGGCCCTGGAGGAGCGGAGCACCACCCGCCTGCTGCGCACCGAGATCCGCGACAGCGCCCTGGGCGTGTACGTCGGGTCCACCGCCCGGGTCGTGCTGGAGGACTGCACCGTCACCGCCGTCCGCGGCCACGGCTACGTGCTCGCCGACGGGACCGACCCGCTGCTGCGCCGCTGCCGCGCCGTACGCCCCCAGGGCCACGGCCTGCACATCGCGGGCCGCTCCCGGGGCACCCTGGAGGACTGCGAGGTGAGCTCCCCCGCCGGGGCCGGCATCCACGTCGGCGAGTCGGCCCGTCCCGTCCTGGTCCGGACGGTGGTGCGCAACGCCGAGGCCGACGGCGTCGAACTCACCGGGGACAGCGCCGCCGAGTTCGACCGGCTGGAGGTCCGGGACCCGGCGGGCACCGGCATCGTGGTGCGCGACGGCGCCGACCCGCTGCTGCGCCGCACCGCCGTCACCGCCGCGGGCGGCCACGGGATCGAGGTGCTGCGCGACGGGCGCGGCCGGATCGAGGACGCCATCGTGCTCGACTCCGGCAGACACGGCGTCCGCATCGCCGACGGCGCCGACACCCACCTCGCCGGCAGCCGGGTGCACGGCAGCGGGGCCTGCGGCATCTCGGTCGGCGCCGAGGGCGCCGCCACCCTGAGCGACGTCGAGAGCGCCGACAACGCCCTCGACGGCGCGAGCGTCGAACGCGGCGGCGAACTGACCGCCACCCGCACCGTGCTGCGGGCCAATCGCCGCCACGGGCTGCACCTGGCGGCGGGCGCCCGCGCCGCGCTGACGGCCTGCCGGCTCACCGGCAACACCGTGGACGGGCTGCGCTGCGACTCGGCGGAGCCCGTCCGGCTCACCGGCTGTCTGGCCGCCGGGAACCGGGGCGCGGGCCTGCGGCAGACCGGGCCGACCGACCGGCTCGCGGTCGAGGACCTCGACAGCCGGGACAACGGGTCGCCCGACGCCGTCGGCCCGGTGGTGGTCGCCGGGGTCGGTGGTGCGCCCGGGGCCACCGCGGTTCCCGGGGCAGCTGCTGTTCCCGATGCCGCCGCTGACCCGGGGCCGCGGGGGGCACCGGGGGCGCAGGGTTCGCAGGGGCCGCAGGGGCTGCAGCAGGGGTTGCAGGGTTCGCGGGGGCCGCAGGCCGTCCTGCAGACCCTGGTCGGCCTGGAGGGCGTCAAGGAGCAGGTCGCCACCCTGGTCAACCTCAACAAGCTGACCCGGCGCCGCGAACAGGCCGGCCTGCCGGCCCTCCCGATGAGCCGGCACCTGGTCTTCGCCGGGCCGCCCGGCACCGGCAAGACCACCGTCGCCCGGCTGTACGGCGAACTCCTCGCCGAACTGGGCGTGCTGCGCAGCGGCCACCTGGTCGAGGTCGCCCGCGCCGATCTGGTCGCCCCGGTCATCGGCGGGACCGCCCTGAAGACCACCGAGGCGGTCAGGGCGGCCCTCGGCGGCGTGCTGTTCGTCGACGAGGCGCACACCCTCTCCGGCGGCACCGGCTCCGGCGGCGTCGGCACCGGCCCCGACTTCGGCCGCGAGGCCATCGACACCCTGGTCAAACTGATGGAGGACCACCGCGAGGACCTGGTGGTGATCGTCGCCGGGCACGAGGCCGAGATCCGCGGGTTTCTCGCCGCCAACCCCGGCCTGGCCTCCCGGTTCAGCCGCACCGTCGAGTTCCGCGACTACAGCGTCGACGAGCTCACCACGATCGTCGAGCACGCCGCCGCCGGCCACGGCTACGAACTCGCCGAGGGCACCCGTGCGGCGATCGCCGTGCACTTCGAGCGGTTGCCCAGGGGTGCCGCCTCCGGCAACGGCCGGGCGGCCCGCAGGGTGTTCGAGGGGATGGTCGACCGGCAGGCTTCCCGCCTCGCCGGGCTGGAGCACTTCGACAACGCCGCACTCACCCGGCTGCTGCCCGCCGACGTCGGCGGGCCGGCCGCCGCGGCCGGGGCCCGGGCGGCCGGGCCCGGGGAGCCCGGTCTGCTCGACCGGCTGCGCGCCATGGTCGGCCTCGCCGCCGCCAAGGAACAGGTCGAAGACCTGCTCAACCTCACCCGGCAGGTCCGCCGTCGCACCGACGCCGGGCTGCCCGCCGCCGCCATCGGCCACCACCTGGTCTTCGCCGGCCCGCCAGGCACCGGCAAGACCACCGTCGCCCGGCTGTACGGCGAACTCCTGGCCGAACTCGGCGTCCTGCCCGGCGGCCGGCTCGTGGAGGTCGCCCGCGCCGACCTCGTCGGGCGCTACATCGGCCACACCGCGCAGCTCACCCGGGACGCCTTCGAACGCGCCCGCGGCGGCGTGCTGTTCATCGACGAGGCCTACACGCTGACCCCCCGCCACGGCGCCGCCGGCGACTTCGGCCAGGAGGCCGTCGACACCCTGATGAAACTGATGGAGGACCACCGCGACGAGGTCGTGGTGATCGCGGCCGGCTACCGGGAGGAGATGCAGGGCTTCCTCGCCTCCAACCCCGGCCTCGCCTCCCGCTTCTCCCGCGAGATCACCTTCGACCACTACGCGGACGACGAACTCGTCACCATCGTCCGGCGGCAGGCCGAGGCGGCCGGCTACGACTGCACCCCGGAGACCCTCACGGCGCTCGGCACGCTGTTCCGGGGCGCCCGGCGCGACCGCTCCTTCGGCAACGGCCGGTTCGCCCGGCAGGTGCTGGAGGCGATGATCACCCGGCAGGCCGGCCGGCTGTCCCGCGTGGACGTGGTGGACCTGGACGAACTCGGCCTCCTGCTGCCGACGGACATCCCGACCGATCGGATCGGCGGCCTCGCCTGACGGACGCGCCCTCCGAGGGCAGCACCCTGCCCCTCGCTCCGTGCCCCCCGTGCCACCGCCCCACGCGGCACCGGCGGGCGGCGCGGGTGCCGTGGGCGGGGCGTTGGCGGATCGTTGGCGAGGACTTGGCGGGGTCCGGCAGTGTGCTGTTGCAGTCGCCGCCGGGCCCGTCCGGTCGGCGCCCAGCGGTGCCCTGCCCGTACCGCGCCCCCCTGCCCGACCTGAGAGGTAGCGCGTGTCGAAGCCGTTCGTTGCTCAGCCCATGCCCGTCACCGAGCCCGCCGCGGGCCCGTCGGACGCGGCGGCGGCTGCCACAGACCAGGCGCGCCAGGACGGCCGGGACCGCCGCGCCCGCCAGGACCGCCAGGACCGTCCGACCCTCGACCCGGACACGCTCGCCGAGATCCACCGGCTGCACGGCGGCTACCTGCTGCGCTCGCTGCTGCGGGCCACCGGCGGGGACCGCGGCAAGGCCGAGGACATCCTGCAGGAGACCCTGCTGCGGGCCTGGCAGCACCCGGAGGCGCTGAGCAACGGCCCGGAGCAGAGCCGGCCCTGGCTGTTCACGGTGGCCCGGCGGATCGCGATCGACCACTACCGGATGGCCGCCGCCCGCGCCAAGGAGGTGATCGGCGAGCCGCTGGAGGACCGCCCGCTCGCCGAGGACCCGTACGAGCAGGTCGTGGCCGCGCGGGACATCGCGCTGGCGCTGCGCCGGGTGCAGAAGCACCACCGCGAGGTGCTGGTCGAGCTCCACCTGAAGGACCGGTCGGTGCTGGAGGCCTCGGCCAAGCTGGGGGTGCCGCCGGGCACGGTCAAGTCCCGCAACTTCTACGCGATCCGGGCGCTGCGCCCGGTCCTGGCGGCGGAGCACGGGTACGCCCCGGCCGGGAGCCCGTCGTCGTCGGCGGAGAGCGGCGCCGCCTCGGCGGCCCGGTGACGCCGGGGCGCCTCGGCCTCCCGGCGGCGCCCGGCGGTCTCGGCGGGCCGGTGACCGTCCGGCGTCTCAGCGCCCCGGTGACCAGTCCGCCGAGCGGAGGTTGAGCTCCTCCAGGGCGGCGGTGAACTCGCTCCGGTAGCCCGCCTGCCGGTCGTGGGAGCGGAAGCGGTCCAGCGCGGTGCGCAGCCGGCCGCTCACCTCCCGCTGCCGGCCGCGGGCCAACAGGTGGGCGGCGTAGGACTGTTCGGCGAGCGCGTGCAGGTAGAGCAGGCCGGCCTCCTCGCAGGCGGCGAGCAGCCGGTGCCAGGCGAGGTCGGCGGTCTCGTCGCGGACGGTCGGCGGGAGGGCCTGGGCCTCGGTCAGCAGCGACCAGAGGTGGACCTGGGTGACGGGGGTGGGCGGCAGCAGTTCGCGGGCCTCCCGGGAGTGGCGCTGCGCGCCGTCCCGGTCGCCGGTCGCCAGGCTCACCCAGCCCTGGTGGACCTTGGCGTCGACGAGCCGCCGGCGGTTGCCCGAGGCGAGGGCGAGGGTGGTGGCGGAGGCCGCCAGCCGCTCGGCCTCGGCGGAGCTGCCGAGCATGGCGGTGACCAGAGCGAGGGTGGCGAGCGAGCGGACGCGCGCGGACGCGGCCCGCGGCCCGTCGGCGGAGTCGGTGGACTCGTTGGAGTCGGCGGAGTCGATGGAACCGATGGCGTCGGTGGCGGCCACCGCCTTCCGGGCCGCCTCGGCCGACTCGTGTCGCCGTTCGAGCGCGACGAGGGCCTGCGCCCGGCAGTTGTGCAGCAGCGCGACCGCGACCGGGTCCCCGCACCGCTCGGCGGCCTCCTGGCCCACGACGGCGCGGGCGAGCCAGTCGGCGAAGCGGCTGGCGCCGTAGTAGAGCGAGCCGCTGGTCAGGGCGAGCCGCCAGGCGCGGGCGGGGTCGGTGACGGCGGTGGCGTCGACCAGCGCGCGGACGGCGGGTTCCTCGGCGCGGAACCAGTCGAGCGCGGTCCGGATGTCGCCGACGGACGGGAGGGCCTGCGGTGCGTGGACGGGCGGCTCGGCGTCCTCCTGGCCGGGGTCGAGGAGGAGGCCGCAGCGCTGGAGGGCGGCGAGGTAGTAGTCCGCGAGGCGTTCGCGGAGCAGGCGTCGGCGCGCCTCGGGCAGCTCGGCGAGCAGTCCGACGCCGTACAGGCGGACCAGGTCGGTGCGGCCGTAGCGGGCCGGGGCGGTGCCGGTGAGCAGGTGGTGGGCGGCCAGTTCGCCGAGCGCCCGGTGGGCGGTGGCGGGGTCGGTGCGGAGCAGGGCGGCGCTCGCCAGGGCGTCCACCTCGTCGCCGGGGTGGACGGCCAGGGCGGTGAGCAGTTCTGCGGCGGACGAGGAGAGTTGACGATGCGTCAGATCGAGCTGCGGGCCGATGCCGAGGCCGTCGCCGGCATCCAGGACGGCCAGCCGGCGCTGTTCGTCGTCGAGTTCGGCGACCAGCCCGGCGATCGTCCACTCCGGCTGGGCGGCCAGGCGGGCGGCGGCGATCCGCAGGGCGAGCGGCAGCCGGTCGCAGCGGCGGACGAGGTGGGCGGCGGCGTCCGGCTCGGCGCGCACCCGCGCGGGCGTCAGGGCGCGTTCCAGGAGGTGCCGGGCGTCGCCTTCGGGCAGTGCGGCCAGCCGCAGCAGGGTGGCCCCGTCGAGGGCGACCAGGGCCTCCAGCGATCCCCGGCTGGTGACGACGGCGGCGCAGCCGGTCCCCTCGGGCAGCAGGTCGGCGACCTGGTCCGGGTCGGCGGCGTCGTCCAGGACCACCAGCAGCCGTCGGTCCCTGGTGTGTTCGCGGAAGAGCGCGGCGCGTCCGGCGCGGTCGGCGGGCAGGGCGTCGGTGGGGACGCCGAGCGCGTGCAGGAAGTCGGCGAGGACGGCGTCGGGGCGCGCCGGGCCGGCCGGGGCGAGGCCGCGCAGATCGGCGTGCAGCCGGCCGTCGGGGAACCGGTCACCGGCCCGGTGGGCCCAGGCGGTGACCAGCGCGCTCTTCCCGACGCCGGCGGGGCCGACCACCAGCACCGGGCCGTCCGCGGCGCGGTCCGGGGCGCAGGCCTCGTCGAGCCGGTCGAGCTCGGCCTGCCGTCCGACGAAGTCCACCATGCGGCGGGGGAGTTGCTCCGGGACGCGGGCGGCGGCAGCCGTCGGCGGCAGGGGAGCCGGGGCCGGCCCGTCGTCGGCCAGCACCTCGGCCAGGGCCGCCTGCAGGGCCGGACCGGGCCGGATCCCCAACTCGCGGTCGAGCCGCAGCCGCGCCTGGTGGTAGGCGGCCAGCGCGTCCGCGGGGCGTCCCGCCTGGTGCAGGCAGCGCATCAGCAGCGCCACCAGCTCCTCGCGCAGCTCGTTCGTCCGGACGTGCTGCTCCAGCACCGGCACCGCCGCGGCGCCCATGCCCTGGCGCAGCCGCAGCGAGGCCCAGCGCAGCAGGGCGGCGGTGCCGGACTGCTTCAGGTGGTCCACCGCGGCGGTGCGCAGCGGGGTGTCGGGCAGGTCGGCCAGGGCCTCGCCGCGCCACAGCCGCAGCGCCTCCTCCAGCAGGGCGATCGCCTCGGCGTCGCCGGAGACGGTGCCGGTGGCTCCGGCGAGGTCGAAGGCATCGGCGTGCCCGGCGTGATCGGCGTGATCGGCGGCCAGGGCGGTCAGCGACTCGAAGCGCAGCGCGTCCACCTCGTCGGCCGGCCCGGTCAGCAGGTAGCCGGACGCCCGGGTGTGCAGCTCGAACGGCGTGTCGGCGAGCACCTTGCGCAGCGCGGCGACGTGCCCCTGCACCGCCGCCCGCGCGCTGGCCGGCGGCCGCTCGCCCCACAGCGCCTCGCAGAACCGGTCCACGGTGACGACGCGTCCGAGCCCCAGCGCCAACAGTGCGAGGACGGCCCGGCGCTGGGCCCCCGCCAACGTGGTGAAGCCGTCCGCCCCGGCCCGCAACTCCACCGGGCCGAGCAGCCGAATCCGCACCAGGTACCCCCACGATCGCCGCTCACCCCACCCGGAGTGGGCTCGGGGTGGAGCAGTGTAGTGCGCGAACCGGTCCGGTCCGCGGCAGGTCGTCGCTCCTGCCCCCGGTTGACGTGGTCGGGGCCCGGACCGGTTGCGTCGGTCGCCGAGGGGCGCCACTCCTCGGCCCACGCCGGCCCCGGGCTCACGAGGGACGCCGGTCCCGGCCCGGACCGTTCGTGTCGGACCGGCCGGGTACCGTGCGGCCATGGTGGAACCACGGAGCACGGACCCACGCGCCCGGTTCGAGTACCTGGCGCAGCGGGTAGCGCGATGGCCGCCGCGATCACCGCGATCACCGCGATCCTGTCCGCGGCCGGCTTCACCGCCCGGGACACCGCCGACGAGTTCGTACCGTTCACGGTGCGGGTCCTCGCCGGGCCGGAGCCGGGCCCGGAGTCGGACGTGTGGCCGGCCTGGTCGGAGCACCGGGCCCCGCCCGGCGGGGCGGAGCGGTCCGCAGGATCATGAACGGCCGGGGCCGGCCGTCGGGCCTATCCTCGGACCGGAGTCCGCAGGTGGGGGAGGGGAGGGACGCGTGCACATCGATCTGCTCGGGCCGATGCTCGTGCGGCGGGAGGACGGGACGGCGGTGACGCCCTCGGCCCCCAAGCGGCGGGCCCTGCTGAGCGCGCTGGCCGTACGGCTGAACCAGACGGTGGCCACCGAGGAACTGATCGAGCTGGTCTGGGACGGCGCGGCGCCGCCCACCGCGCGGGCCGCACTGCAGGGGCACGTCGCGGCGCTGCGCCACCTGCTGGACGACCCGGCGCTGGTGCTGGACACCCGGGGCTCCGGGTACCTACTGGCCGGTGATCCGGAGCGGGTCGACGCGCTGCGCTTCGTCCGCCTCTGCGAGGAGGCCGACGTGCTGCTGCCCGGGCCCGGAACCCCCGGGGAACCGGGCGCGGAGGACCCGGTGCTGCCCCTGCTGCGCGCCGCCCTGGACCTGTGGCGCGGCCCGGCGCTCGCCGACTGCGGCTCCGTCCGGCTGCGCGAGCGGGCCCTCCCGCACCTCACCGACCTGCGGCTGCGCGCCCTGGAACGGCTGGCCGACGGGCGCCTGCGGGCGGGCCGCGGCGGCGAGTCGGCCGCCGAACTGGCCGAGGCTGCCGACGCCCACCCGCACCGGCAGACGCTGACCGCCCGGCTGATCCGCTGCCTGGAGCAGGACGGTCGGCGCGCGGAGGCCCGCGAGCGGTACGAGCGCGCGCTGGCCCGGCTGTCCGGCCCGCCCGGGCCGGAACTGCGCCGCGCCGGTGAGCCGTTCGGGGCCCGGCCGGACCCGGTCGACCGCCGCTTCGTCGGCCGGGGCGCCGAGCTCGCCCGGCTGGACGAGGCCCTGCCCGCCGCCCGGGCCGGCCGCCCGATCCTGGTCACCGGCCCGGCCGGGGTCGGCAAGACCGCCCTGGTCCGGCAGTGGGCGGCGCGGCACGGCGCCGGGCAGTTCCCGGACGGTGTCCTCCGGGCCGAGCTGCGCGGCTTCGACCCGGACGGGCCGCGCGAACCCGCCGACGTGCTGGGCGAGTTCCTCACCATCCTGGGTGTCGCCCAGGACGCCCTCCCCGCGTCGACCGCCGAACGCTCCCGCCGGTACCGCGAGTTGGTCGCCGGTCGGCGGATGGCGATCCTGCTGGACGACGCCGCTTCCTACGAGCAGCTCGCCCCGCTGCTGCCCGACCCGCCACCGCCGACGGACCCCGGGCGCGGGAGGCCAGGGCTCGGCGCCGGGGATCCGGATCGCGAGGGCGGGGGTCCCGGGCCCGTCGCCGTTGTCACCAGCCGTGGCCGCCTGCTGCGGCTGCTCGTCCGCGAGGGCGGCCTTCCGCTGCCGCTGGGCCCGCTCACCTGCGAGGACGCCACCGCGCTGCTCGCCCGCACGCTCGGACCGGAGCGGACTGGGGACGACCCGGACACCGCCGCGGAACTCGCCGAACTGGCCGAGCACTGCGACCGCCTGCCGCTCGCGCTGCGCCTGGCGGCCGCCCGGCTGGCCGCCCGGCCCGACTGGTCCCCGGGCGACCTCGCCCGTGAACTCGCCGGTGAGGAAACCTGGTTGGCCACGCTCGCGGGCACCGGCGCCATCTCCGCGCGCGGCCCGATCGGCCTCATCGCCGCCCTGGACCGGACGTGCCGGACCCTGCCGCCCGACGCCGCCCGGCTGTTCACCCTGCTCGGCCTGCACCCCGGCGCGGTGATCGACACCGACACCGCCGCCGCCCTCGCCGACCTCCCGCCCGCCGCCACCCGCACCCTGCTGGCCGGGCTGGACGCTGTCCACCTGCTGGAGGAGACGGCCCCCGGCCGCTACGCCCGGCGCGAGCTGGTGCGCCGCCACGCCGCCCGGCAGGCCGCCGAACTCACCTGCGATGAAAGGTTCGTGGCGCTCGACCGGCTGATCGCCCACTACCTGGACGTGACTGCAGACCGGACGGCCGGGTGCACGTCGGCGGGGTGCCCGACGGCCGGCGCCGGTGAGCGGGCGGCGGCCTGGTTCCGCCGCGAGGAGAGCGCCCTGCGCGCCGTCGTGGTCAGCGCCGAGCAGTACGGGCGGACCACCGGATCCTGGCAACTCGCCCACCGCATCTCGCTGTTGTACGAGACCACCGGTCACGAGCCGAGGCACTGGCGGGCCGTCGTCGAGGCCGGGCTGAGCGCCGCGCACGCCGACGGGGACGAGTCGGCCGTGGCCCGGCTCGGCACCGACCTCGCCGTCCTGCACATCGCCCGCGCCGCCCACCGCACGGCCGCCGAGCAGCTGGACCTCGCCGTCGCCGCGGCCGATCGGGCCGGCGACCCGGCGCTGCGCCACCACTGCCGGAGCCGGGTGGCCGCCGCACTGCTGCGGGCCGGCCGCTACGAGCGGGCGCTGCCCCTGCTCACCGACCTGGTGGCCGCCGCCCGGACCCCGGCCACCGACCATCTGCTGGTCCCCTCGCTCACCGGCCTCGCCGACGCCCTGGTCCTGGCGGGCGACCCCGGCCCGGCCCTCGCCCACGCGGACGAAGCCGTCCGGGCGGCCACCGCCCGCTCCGGCGGCGCCCCGGCCGTCCTCGCCACCCACAGCCGCGCGCGCGCCCTGCACGCGCTCGGCCGTCGCGACGCCGCGCTCTCCTCGGCCCGGCTCGCCGTCGCCCTCGGCCGCACCGTGGGCGATCCCGCGCTGGAGGCCCGCTCGTACGGCCTGCTCGCGGACCTGCTGGACGAGCTGGGCCGCAGCGCGGAGGGGGCCGAGACCCGGCGCCGTGCCGAGCCGCCGACGGCGGGCGGCAGCTGACGGACAGCCCGGAGAGCAGCCCGGCGGCGGGGAACGGGAACCCGGAGTGAACCGCGCCCCGCCGTCGAGCCGTTGTCCAAGGAGCGGAACCACAGGCGGAACTACCGGCAGTTCCGGCGGGTGGAGCCGCCCGCGCACCGGGCCGTCCGGCCCCCGGGCAGTGCGCCCGGACCGGCGTGGGACGCCGACGAACGATCGGGTGCGAGGATTTCTGCCGCCCGGCCGTACTTCTGCCCGGCGGTTCCCGTCGGGCGCGGGGGCCAGGCGGAAGTGCGAAACGCGCGGACGCGTGAACGGGCGAACGTACGAACGCGCGGACGCACGGACGGGCGAACGCGCGGACGTGCGGAACCGGCAGGACCGGCAGGACCGAGTGAGTGAGGTGGCGGGCATGGCGACCGGGGTCGACGGGACGGGCACCGACGTGGGCGGGTTCAGCCGCCTGCTGGCCGGGCACCGGGTGGCGGCCGGCCTGACCCAGGAGGAGCTGGCCGCGGCGGCCGGGGTCAGCCTGCGCGCCCTCGGGGACATGGAGCGCGGCCGTACCCGCGGGCCGCAGCGGCGCACCGTGCAGGCCCTGGCCGTCGCCCTCGGGCTGGACGGCGGGCAGGCGCAGGAGCTGGACCGTGCCGCGCAGTCCGGGCGCCCGCGCGGGGTCCGGCCGGGCCGGGCGGGCGTCCCGGCCCAGGCCGCGCCCCGGGAGCCGGTCCACCGGGCGTCACCCGGCGTTGCGGGCCAGAGCGCCCTCGCCCTGCCCCGCGACATCGCCGACTTCACCGCCCGCGAGGGCGCCCTGGCCGCCCTCGTCGGCCTCGCCTCGGACGACCGGCCCGCCCACCCCCGGGTGGTGCTGGTCAGCGGTCAGCCCGGCCTCGGCAAGACGGCCTTCGCGCTGCACGCCGCCCACGTCCTGGCCGGGCGCTTCCCGGACGGCCAGCTCTCCCTCGACCTCGGCGGCATGTCCGCGCAGCCGCTGTCCGCCCGCGACGCCCTCGGCCAGGTGCTGCGCGCCCTCGGCGTCGAGGATGCGGCGGTGCCAGCGGGGACGGAGGAGCGGGCCGGCCTCTACCGGGCGCTGGTGCGTGAGCGGCGGTTGGTCCTGGTGCTGGACGACGCCGCCGACGAGAGCCAGGTGCGCCCGCTGCTGCCCGGCTCCGGACCGGCCGTGACCATCGTGACCAGCCGCAACGCGCTGCCCGGCCTGGAGTCGGTGCACCGGCTGGGCCTGGACGTGCTCGCCCCGGCCGAGGCGGCCGGCCTGCTGGCCCGGATCGCCGGCCGGGAGCGGATCGAGGCCGCGCCCGACGCCACTGCCGAACTGGCCCGGCTCTGCGGCTACCTGCCGCTGGCGCTGCGGATCGCCGGGCAGCGGCTGGTCGCCCGGCCGCAGCAGCCGGTCGCCCATCTGGTGCGCCAGCTGGCCGTCGAGGAGAACCGCCTGGACCTGCTGGAGACCGGGGACCTGGCGGTCCGCCCGGCCTTCGAGCTGTCCTACCGCCGCCTGCCCGCCGAGTCCCGGCTGGTCCTGCGGCGCTGCGCGCTGACCGCGGGCCCGGACTTCACGGCGGTTGTCGCCGCGGCCTACGCCGGCCGGGCGCCGGGCCGCACCGAGCTGGTGCTGGAGCAGCTGGTCGATGCCGGGCTGGTGCAGCCGGCCACCCCGGACCGCTACCGCCTGCACGACCTGGTGCGGCTCTACGCGAGTGAGCGGCTGGCCGTCGACGAGACGGCCGGGGAGCTGGCCGAGGCCCGTACCCGGGCCGGGCGCTGGATCCTCGACCGGGCCGCCGGCTACGGGCTGCGCTTCGACCCCGAGCACGGCGGGGCCGCAGCCGCGACCGCCGGTTCCGCGCACCTCACCGAGGCCGCCCGCTGGCTGGAGGACGAGCACGCGGAGTGGCTGGCCGCGCTGTACCAGGCGGAGCAGGCCGGCCGGTACCGGGAGGTGGTCGACACCGCCGAGGCCATGCACTGGTTCTCCGACCGGCTGCTCAGCTGGGGCATCTGGGCGGAGGTGTTCCAGCTCTCGGTGGACGCCGCCCGCGCGCTCGGCGACCGGCGCGCCGAGGGGGTGCACGTCAACTACCTGGCCTGGACGTACGTCACCTGTCTGCACCGCTACCAGCGCGGCATCGAACTGGCCGCCGAGGGGCTGGAGCTGGCCCAGGAGTCGGGTGACCGGGAGCAGCAGGGGTGGGCGCTCACCTACCTGGCCTCCGGCCTGCGCTACCTGCGGCGGCACCGCGAGGCGACCGACGCCTTCCACCGGGCGGCGGACGCCTTCGCCGAGCTCGACAGCCGCGCGGCGATGATCGGCCGGCTGGTCACCCTGCGTGGCGCCGCCAACTGCCTGCGGGACTCCGGCCGGGCCGAGGAGGCGGTGGACGTCCGCAGGCGGGCGCTGGCCGGTGCGCTGGAGCTGGTGGAGCGCTGGTCCGCGCCGCTGATGAACCTGCTGGCGGCCATGACCGCCCACGAACTGGGCCTGGACCGCGCGGCGTTGAAGCGCTGGCCGGCCGCCGAGAAGGCCTACCGGCAGGCCCTGGTGCACTACGAGGCCGTCGGGCGGCCGGACAGCATGACCAAGACGCTGACCGAGCTCGGCACCGCGCTGATCGAACAGGGCCGCCCCGAGGAGGCCCGGGAACTGCTCACCGAGGCGCTCACCGACCTGAGCGCGGACGGCCCGCGGCCGGCGCCGCCCCGGCACTGACCCCGAGCGCCCGTTCCCTGCCCGCAGTCGGAGGGAACGGGCACCCGGGGGATCGGGCCGCCTCGTCAGCCGGGGTCGGATCCGGGGTCAGATCCGGGTGTCCTCCACCACGGGCAGCTGCGCCACCGGGGCGCTGCCCGGAGCACCGGCACCGTTGGCGTCGGCAGCCGGGAGGTCGGCACTCGGGAGGTCGGCACGCGGCGCGAAGGCCGTCCGCGGTGCGACCGCCGGCTTCTTGCCGCAGAAGGCCGGCTCCAGCGTGTTCATCAGCCCCTGCGTCACCGCGCCGTTGTTGGAGGCGTTGGCGAAGACCACCACGCTGCGCCGCCCGTCCTGGGTCACGAAGGACTGGGTCTGGAAGCCCTGCACGATGCCGCCGTGGCCGTACACGTCCCCGCAGGACAGCGAGATGCGGCGCAGGCCCAGGCCGTAGGAGATCTTCGCGGTGGGCGTCGGCAGGGCGGCGGTCATCTGGCGCACCGAGTCGTCCGAGACCAGCCCTCCCGCGCCGCCGGCCAGCAGCGCGGTGAGGAAGCGGTCGAGGTCCCCGGCGTCGGAGATGACGGCGCCGGCGCTCCAGACCCAGGAGCCGTTCTGCTCGGTGGAGTCCAGCAGCGGCTTGCTGCGGTCGTCGTTGGTCAGGTAGCCGGTGACGTGGGCTCCCTGGATCCGCTGGTCGGGCACCACGAAGGAGGTCTTGCGCAGGTGGAGCGGCTGGATGATCCGCTCGTTCAGCACCTCGGCGTACGGCTGCCCGGTGAGGTGCTCGACCGCCAGGCCCATCAGCACGAAGTCGGTGTTGGAGTAGGAGTAGCGGCTGCCGGGGGTGTACTGCGGGCCGTGCTTGACCGACATCGCCACCAGCTCGCGCGGGTCGTACTCCTTGGTGCGGATGCGCGCCTCGAACGCGCTGGTGGTCTCCTCACCGGCCTGCTCCAGCAGGTCGTTGGTGTGGTCGTAGATGCCCGCCCGGTGCTCCATCACCTGACGGCCGGTCATGGTCCAGCCCTCCGGCAGGGTGCCCTCGGGCAGGTAGTCGCGCAGCGGCTTGTCGAGGTCGATCCGGCCCTCCTCCGCCAGCTGCATCACGAGAACGGCGGTGAACATCTTGCTGTTGCTGCCGACCCGGAACCTCCACGAGGAGTTCATCGGAGTCCCGTCCAGGTCGGCCTTGCCGACCGACACCGAGCGGGTGCTCTCCTTGTCGCCGTGGTCGCGGATCACCGCGAAGGCACCCGGGGCGCCGGCCCCGGTGGTGGCCTGGAGGGCGGCGAGCACGCCGGGGACGTCGGAGGCGGGCGCGTCGGCGGTGCCCCGGTCGGCGGCCACGGCGTGGGCGGCACCGGTCGCCACCAGGACGGCAGCGGTGGCGGCCACCGCGAGGGGACGCAGAAGGCTGGTCTTCGCCATGTTCCTCGGTTCTCTCGTCAGCTGACGCGGCGTCGGGCCGCGCCGATCGAAGATCACTATCACCGGCCGGGACGGTCGAAGGCAACGTGAACCGGTTCGCCCGCATCGCCCGTTACGGACACCGGCGTGTCGGCCGCACCGTTCGTTTCCCGCTCCGGGGCCAAGGTTTCACCTGCTGTCGTCTACCCGCGTTGACGGCTGCACATCATGCTGTTCGGGCGCCTGACGCGCGTTCCGGTGCGCTCCCCGCGCCGGCCCCCTGCCCGCCGGAACCCCTCACCCGACGCCCCGCCCCAGCGCCGCCCTGCCCCGCCCCAGCTTCCGCTCGCCAGCCCCTCGCCGACCACGGAGCTTCCCCATGCCCCTGTCCTCCCTGGCGCGCCGCGCCGGCGCCCTGCTGCTCGCCACCGCCGGTCTGATACCGCTGTCCGGCAACGCCCACGCGGCCACCACGGCCTCCGCCGGGTTCACCGCGATCGTCTTCCCCGACCAGGACCACACCGTGGTCGACAACCTCGTCAACTCGGCGACCCGGTCCGTCGACGTCACCATGTACGAGCTGCGCGACACCACCGCCGTCAACGCCCTGATCGCCCGTCAGCGGGCCGGGGTGAAGGTCCGGGTGATCCTGGACGGCGCGCACACCTCCGTCAACGGCTCCGCCTTCTCGGCCCTGCGGGCCGCCGGGGTCGGCGTGACGTACTCCTCCACGGCCTTCGTCTACACCCACCAGAAGACCGTGACGGTGGACGGCGCCACGTCGTTGATCATGACGGGCAACCTGGACTCCACCTACTACGCGAACGACCGCGACTACGGCGTCGTCGACACCGACGCCAACGACGTCGCCGCGATCGAGCGGGTCTTCGCCGCCGACTACGCCAAGACCGCCGTCACCCCGGCCGACGGCGACAACCTGGTCTGGTCGCCCACCGACTCGCAGTCCCGGCTGCTGGCCCTGATCAACGGCGCGCGGACCAGCCTCGACCTGGAGCAGCTGGAGTTCGGCGACCCTGCCCTGGTGGACGCCGTCGCCGCGGCCGCCGCGCGCGGCGTCAGGGTGCGCGTGGTCGGCATGAACCCGAGCTCGTACGCCGACGACTTCGACCAGGTGGCCGCGGCGGGCGGCGCGGTCGTCACCTACTCGTCGACCACCGGCCTGTACGTCCACGCCAAGGCGATCGTCGCCGACTACGGCACGGCCTCGGCCAAGGTGTTCGCGGGCTCGGAGAACTTCTCCGACAACTCGCTGAACCACAACCGCGAGCTGGGCCTGATCACCACGGACTCCGGGGTGCTCGACACCATCGAGTCGACCGTCGCCCGCGACTTCGCGAACGGCACGCCGTACTAGCCGTCACCAGCCGTCCTCACGCGGGCGGTTGCGCCGGCAGCGATGCGCGCACCCGCCGTACGGGAGACGTTCCCACCCCCCAGGCCGAGCGGCTCGCCGGGCCGCTCCTCACCCAAGGATTGTCATGACTTCGTCCACAAAGCCCAAGAGCCCCCGCTCCCGCCGCACCGCCACCGCGATCGGCTCCGCCGTCGCCCTGGTCGCCGCCTCCGCCGGCCTGTGGGCCGCGACCGCCACCACCGCGCAGGCGGCCGCCCTGCCCACGCCCGACCACATCATCGTCGTGGTGATGGAGAACCACGCCTACACCCAGGTCATCGGGAGCAGCAGCGCCCCGTACCTCAACTCCCTGAAGGCGGGCGGCGCCAACCTCACCCAGTCCTTCGGCATCACCCACCCGAGCGAGCCGAACTACTACGCGCTGTTCTCCGGCTCCACCCAGGGCCGCGTCGACGACAGCTGCGTGACGGTCGGAGGCTTCCAGAGCGCCAACCTGGCCTCCGAGGTCATCGCCGCCGGCAAGACCTGGGCCAGCTACAACGAGACCCTGCCCAGCCAGGGCAGCACAGTCTGCAGTAGCGGCAAGTACGCGCAGAAGCACAACCCGTGGTTCGGCTTCGGCAACGTCCCGCTCAGCAGCGCCAAGACCTTCGCGCAGTTCCCGACCGACTACAGCACCCTGCCGAACGTCTCCTTCGTGGTGCCGAACCTCTGCAGCGACATGCACGACTGCTCGGTCAGCACCGGCGACACCTGGATCAAGAACAACCTCGGCGCCTACGCCACCTGGGCGCAGACCCACAACAGCCTGCTGGTCGTCACCTTCGACGAGGACAACAGCCTCTCCGGCAACCGGATCCCGACCGTGGTCTACGGCGCCCACGTCACCCCCGGCAGCAGCTCCGCCACCACCTACAACCACTACAACGTGCTGCGCACCCTGGAGGACCTGGCCGGCACCGGCAGCCACGCGGGCAACGCGGCCTCCGCGAGCGACATCACCGGCATCTGGAACTGAGCGGCGGCGGTCAGGGCGTGATCCGGGCCTGTGCCCGATCCCGATCCCGTTCCTGACCGCGCTCCCGTTCCTGATCCTGAACCCGGGCCGGTGGCTGTTCGGCCGCCGGCCCGGGCGCGGTTGCGGCCGCATTGCCGTTCCCGGCTGCGTTCCCGTTGCCGTTCCCGGATGCGGGCTCGGCCGCGGGCCGTGTGCCGTGCCGGCGGACCCCCGGCACGGCGGCCGTGCCCGCGCAGACCAGCGTCACCAGCGCCGCGGCCGCCAGCAGCGGCACCCGGCTGCCCCAGGCGTCGGCGGCCAGCGGTGCCAGGACGTACCCGACCGGGGCTGCGCCCAGCGAGAGCAGCCAGTCGTACGAGGTGACCCGGGCCAGGGTCGCGGCCGGGAAGTCCTGCTGCACCACCGTCGACCACACCGGGTTGAGGAAGCCCAGCCCGGCCATCGCCACCGCCTGCGCGGCCACCACGACGGGCGCCGGCGTCGGGACGGCGAGCGCGAGCAGCGGCAGCCCGTACAGCGCGAGGGCGAGGTTGCCGGCCAGCACCGGGCGCCGCGGGCGGAGCCGTCCGGCGATCAGCGAGCCCACCAGCAGGCCCACCGCCCCGGCCTGGGTCACCGCCACCCAGGCGCCGTCGCCGCCGAGGCGGGTGGCGGCGATCAGCGGGCCGAGGGTGAGCAGTACGGCGCTGGCGCCGTTCCAGATCCCGTGGGCGATCAGGCTGGTCCAGTACCAGTCCCGGGCGCGCACCTCGCTCCAGCCCTCGGCAAGGTCCCGGCGCAGCGAGCGCGGTCCGCCCGGGGTGCGGTCGGTCTCGTCGGCCGCGCCGGCGGGTTCGACGGTGAGCCGGGTGAGCAGTGCGGCGCTGAGCACGAAGGAGGCGCCGTCCAGCAGGAACGCCCAGCCGGGCCCCGCGGTGTACACCAGCACCCCGGCGAGGGCCGGGCCGGCCAGGCGGGCGGCGCCGCTCGCGGTGCCGAGCAGGGCGTTGGCCCGCAGCCGGTGCTCGCCCGGGACGGTGGCCGCGACCAGCGGCGAGGCGGTGGGCATGGCGAAGGCGGAGGCGGCGCCGCCGACGGCGGAGGCGATCGCGATGTGCGGCAGGCTCGGGTGCCCGCCGAGCAGTTCCAGGCCGACGAGAAGCTGGGCGACGGCCCGCACCAGGTCGGTGGTGAGCGCGACGAGGCGCGGGTCGAAGCGGTCGCCGGCCACGCCGCCGAACGGCAGCAGGAACAGTCGCGGCACCATCGCGCAGCCCAGCACCACGGCGAGCGCGGCCGAGGATCCGGTGGCCCGGGTGACGGCGATGGCGAGGGCGGCGGGGACGACGGCGTCGCCGAGGGTGGAGATCGTGCGGCCGAGGAAGAGCAGGCGGAAGCCGGGCAGGCGCAAGGGGTGTTCGATCACGCGGCGCACTGTATTTCGGTACCGAAATTTTGGCAACGAATATTTCGGTGCCTGCTCGTTGCCTGAGGGTTTGTAGACTCCTGACATGGCCGAACACCTCCACCAGCACGACACCCCGCCCCGCGACTGGACGGACGGCCACGTCGACCGCTGGCAGCCGGTGCTGCCCGACCTCGACCCGGACATCGAGGCCGCCGTCACCCGGATGTCGCGGCTCACCCGTCACCTCGGCCGGGTCCGCGAACAGGGCGTCGCCGACTACGGCCTGCACAAGCACGAGTTCGACACCCTGCACGTCCTCGCCGGCCTCGGCGGCCACGCCGCCCCCTCCGACCTCCGCGCCGACCTCAACCTCGCCCCGGCGTCGATCACCGGCCGCCTGGAGACCCTGGAACGGCGGGGCTTCGTCGTGCGCACGCCCTCGACGGCGGACCGCCGGAAGGTCGACATCGAGCTGACGGACGCCGGTCGCGCCGCCTGGCACGAGGCCCTCGACGTGGTCGGGCGGGAGGAGCGCCGACTGCTCGGCGTGCTCTCCGCCGACGAGCGGCGCACGCTGGCGGACCTGCTGCGGAAGGTGATGCTGGTCCAGGAGGAGGCGGGGGAGGGTTAGGGCCCGCCGCGCCGGCCCCGGCTCGGCTTCGGTCCCTGCGCCGGTCCCGGCCCGGGGGTCGACCCGGCGGGCCCGGGCCTGGTATCGATAGGGCCGTGCGATTCGAACTTGTGCCGATGCCGGACGGTGTGGGGGCGCGGCCCCGGGACGGGCGGGGGTACCCGGTGCCGGCGATCACGCCGTGGCACGGGGGTGAGCCCCAGTTCGCGCTGACCGACCACGGGCGCAGCGCCAACTGTGCGCTGGAGCGCCGCTGTTCGGTGTGCGGCGGGTTCATGGAGCGCGGACCGGTGTGGCGGGTCGTGGGGCCCGCCGAGAGCGCCGCGATCGCCGGGGCGCTGGCGGACGGGCGCCCGTACCGGAACCTCGCGCCGACCATGGAAGGCCCCGGGCACCGCGCCTGCATGCTCTACGCGTCGATGGTCTGCCCCTACCTGGCGCGCCCGAACGCCCGCCGGCAGGTGACCGCCGAGGACACGGCCGACGCGCTGACGTCGGCCGCCGTCCGCGGGGCGGCGCGCGGCGGGCTGGGCGCGGTGGTCGGGTTCGGCGACTACGAGTACGCCGTCACCGAGAGCCGGGTGCTGTTCCGCTTCCTCGACCTGGTCGAGTACCTGCCGCACGAGTCGGCCGACGAGCACCTGGCCGAGCTGCGCGCCGAGTTGGCGCAGCCCGGCCGGGTGCGGCAGCCGGGAGCGGGGCCGGCGACCGGGTGATCGCCGCTGCCCGCTCCCGCTCGCGGCCGGGCCCGGCTCACGGCCGGAAGGCGGGCAGGCCCTTGATGGTGGAGACCTGGGTCGGCGCGGCGGAGCCGTCGGCGGGCAGCGTGCTGACGCCGTCCGGGGTGCGGGCCGCGATGGTCTTGCCGTCGGGGGACCAGGCGGGCTCGGTGTAGTCGGTCGTGGCCGAGGGGGTGAGGTCCTTCTCGGCCTTCTGGTCGAACTGGGTGGAGCGGGTGAACAGGTGGTCGTGCCCGTTCACCGAGCGGACGAAGACCAGGTGCTCGCCGTCGGGGGAGAGGGCGGGCTGGGAGCCCTTGCCCAGGTCGCGGGTCGAGGGCCGGATGTAGTCGTCGTAGATGTACACCTCGCCGGCCGGGGTGTTGGCGTAGGCGATCTCGCCGCGGTGGCCGCCCGCGTTGGCCCAGGTGTTGCCGGTCTGCGGCGGCTGCGGCATGTCCTCGGAGCCGCCCTCGGAGTTGTGCGGGGTGAGCACCTCGGGGGTGGCGCCGGGGGTCTTGGTGGGGACCTTCTCCAGCTTCAGCGCGCCGCCCTTGCTGCTCGCGAAGACGATGGTGTCGAAGCGGTCGAGGGCGCCGGGGACGGTGGTGACGCCGGGGTCCGTGGTGGCGTGCTGCCAGGTGGGGTGGGACCAGGTCTCCCCACCGGGGTTCTTGGCGAGGGTCACCTTCCCGGTGCCGTCCGGGTTGGCGGTCACCAGGTCGCCGTTGCCGTTGACGAACGCGGCCTTCTTGCCGTCGGGGGACCACGCGAGGTCGCGGACGGTGGTGCCGAAGTCGACGGTGGCGCCGTTCATCGCGACGGTCTGGGTGCCCGTGCTGATGGTGAGGTGGTTGGCGGCGGAGGTGCCGTTGACCTCCTTGCCGCCCGGCGCGGGGCTGCCGGGGTGGGAGCCCGTCCCGGGCGAAGCCGTCCCCGGCGCCGCCGAACCGGGGACGGCGCCGGTCGGGGCCGCGGTGGGACCGGAGTCCGAGCTGTCGGGCCCGCAGGCGGAGAGCAGGACCGCGCCGACGGTGGTCATCAGGGCGATCGCGGCGGCGGTGCCGAATCTGTTGCGCACGGACATTCCAGGTCCCCCTCGGGTGCTGTTCGCTTACGAGAAGGAAGCGTCCCAGGGCCAGGTCAATGACCGGTTCGCGGTGTGTCACAGCCGTGGAACAGTGTGGCCGGAGGCCCTGACGCCCTGTTGCGCCGTGCCGCCCCGATGCCCTGCCGGGGCTGCTGCGCCGGGCCGCCGACGCGGCGTCAGCAGCCCCCGGCCGAGGGCCCGTCAGGGCCGTCAGGGCCCGGGTGTGCGCCTCAGAGGCCGAGCGCCGTGAGGCCCGGGTGGTCGTCGGGGCGGCGGCCGGGCGGCCAGTGGAACAGGCGCTCCTCGGGCGTGATCGGCAGGTCGTTGATGGAGGCGTGGCGGTGCGCCATCAGTCCGTCCGGGGCGAACTCCCAGTTCTCGTTGCCGTAGGAGCGGTACCACTGCCCGGCGTCGTCGTGCCACTCGTAGGCGAAGCGGACGGCGATGCGGTCGCCGTCGTACGCCCAGAGCTCCTTGATCAGCCGGTAGTCGAGCTCGCGCTGCCACTTGCGGGTGAGGAACGCGGCGATCCGCTCGCGGCCGGTGAGGAACTCGGCGCGGTTGCGCCAGCGGCTGTCGGGTGTGTAGGCGAGGGCGACGCGCTGCGGGTCGCGGGTGTTCCAGGCGTCCTCGGCGGCCCGGACCTTCTGCCGGGCGGTCTCCTCGGTGAACGGGGGCAGGGGCGGGCGCTGCCCGTCGTGCTGGTCGGCCATGCGTGAACTCCTCGGGACGGGTACTCCACGGGACGGGTACTCGACGAGTGAGAACGATCGTTCTCGCGTCAGTGGTTACGATAGGAGAACTATCGTTCTCGCGCAAAGGGCACGGCAGATGGAGCACGAAGACCCGCGGACCCGCATCCTCGACGCGGCCGAGGAGCTGTTCTACGGGCAGGGCATCCAGGCGGTCGGCATGGACGCCGTCCGGACCGCCTCCGGCATGACGATGCGCCGCCTGTACCAGCACTTCCCGTCCAAGAACGACCTGGTCGAGGCCTACCTGCTGCGCCGCGACGGCCGCTGGCGGGAAAGCCTCGCCGCGTACGTCTCCCGCACCGGCGGACCGCCCCGGGACCGGCTGCTCGCGGTCTTCGACTGGCTCGGCCAGTGGTTCGCCGAACCCGACTTCCGCGGTTGCGCGTTCGTCAACTCCTTCGGCGAACTGGGTGCCACCACGCCCGTGGTGGCGGCCGTCGCACGGCACCACAAGGAGGAGTTCGCCGGCTATCTCGCCGGTCTGGCCGAGGCCGCCGGCGCCCCGCCCGCCACCGCCGTGCACCTCACCCTGCTCGCCGAGGGGGCCATCACCACCGCGGCCGTCCACGGCGACCCGACGGCCGCCGCCGACGCCAAGGAGGCCGCCCGGCTGCTGCTGGACACGGCCCTCGCGGGCTGATCCGGTCGCCTCGGCCGGAACGGGCCACGGGCCCCCGGGTGGGGCCGGGTCCGGCTCCAGGGGACGTTTATCGGCCATTGATCGTCGCCGCCTAGCCTCGGGCGCATGGACGACAGAACGGCCGAGTGGCCGGGAGCAGCGCCCGAGGGGCGGATGACGGAGCAGGACACCGAGCGGTTCCGGCAGTTGTTGGCGAGTTTGGAGCACTCGCTGGCGGCGGACCGGGAGGCGGCGGGGCGCGATGCCTGAGCTCGCCGAGTGGCGCCCGGTGGCGGTGGTTCCGCTGTGGCGGCGCGGCGAGGGCGGGGGTGAGCGGGCGGAACGCGAGGGCGTGGACCGGCCCGGGGTGCTGCGGGGGCACCCCGGGCCGACGTCGGTCGATCAGGAGGGGGCGGCGGGCGCCGCGGCCGAGGTCGGCTGACGGGGGGTCAGCAGTCGCAGCCGCAGTCGCATCCGTCGCAACCGTCACAGCAACTGCAGCAGTCGCCGCACCCGTCGCACCCGCTGCAGCAGTCACAGCAGTCACAGCAGTCGTGCCGCTCGCAGAAGCCCTTGCGGCGCTCGCGGCTGAACGGGTCGTTGTGGTCGCAGCAGAGCAGTTGGCACGTGCAGGCCATCAGTGCCCACACCGCGCACCCGGCGAGCAGGTTGCGCGGGTGCGGCGGCTTCGAACCGGGCGGGGTGAAGCCGGGACCCTGCGGCACCCACGGCGGCATCGGTGCGCCGGGGTCCTGGCCGGGCGGTGCCTGGTGGGGCGGCGCCTGGTGCGGGTGGTCGGCCACGGCGCCGCCGGCCGGGCCGTGCCCGGTGCCGTGGTCCTTGCCGTGTCCGGCGCCGGCCTTGGTGCGGCAGCTCGCCGCGTGCCGGGCTCCGAAGACCCGGTCGACGGCCTGCTCGGTCTCGTGCGCGAGCAGGACGTGGACCAGTGCCCGGTCGCTCAGCTCGACCTCGCCCAGCGCGAGCCGGATGCCGTGGACGGCGTCCCGGCACAGCCGTTCGGCCTCGGCGCGGTCGGTGCCGGTGGCGGTGAGCGGGTTCCAGGCGCCGGACGCGGCGTCGGCGGCCTGGTCCTCGGCGGCGTCGAGGAGGTGGGCCAGCCGGCCGAACAGCCGCCCGGCCTCGGCGAGCGGGGTGGCGTTGCCGGGGCGTCCGGCGATCACGGCCGTGTGCGCGAAGGCGGCGGCGGTGGCCGTCTCGGTGGGCTCGGTGACCAGCAGGACGGACCCGCCGGGCTGCAGCGAGCGCTCCAACTCGCCCTGCCGGGAAGCCGCTTCGAGCAGGACGGCGGTGTCGAAGCCGACCGTCGAGGCACTGCCGGCGCTCTGCCGGTCCCACCGCCGGGTGACCGCGCGGGCCCCGGCGGCGACCGGGCGGCGGGCGAAGACGCCGTCGCGGTCCTCGACGTGGTCGCGGATCTTCACCGAGGCGAGGGCGAGCGAGACGGCGGCGGCGAGCCGGGCGCCCTCGCCCTTGGCGACGGAGGCGGTCCGCATGCCGCGCAGCGGGCACGGCCCGGCCGTGCGTCGCCAGGAGGAGTCCTCCCGGGCGGCCTGGGCCTCGACCAGGACGGAGATGATCAGACCGTCGTAGTTGGTGGCGGTCCGGGCGAGCTGTCCGTGGTCGTCGCGCAGTGCGAGGCAGAGCCCGCACAGGTGGGCCATCCAGGAGGTCTGCAGCCGTTCCGACAGCCGGTGCTTGCACGGTCTGATGATGCCGAACACGATCGTCCCCGTCCCCCTCGCGCTGTGGCCGCTGACCGGCCACGATTCGCCGCACATCATATGATCAGCGGCGCGCCTGGGCCGAGCCCGAGACGAGGCCGGACCCCGGTCGAGGGCCGACCCCGGTCGAGGCCCGAGCCCCGGGGATCAGGAGGCCCCTGAGCGGGTGGCCGGTTCCCCGGCGGGGACGATCGTGCCGGCGGGAGCTCCGCGAGCTCCGGGTTCGCCGGGTACTCCGGTGCCCCGGTACTCCCGGCGGTCCGGGCGGTCCGAGCGGTCGTCAGGCGCGGCAGCGCAGCATCTCCAGCGGCGGGTACGCGAGGAGGTCCGCCCAGAAGTCCTCGCCGAACTCGCGCAGTCCGGCCTCGGACACCTGCAGCGGCACCCACTCCAGCCCGCCGAACCCGGCGGCCCGCAGCGACCGCTCGTAGACCTCGCGGCGCGGGGCCGTGGCGACGATGCTGATCGGCCGCGGGTCGAGGAGCGCCGTGACCCGGATCCGCGGGCCCGTCTCGCTCTCCTCGCCGAGCGGCTCGCAGCGGAACCCGTACGTCTCCAGGGACGGACAGTCGAACCGGTAGTCCGGGTTCTGGGCGAGCAGGAAGAACTCCCCGCCGGGCGCCAGGTTCCGGTGGACGTTGCGGCACATCCGCTCCATCTCGGCGACGGAGCCCGCGTAGTTGAGGCACTGCACGCCCAGGGCGACGTCGAAGCGCCGGTCGAGCGGCCGCAGTTCGGCGACGTCCCCGACCTCGTAGCCCACGCCCAGCGGGTCGCGCTGCTCGATCCCCCGGGCGGCGGCGATCATCTCGCCGGAGATGTCGACCCCGAACACCTCCGCGGCGCCGCGCCGCTTGAACTCCCGGCTGTAGAAGCCGGTGCCGCAGGCCAGGTCGAGGACCGACCTGCCGCGCACGTCCCCGACCATGCCCAGGAAGCTCGGCACCTCGCCGAAGCGCATCAGGGGCAGGGACTTGAAGCCCTCGAACGCCTCGCCGATCCCGTCGTACTGCTGCACGCCCATCGCGTCGTCCTTCCGTCGGATCCGTGGTCGCGGCCGCGTCGTCGGGACGGGTCGCGGCCCCTGGCGGGCAGTCAACCGCACGCCGGCCAGGGCGCCGTACTGGTCGAAGCCACAAAGATGGGCGGCGTCCCGGGCCGGTCGGACGGGCGGGAGTACGGGCGGGAGTACGGGACCGGCGTGGCCGCGTCGCCGATCGGGACCGGGATATCCGGGGGAGTGGATCTCATATCCGGGATAGCATCGCGAATATGGGAATCGATACGGCCGTCGACGAGCGGCTGGCGCAACGGCTCGCCGAGCTGAGGCTCGAACGAGGGTGGACGTTGGAGGAGTTGGCGCGGCTGGCGGACATCAGCCGCTCGACGCTGTCGCGGGTGGAGCGGGCGGAGGTCAGCCCGACGGCGGCGTTGCTCGGGCGGCTGTGCGCCGTCTACGGGCGGTCGATGTCGCGGCTGCTCGCCGAGGTGGAGGCGGCGGGCCCGGCCGGGCTGGTGCGGGCCGGGGAGCAGCAGGTGTGGCGGGACGACAGCACCGGCTTCGTGCGCCGTTCGGTCTCGCCGCCGCACGGCTCGCTGCGGGCCGAGATCATCGAGGGGCGGCTGCCCGCCGGCGCCGACATCGCGTACGACCGCGCCTGCACGCCCGGCCGGGAGCACCACCTCTGGCTGTTCGAGGGGGCGTTGGAGCTGACCGTGGACGGCGCGGCGCAACTGCTCGCCCCCGGCGACTGCCTGCGCTACGTCGGCGCCACCAGCCGCTTCCGCAGCCTCGGCCCCGGCGACGCCCGGTACGCCCTGGTGGTGGTCGAGCCGTGAGCGCCACCGGCCCGATAGCCGAGCAGCGCTTCGACGCCGCCGGGCGCCGCGTCCTGCTGGTCTGCGTCGCGGGCGGCTTCACCACGCTGCTCGACCAGTCCGTGCTCAACACCTCCATCCCCGCGCTGCGCGAGAGCCTGCACGCCGGGCCCGCCGACCTGCAGTGGATCGTCGCCGGGTACTCGCTCGCCTTCGGCCTGGCGCTGATCCCCGGCGGGCGGCTCGGCGACGTCAAGGGCCGCAAGTGGTTCTTCGTCTCCGGGCTCGCCCTGTTCACGCTGGTCAGCCTGGTCTCGGCGACCGCGACCGAGCCCGCGGTGCTGATCGCCGCCCGGCTGGTGCAGGGGGCGGGCGCGGGCCTGGTCAACTCCCAGATGATCGGCACCCTCCAGGACGTCTTCGAGGGCCAGCTGCGGGCCCGCGCCCTCGGCATGTACGCCGTCACCGGAGGGCTCGCCTTCGCCCTGGGCCCGCCGATCGGCGGCGCGGTGCTGGCGGCGGTCGGCCCCGAGCACGGCTGGCGGCTGACCTTCCTGCTCAACGTGCCGTTCGGCCTGGCCACCGTCGCCCTGGCCGCCCGCCACCTGCCCAGGCCCCGCCCCAGCGCCCGGCACGCCGATCTCGACCTGGTCGGACTGCTGCTGGTCGGCGCGCTCACCCTCGCCCTGATGCTGCCGTTCGTCCGGCCCCCCGGCTGGACCGGCTGGGCGGCCTTCGCGACCGCCGCCGTCCTCCTGCTCGGCGCGCTCGCCGGGTGGCAGCGCCGCTACGCCCGCTCCGGCGGCCACCCGCTGATCCACCCCGCGCTCACCCGCTCCGCGCCGTACGCGCTCGGCACGGCGACGGCGATGGCCCAGTTCGGCTCCTCGCTCGCGGCGTCACTGGTCCTGACCATGTTCCTCCAGGACGGCCTCGGACTCTCCCCGATGGGCGCCGCGCTGGTCGCGCTGCCCTCCGCCGTCGCGATGGGCGTGGCCTCCGCGCTCGCCTGGCGGGTCGTCCAGCGCTTCGGCCGACGCACCGTCACCGTCGGCATGGCCGGCTCCGCCCTGGCCATGCTCGCCGGCGGCCTGGTCGCGCACTGGGCGTCCGCCGCCGTCCTGCCCTGGCTGCTGGCGCTGCTGCAGCTCCTCGGCGGCGCCTCGATCGGCCTGATGGGCTCCACCAACCAGGCCTTCGTGCTGCGCCACGCACCCGCCGAGGCGGCCGGGGTGAGCGGGGCGATCCTGCAGATGGCGCAGCGGATCGCGGCGGCCGTCGCCGTGTCGGCGCTGTCCGGCGTCTACCTGCGGGAGACCGCCGGGGGCGGCGGGCACCGCACCGCCTACCTCACCGCGAGCACGGTCTGCGCGGCGGTGGCCGGCGTCGCCGTGCTGGCCTCGGTCCTCGCGGGTCGCGCCACCGCCCGGGAGCGGCACGAGGACGAGCGGCACGAGGACGAGCAGCACGGGGAGGAGCGGCACGGGGAGGAGCCGGTCGCGCTGCGCCCGGGGCGAACGCCGGTCCGCTGACCGGCCCGCGGTCCGTACGGTGGTCGCCATGACCGACGTACGGACCGTGGACCTGCCCGATGTGACGCTCGCCTACCGTGAGAGCGGGCCCGCCGACGGCCCGCCGCTGGTCCTGCTGCACGCGCTCGGCGAGCGCGCCTCCGACTGGGACGTGGTGCTGCCCGCTCTCGCCCCCGGCCACCACGTCCACGCGCTCGACCTGCGCGGCCACGGCGACAGCGGCCGGCCGGGCGCCTACGGCCTGCCGGAGATGCGCGACGACGTGCTGGCCTTCCTCGACGCGCTCGGGCTGGACCGCGTCGACCTGGTCGGCCACTCGATGGGCGGGGCCGTCGCGTACCTCCTCGCCCAGGCCGCGCCGCAGCGCGTCCACCGGCTCGTCCTGGAGGACATCCCCGCCCTGTACCCGCGCCCCGCGAGCGCGCTGCCGGACGAGCCGGACGAGGACGTCCACTTCGACTGGGCGATGGTCCGGGCCGTCCGGGCCCAGCTCGACGACCCCGACCCGGCCTGGCGGGAGGGGCTGGCGGGGATCACCGCCCGCACCCTGGTGGTGGCGGGCGGCGCGGCCAGCCACGTCCCCCAGGAGCGGATCGCCGAACTCGCCCGGCGGATCCCGGACTGCCGCCTCGTCACGATCGAGGCCGGGCACCTGGTGCACGGTGCCCGGCCCGAGGAGTTCGTCGCCGTGGTGGCGCCGTTCCTGTCGGAGTGACCACCGGCGTGGGGGGGGGGGGGGGGGGGGCCCCCGCCCGCGCCCCCGCGCCCCCCCCCCCCCCCCCGCCCCCCCCCCCCCCCCCCCCCCCCCCCCCCCCCCCCCCCCCCGCGGGGGGGGGGGGCGGGGGGCGGGGGGGGGGGGGGGGGGGGGGGGGGGGGGGGGGGGGGGGGGGGGCCCCCCCCGGGGGGGCCCCCGCGCGCCCCCCCCCCCCCCTCCACTCGGGGCGGCTACCCGTCCCGCCGGAACGGCCGGTGCGACCGCTCGGGGCGGCTGCCCGGCCCGCCGGAACGGCCCTGCGACCGGTCGGGTTGGCTACACGCCGTGCTCGACGGGCAGCCGCCCGCTGCGCACCGCCGTGAGCAGGTCGGCGTGGTCCGCCTCGGTGCGGTCCGCGTAGGCGACGGCGAAGGCCGCGACCGCCTCGTCCAGCGCCTCGCCCTTGCCGCAGTACCCGGCCAGCAGACCGGGGTCGGCGGTGTGGGCGTGCGCCCGGGCCAGCAGCGCGCCGGTGATCCGCGCGTAGTCGTCCAGCTGCGAGGGCTGCAGCGCGGCCGGGTCGACGCTGCCCTTGCGGTTGCGGAACTGCCGCACCTGGTAGGGGAGTCCGTCGACGGTCGTCCAGCCGAGCAGGGTGTCGCTGACCACCTGCATGTGCTTCTGGCCGAGCACCACCCGGCGGCCCTCGTGGCCGTCCTGTTCCGCCTGCGGCAGGTACGGCAGCAGCGCGGACGGGCGGGCCTCCTTCACCTGCAGCACCAGCGGCTGGTCCCGGTGGTCGGTGAGCAGCACCACGTACGAGCGGGTGCCCACGCTGCCGGTGCCCACGACCCGGAACGCCACGTCCTGCACCCGGTACCGGGACAGCAGCGTGCGCACCTCGGCGGGCACCGTCTCCACGTACGCGCCGAGCGCGTGGGCGACGGCCCGGGCGGTCGCGTCGGTCACCTCGGTGAGCACCGGGGGAGCGGCCGTGAAGCGCCAACCGCCGTCCGGCGTGCGGGTGGTACTGCGCGCCGCGAACTTCGCGCTGGTGTTGCCGAGCGCCTTGGCGCCGACCTTGCGCAGCACGTCCGCGAGGTCGTGCGCCTCGGCGAAGGACACCAACTGCTCGTCGGCGACGGCGTTCCAGGCGTCCAGGGCGGGCAGCTTGGCCAGCGTCCGCATGGTCCGGCGGTAGGAGCCGGCCGCGTGCTCGGCGGCCTCGCGTGCGGTGCTCTCGCGCGCGCCGGTCTCCCGGGCGGCCAGCACCAGGCTGGCGGCGAGCCGCTTGAGGTCCCACTCCCAGGGGCCGTGCACGGTCTCGTCGAAGTCGTTGATGTCCATGACGAGCTGGCCGCGCGCGTCACCGTACAGCCCGAAGTTGGCGGCGTGCGCGTCCCCGCACAGCTGGGCGCCGACCCCGGTGACCGGCGTGCCCGCGAGGTCGGCCGCCATCAGGCCGGCCGATCCGCGCAGGAAGGCGAACGGCGTGGCGGCCATCCGCCCCACCCGGATCGCCACCAGCTCGGCGATCCGGCCGGCGTTCGACGCCTCCAGCGCCTCCACGGCCGTCGGCCGCCCGGCGGCGACGGCGAACTCCGCGTGCCGCTCCCGGGGCATCCGCGCCCGCAGCTCCTTGCCGCGCTCCCGCGCCTGCCCGTCCTGGGCCGGGGCGAACCCGGCCACCGCGAACCCGCGCCGGGCCCGCCCCTCCGGGCCGCCCGCACCGGGCGCACTGCGCTGCGCCACGACGCCCGGCAGCCCGCCCCGGCCCCCCGTCGCTGCTCCCGGCTCCGCCCCGTCCACTGCCTCGGTCATCCGCGCCACCGCGCCCCGCCCGTCCCTTCCGGTCCTTACCCGCCCGCGACCTGCGCGGATGGTGATTCATCGGGGGGAGTGACGTCCGGGGCCGCGTGGTGGTTCCGGCGGGGCGGGTGGGGTTGGTCTCGCCCCCGGACCGGCGGCCGCACCCGACCCGTTCCGGCTGCTCTGCCTGCTCTGCCCGATCTGCCTGCTCTGCCCGCTCCGCCGGGCCCGGGCGCGTCGGGTGGTGCGTGCGGCGCCCGGCCGGGCGGCCGGTAGCGTGGGCCGGATGGACGATCTTCGGGGGAACCTGCGTGCGCGTACGGCCGCAGGCGCGGCAGCAGTGGCGACGGTGGCCGCGGGCCTGGGCGTGCGGGCGGTGGCGGACGGGGACGTCACCAAGTACGCGGGGGACGCGCTCTACACCGTCCTGCTGTACTGCCTGGTCCTGCTCGCCGCGCCGCGGGTGCGCCCCGTCCGGGCCGCCGCGTGGGCGGCCGGGCTGAGCTGGGCGGTGGAGCTGTTCCAGCTCACCGGCCTGCCGGACGCGTGGGGCCGCCGCAGCGTCCTGGCCCGGCTCGTCCTCGGCTCGACGTTCAACCCGCCGGACCTGCTCTGGTACCTGGTTGGCGCGGCCGGTGCCGCGCTGCTCCACCGGGCGGCGCGGGGCGTGCGTCCCGCGGCGGCCGGTGGAGCGGCCCGACAGGGCTGACGATCCGTCAGAGTGGCATCAGGTCGGGCCGCTTGGGCTCGACGTGGTCGCCCGAGGACTCGCCGCGCAGGCGCCGGCCGACCCACGGGATCAGGTGCTCACGGGCCCACTGGAGGTTCTCGCGCCGCTGGTCGGCGGAGGTGAGCACGGGGGCGTCCGGCCACGGCGCCTCCGGGTCCTGCCCGGTGGCCAGGCCCAGCGAGCGGGCGGCCAGCAGGGCGACCCGCTGGTGGCCCTCGGGGGACAGGTGCAGGCGGTCCTCGCTCCACGCGCGGCGGTCCTGCACCGCGCGCAGCGACCAGAGGTCGGCCACCTTGCAGCCGTTGCGGTCGGCGACGGCCCGCATGTGCCCGTTGTAGGTGGCGATCTTGCCGCGCAGGTGCTTCAGCAGCGGAACGTCGCGGGTGTCGAAGCCGGTGCAGATCAGCACCGTCCCGGCGGATTCGGCGAGTTGGACGACGGCCGCCTCGAAGCGCTCGGCGACCTCGTCCGGGTCGGCGCCCGGCCGCAGGATGTCGTTGCCGCCGGCGCAGAAGGTGACCAGGTCGGGCTGGAGGCGACGGACCTCCGGCACCTGCTCGGCCGTGATCTGGTCCAGCAGCCGGCCGCGCACCGCGAGGTTGGCGTAGCGGAAGTCGCCCGGCGGACGCCCGTCGGCGAGCATCGCGGCCAGGCGGTCGGCCCATCCGGCGAACCTGCCGTCGACACCGGGGTCGTTCAGGCCTTCGGTGAAGCTGTCCCCGAGGGCGGCGTACGAATTGAGGTCGAGGGTCTCCTGGAGGTTCGGCATGAAAGAGATAGTTCACCTAATCAAGTGACCTACGCCACCGTAGGTGACCGTGGCGGCACGTGAGATGGACCACGTACCCTCGTCGGCCCCGCGCGGCGGCTCAGAGCGCCGTGCCCGGCAAAGCACAAGAACCGCACCCCCTTCCGCTTTCGGGCCCGTGCGGCCGATGCTTCGAGGGAGCGGCCGCCCCGGCCGCCGTCCATCTGGGGGAAGACATCCATGGCCACGAACCCGCGTTCCGACGTGCCCGAGAACTGGTCGATCGACGACCGCTGCACCAACTGCGACGTCGCCCGCCAGCTCGCCCCCGACCTGGTCCGCGAGCGCGCCGGCCGCTCCGAGCTGGTCCACCAGCCGCGCGACGAGGCCGAACGCCGACAGCTGCTGGCCGCCGCCCACGCCTGCCCGACCCGCTCCGTCCGCCCCGGCTCCGGCCGGCTCGACCCGGCCGACGACCCCTTCCCGCTCGCCCTCGACGACGGCGTACTGCTGCTCGGCCACAACTCCCGCCTCACGGCGGGCGCCAACTCCTACCTCTGCCGCCGCCCCACCGGCTGGGTGATGGTCGACACGCCCCGCTACAGCGAGGAGCTCGCCGCCCGCTACGCCGCGCTCGGCCCGGTCACCGACGTCCTGCTGACCCACCGTGACCACGCCCGGCACGGCCGGGAGTACGCCGACCGGCTCGGCGCCCGGCTCTGGATCCACGAGGGCGACCTCGACGCCGCCCCCGACGCGGACCGGGTGCTGCGCGGCACCGAGCCGGTGGAGATCGGTCCCGGCCTGGTCGCCCACCCGCTCCCCGGCCACACCCGCGGCAGCGTGCTCTTCGTCGCCGACGAGCGGTACTGCTTCAGCGGCGACAGCCTGTACTGGTCCCGCACCACCGGGGACGTGGAGGTGCACGAGGCCATCACCTGGTACTCGATCGAGGAGCAGGCGGCCTCGCTGGAGCGCAGCCTGGGCGTGCTCCGCTTCGAGTGGCTGCTCCCCGGGCACGGGGAGCGGCGCCGGATGCCCGCCGAGGAGGCGGACCGCCGGCTGCGCTCGCTGGCCGAGCGCTGCCGCAAGCTGCGGTCCGCGCCGGTGGACTTCGCCGCGGTCCGCTGGTAGCGGGCCCCGGGGCGCGGCAGGGTGCGGGTCCTGCGGCGCCGCTGGTACGGGCACCGAGGCGCCGCTGGTAACGGGCCCCGCGCCGCCGCGCCGACCGCGGTCCGCGCGCGGACCCGCCGGTAGCACCGGAGGACACGTGCGCCGGTGCTCGCGCCGGGTGCGCGGGGGCGTGCGTCCACCGGGGGCGCCCGCGCTGGTGTGCGAACGGTGCCGCCGGGGCAGCCGCCTCTGCAACAGAGAGGTGTTCCGTACCGGCGGAACCCCGAGCTCCCCGCGATCCAAGGACGGTTGAGCCATGCCCACGCAGACCCCGGAGCGCACCGCCCGGCCGCGGCGCTACCTGATGTGCAGGCCGACGCACTTCACCGTGGACTACGCGATCAATCCGTGGATGGATCCGTCCCAGCCCACCGACACCGCGCTCGCGCTCCGCCAGTGGGAGCGGCTGTACTGGACGTACCGCCGCCTCGGCCACACCGTCGAGCTGATCGACCCGCTGCCCGGCCTGCCCGACATGGTCTACGCCGCCAACGGCGCGACCGTGCTGGACGGCCGGGTGCTGGTGGCGACCTTCCGCCACCCGCAGCGCGCCGCCGAGTCGGACGCCTACCAGGCCTGGTTCCGGGCGCGCGGCTACCGCGAGGTGCGCCGCGCCGGGCAGGTCAACGAGGGCGAGGGCGACCACCTGGTGGTGGGCCGCCGGGTGCTCGCCGGGACGGGCTTCCGCAGCTCGCGCGCCGCGCACGCCGAGGCGGGCGAGCTGTTCGGCGTCCCGGTGGTCAGCCTGACCCTGGTCGACCCGCGCTTCTACCACCTGGACACCGCGCTGGCCGTGCTCGCGGACGACCACGTCATGTACTACCCGGAGGCGTTCGACGCCGACAGCCGCGCCGCGCTGCGCACGCTCTACCCGGACGCCGTCCTCGCCGACCGCGCGGACGCCGAGGCGTTCGGGCTCAACGCGGTCTCGGACGGGCGCCGGGTGATGCTGCCGGAGACGGCCAAGAACCTGGCGGGCCGGCTCGCCGACCACGGCTACGAGCCGATCCCGGTGGACGTCTCCGAGCTGCTGAAGGGCGGCGGCGGGGCCAAGTGCTGCACCCTGGAGCTCAGGCCGGCCCCGGCCCCCGCGTGAACCGGCCCGGCAGGGCCTGATGCCGTGCGGAACCCGGAGCGGTACGGAACCCGCAGCCGTACGGAACCCGGAGCCCGTGGGGAACCCGCAGCACTGCGGCACCGGCCCGCCCGTCGTCGTACGGGCGGACCGGTGCCGGTGCGGGGAGCCCGGTCAGGCCGGGGTTCCCGGGATCAGGCGCCGAGCCAGAGGTCCGGGCCGAACACCTCGTAGTGGATGTCCGCCGCCGGGACTCCGGCGGTCAGCAGCTGCTCGCGCACGGCGCGCAGGAAGGGCAGCGGGCCGCAGAGGTAGGCGGTGGTGCCGGCCGGGATCTCGACCGAGGCGAGGTTCACCAGTCCGGTGCGCTCGGCCGGCCACTCGCCGAGCGGCCGCTCGTAGAAGACGTGGGAGGTGGCGTTCGGCAGCTTGGCGGTCAGCTGCTCCAGGTCGGCGCGGAAGGCGTGGCTGAGCTGGTCGCGGTCGCCGTGCACCGAGACGATCCGGCGGGTGGAGCCGGTGGCGGCGAGGTGGTCGAGCATCGCGGTCATCGGGGTGTTGCCGATGCCGGCCGAGGCGAGCAGGACCGGGCCGTCGCCCTCGGCGAGGAAGACGTCGCCCATCGGGGCGGAGAGCTCGACGGTGTCGCCGGTGCGCAGGTGGTCCTGGAGGTGGCCGGAGACCTCGCCGCCGGCCTCGCGCTTGACGGTGAAGCGCAGCGCGCCGTCGGCCCCGCCGGAGAGGCTGTACTGGCGGATCTGCCGGGCGCCGTCGGGCAGTTCGGTGCGCACGGAGACGTACTGGCCGGGGCGGGAGGCCGGCACGGGGCGGTCGTCGGCCGGGCGGACGAGGTAGCTGGTGACGCTGTCGGTCTCCTGGTAGCGGGTGACCACGGTGTAGGGGCGCCACAGGTCGGCCGGGTCGCCGCCCGCGGCGGCCTCGGTGCGCAGCCGGTCCTCGACGGCGATCAGCGCGTTGGCCATCAGCCAGTAGACCTCGTCCCAGGCGGCGGCGACCTCGGGGGTGACGGCCTCGCCGAGGACCTCCACGATCGCGGCGAACAGGTGCTCGTGGACGATCTTGTACTGATCGTCGGCGATGCCGACCGAGACGTGCTTGTGGGCGATCCGCGCGAGCATCGCGTCGGGGCGCTGGTCCGGGTGGGCGAGCAGCGCGGTGGCGAAGGTGGCTATCGAGCCGGCCAGCGCCTGACGCTGGGTGCCGTTGGCCTGGTTGCCGCGGTTGAAGAGGTCGCGCAGCAGCTCGGGGTGGGCGGCGAACAGCCGGTCGTAGAAGCGCGGGGTGATGTCGCCGATGGCGGCGCCCACGGCGGGCAGGGTGGCTTCGATGACCTCGGCGGACTTCGCGGACAGCATCGGTCGGGCTCCTAACTGGTATCTGAGATTCGTATTTAAGGCCGTACGGTACCGAGCGGCCGCAGGGGCGCGGACCGGTCGGTGGGGTGGATCGGTCGGTGGGGCGGGTCAGTCGGTGGGGCGGATCGTGAGGCTGAGCAGGACCGGTCCGGTGGGGGCGGCCACCAGGTCGTCGATGCAGTACGGGTCGAGCGTGGCGAAGAACGCCTCCTGGGCGTTGCGCAGCACCCCGCGCAGCCGGCACGCGGCCCGCAGCGGGCACGGCGGGTCGTCCTCGCAGCCGACCACGTCGCCGACGCCTTCCAGCTCCCGCAGCAGCAGTCCGAGCGAACCGGTCCGCCCGGCGAAGGTGATCATCAGCCCGCCGCCGCGACCGCGCCGGGCCTCCACCACCCCGAGGTGCTGCAGGCGGCTGACCACCTTCGCCGCGTGGGTGTACGGCACGCCGACCGACTCGGCCACCTCGCGGGTGGTCGGGGTGTCGCCCTCGGCGAGGACCGCCAGCCGCATGGCGATGCGGAGGGCGATGTCGGTGCTCTTGGTCAGCCTCACGTTCGAAACGCTATCGAATGCGACTCCACAATTCCAATTTTCTGCACGACCCCGACCGGGGTGGTCCGGAAGCTGCCCGAAGAACCGGTCGAATCTGAACAGTTGGCGACATTAGCGGTCACTCCCTGACGGGTGGTCAGGGCGGCTTCTACGCTTCGTGCGGCCCGGGGCCCGCCCCGCGCGTGACGCACGGCACAGCCGCACCACCCGTACCGCACCACCCGTACGAGCAGCACGGCCCGTGCCGCACCGCACCGCCCGTACCGAGCGCCACCCCGACCGCCGACCGCCGACCGAACGGAGAGACCGTGAGAACACGCCGAGCACCCCGTCGAACCCCGACGGCCGTGACCGCGATAGCCGCGGCCACGGCCGCACTGCTGTCCCTGCCCGCCACCACCGCCGGGGCCGCCGCCCCGCCGCCGGCCGTCACCGCCCAGGTGCCGGTGGCCCCCTACCCGGCGGGCGTCGCCCTGACGCCGGACGGCGGCCACGCCTACGTGACCAGCCAGAGCAGCGGCACCGTGAGCGTCCTGGACACCGCGAACAACACGGTGTCCGGCAGCTTCACCGCCGGCACCGGCTCCTACGCGGTCGCCCTCGCGCCGGACGGGCACCGCGCCTACCTGACGCACCACCTGGACAACACGGTCAGCGTCGTGGACACCGCGACGAACACGGTGACCGCGACCGTCCCGGTCGGCACCCAGCCCTGGGGCCTCGCCCTCTCCCCGGACGGCTCGCGCGCCTACGTGAGCAACGCCTCCGCCAACACGGTGAGCGTGCTGGACACCTCCTCGAACACCGTGACCGCGACCGTCCCGGTCGGCGCCGAGCCGCACGGGCTGGCCGTCTCGCCCGACGGCAAGCGGCTGTACGTCGCGGCCTCCGGTGACAAGGCGGTGAACGTCGTCGACACCGTGGGCAGCACGGTGAGCGCCACCGTTCCCGTCGGCCACAGCGCCTTCGGCCTGGCACTCGCCCCGGACGGCAGCCGGCTCTGGGTGGCCGACGGCGACGACAGCACGGCCGCCGTGATCGACACCGCGGCGAACACGCTCCTCGGCACCGTCCAGGTCGGATCCGGCCCGTACGCCGTCACCGTCGCCCCCGACGGTGCGACCGCGTACGTGTCCGACTACGCCGACAACACGCTGAGCGTGGTGGACACCGCCACCCGCACCGTCACCGCGACCGTGCCGGTCGGCGCGAGCCCGTACACCCTGGCGCTGGCCGCCGACGGGCGGCACGGCTACCTGGCCGACTTCGCCGGCAGCGCCGTGCAGGTGCTGAACTTCCCGCTGCCCGTACCGGCCGTGACCGCGATCGCCCCGAGCAGCGGCTCCGGGACGGGCGGCACCGTGGTGACGATCACCGGCACCGACCTGAACGGCGCCACCGCGGTGACCTTCGGCGCGGCCGGCCCGGCCACCGCGTTCAGCTGCACCAGGACCAGCTGCACCGCGACCGCCCCCGCCACCGCCGTGACCGGACCGGTGGACGTCCGGGTCACCACGCCCGGCGGCACCAGCGCGGCCGTCGCCGCCGACCGCTTCACCTACGCCGCGCCCAGCGCCCACCTGGCCGTGGCGCTCACCGCGACCCCGGTCACCCAACTGCTCGCCAGCCGCGTCGACTACACGGTCACGCTCACCAACCAGGGCCCCGACCCGATCACCGCGGCCACCGTCACCGCCGGCCTGCCCAGCGGCCTGACCACCACCTCCACCGACTGCACCGTGGCCGCCGGGAAGCTCACCTGCACGCTGGCCGCCCCGCTCGCCAAGGGCGCGACCGTCACCCGGCACTTCACGATCCAGGTCGGAGTGCTCTCGCTGATCCGCAGCTGGGACGTCACCGTGGCCCGCACCGCAGGCACCCCCGCCGACCCGTCGCCCACCACCAGCCGGGACACCCGCAGCTGCTCCTCCGTCCTCGGACTGTCGATCACCTGCACGTAGCACCCGCCTTGTCCGTAGCACCCGCCTGCACCCAGTACCCGCCGTCGAACCGCGGCGCGGAGGCCCTGCCGGAACCCGGGAGTCCTGCCGGACCCCCGGCCCGTCCGGCAGGGCCTCCGCCGTCGGTGGTCCTGGACGAAGTGTCCGGGCCGGACGTACAGTCCGAACATGCCCTCGGAGAACCCCGACCCGCGCGTCCGGACCTTCGCCCCGGCCTGCCGCGCGGTGGCCCTGCTGCTCGGCCCGTACGCCGAGGTGGTGCTGCACGACATCGCCACCGACCGGGTGCTCGCCATCTGGAACCCGATGACCCCCCGCGCCCCGGGCGACCCGTCGATGCTCGGCGAACTGGACGAGGTCGACCCCACCGCCCCCGACGTCTACGGCCCGTACGAGAAGGCGCTGCCCGACGGCCGCCGGCTCTCCGCCGTCAGCGCCGTGCTGCGCGACGACGCCGGACAGCCCTCGGCGGTGCTCTGCGTCAACCTCGACCGGGGCCCGCTGGAGCAGGCCGCCGCCCTCCTCGCCGGCTTCGCCGCCCCCAGCGCACCGCGCCCCGAGCCGCTCTTCGAACGCGACTGGACGGAGCGGATGAACGACGTGATCGCCGGCCACGCCCGCGCCCGGGGGCGCCCGCTGGAGCGCTTCACCCGCGAGGACCGGCTGGCCGTGCTGCGCGAACTCGACCAGGCCGGGGTGTTCGCCGTCCGCCGGGCCGTCCCGGTCGTCGCCACGGCGCTGCGGATATCCCGCTCGACCGCCTACAGCCTGCTCGCCGAGCTCAAGCACCCCGCCGGCCCGTAAGGCCGTAGGACCGCAAGGCCCGACGGCCCCGCAGCACCCCAGGCCCCAGGAAGGAACGGCCCCCATGCCCCAGCTCCCCGACTTCCGGCTCGAAACCCACCTCTCGCGCTGGGAGTTCACCGCACCCCACCACCTCACCGCCTCCGACGCCCAGACCATGACGATGGCCGAGCTGCTCGCCCTGGCCGGCCCCGAGGACCGCGAGGCCTGGGACACCCTCGCCCTCGGCTACACCGAGACCTTCGGCGACCCCGGGCTCCGCCGGGCGATCGCCGGGACGTACGAGCGGGTCGACGAGGACGACCTGATCTGCTTCGCCGGGGCCCAGGAGGGGCTCAACCTCGCCATGCAGGTGCTGCTCGAACCGGGCGACCACGCGGTGGTGGTGACCCCCGGCTACCAGTCCGCCGAGACCGTCCCGCTCTCCCTGTGCGAGGTCACCGGCGTCGCCCTGGACGACCGGAGGGACTGGGCGCTCGACCTCGACGCCGTCGAGGCGGCGCTGCGCCCGAACACCAGGGTGCTGTCGGTCAACTTCCCCAACAACCCCACCGGCGCGCTGATCGACGCCGCCGACTTCGCCCGGCTCGTCGAACTCTGCGACGAGCGCGGCATCCGGCTCTTCTCGGACGAGGTCTACCGCGGCCTGGAGCGGGATCCGGCCCGCACCCTGCCGCAGGCCGCCGACCTCTCCGAGCGGGCCCTCTCGCTCAACGTCACCTCCAAGTCGCTCGGCCTGCCCGGCCTGCGGATCGGCTGGATCGCCTGCCGGGACCGCGAGGTGCGCTCCCGCCTGGAACGGGCCAAGCACTACACCACGATCTGCAACTCGGCGCCGAGCGAGGTGCTGGCCCGGATCGCGATCACGGCCCGCGAGCGGATCCTGGCGCGCAACCGCGGCATCATCGCCGAGAACCTGCCGCTCTTCGACGCCTTCTTCGCCGAGTTCGCTGACCTCTTCGAGTGGCGGGCCCCGGACGGCGGCTGCGTCGCCTTCCCGCGCTACCTCGGGGCGGACGGCGTGGAGGACTTCTGCGCCGGGCTGGTCGAGCAGGCGGGCGTCATCCTGCTGCCCGCGAGCACCTTCCGCTCCGAACTGACGCCCACCCCGACCGACCGCTTCCGCCTCGGCATCGGCCGGCGCGACCCGGGCCCGGCCCTGGAGGCCTTCGCCGGCCGGCTCCGCAAGCGCTGACCGGCTCGGGCCCCGCCGGGCGGCGTGTGGCGGACCGCCGCGCCCGGCGCCGGCGCCCGCGCGCCCGAACGAGCCGGGGGGGGGGGGCCCCCGCGCGGGGGGGGGGGGGGGGGCGGGCCCGCCCGCCCCGCCCCCCCCCCGGGGGGGCAGGGCAGGACGCAGCGCCCGGGCGGGGGC
>NZ_JBIWNL010000011.1:149677-253591 GCF_044767225.1 Kitasatospora sp. NPDC101447
GGCCGCCGCCGCGGGGCGGGGGGGGGCCGCCCCCCGCCCCCCGGGCGCCCCCCCCCCGGCCCCCCCCCCGCGGGGGCCCCCCCCCCCCGGGGGGGGGGGGCCCCGCCCCCCCGGCCGTCACGGCTGCGCCGCGGGAGCGCTCAGAGCTTCTGCCAGGACGGCTTGGCCGCGTAGGTGTCGCGGAAGTAGTCGGCGAGCTTGAGGCGGGAGGCGGCGGCCTCGTCGACCACCACGGTCGCGTGCGGGTGCAGCTGGAGCGCCGAGGCGGGGACGACGGCGGACAGCGGGCCCTCGACGGCGAGGGCGACGGCCTCGGCCTTGGCCTCGCCGGTGGCGAGCAGCACCAGGTGGCGGGCCTCCAGGATGGTGCCGATGCCCTGGGTGATGACGTGGTGCGGGACCTCGTCGATGCTGTCGAAGAAGCGCGCGTTGTCCTCGCGGGTCTGCCGGGTCAGGGTCTTGATCCGGGTCCGGGAGGCCAGCGAGGAGCAGGGCTCGTTGAAGCCGATGTGGCCGTCGGTGCCGATGCCGAGCAGCTGGAGGTCGACGCCGCCGGCCTCGGCGAGTGCACGGTCGTAGGCGGCGGCCGCGCCGGCGATGTCCGCCGCATTGCCGTCCGGGCCCAGGAAGGAGTCCTCGGTCAGACCGAGCGGCTCCACGACCTCGCGCAGCACCACGGAGCGGTAGGACTCCGGGTGGCCGGCCGGCAGGCCGACGTACTCGTCCAGCTGGCAGATGCGCGCCCGGGACGCGTCCAGCCGGCCGTCGCCGACCCGGGCGGCGAGGGACTGGTAGATCGGCAGCGGGGTCGAACCGGTCGCCACGCCGAGCAGGGCGTCGGGCTTGTCGGTCAGCAGATCGGTGATCGCCGCGGCGATGAGTTCGCCGGCCGCCCGGGCGTCTGGGACGATCACGATTTCCATACTGGGTCCACCGTTCTGAGGCGCGTCTGAGGTCTAGACCTCCGAGGTCTAGACCAGTTTGCCGTGAACGGGTGCCCCAGGTCCACCCGGGGCCCGGTCGGAGCCGGTCCGTGGCCTGCTGTTCTCCCGCCGGGCTCCGGGGTGGGGACTCCGCGCGGTGGTGGCCGGGTGGTGGCCGGGTGGTGGGTGGCCGGGCCCCGGCGCGGGGCCTGGGTGTCGGCCCGGCCCGGGCCAGGGCGTCGGACGAGCCCGAATGCCGACGGGTCCCAACTCCGACAGGCCCGAACGCCGACGGGCCGGTCGCCGGGAACGGGGGTCCCGGCGACCGGCCCCGAGCGGGGCGGCGCCCCGGCTCGTCCTGTCGTCACCGCTGCCGTTCGGTCGTGCCGGCGGCGGCGCGCGTGCTGCCCGTCAAGGGCCCCGTGATCAGAACGGGTTGGTACAGGTGGTGACCTGCTTGGCCGCGTCCAGCGCCGGGCCGGCGGTGGCGCAGATCATGTGCAGGTCGGTGGTGACGACGCGCGGGGTGACGGCCTTGGCGGAGCCGAACCGTACGGTGGTGGCCGAGGCGGCGGTCTCCCACGGGCTGCCCCACGCGGCCTGGGTGCGGACCTCGACCTTCACGATCGTCAACTGGCCCGGGTCGGCGGTGACCTGGGCGACGCCGACGAAGCCCTCGCCGTCGGTCTGGTGCGAGACGCAGGGGCGGTTGAGCACCGTGACGCAGGCCACGGCGTCGGTCTCGGACGTTGCCGTGGCAGCCAGGGCCGGGCCCGCCGTCAGCCCGGCGATCCCTGCCACCGTCATCATCACAGCTGCGATCCGAGTGCGCATGATGCGAACCTCCTTGGAAATTAAGGGAATCTCACTCCTTGGGATGAGTGTTGCACACATTGTGGACGTCGCGTGTGTGCGTTGCGTCACACTCATGGTGACCATTCAACTACATGCTGCAACCATTCACCGAGTGTTCGGTATCCGGACAGCTGCCGATCTGACGGATGATCAGTTCGTGCGCGATGGCACCGTCCGGCGTTCTGCCTCCGCCCCGCCGTCCGGCGGTGCCGGGGTGCCGGTCCGACGCGCAGCATCTCCCCAGCTCAGCACCGGTATTCCCGGGTGAACGGGGTGGGATCGCCCGGCCGAAACCGTTGCCCGACGCTTCGCGGTCCGCGGGTCGTCCCGGGCCGCGCCCGGAAGGCGCCCGGGTCGCCGTACGGGGGTGGACGGACACGGTGCCCGTGCTGCCGAAGGGGTCCGTGCGGTCCGGACGGCGGCGGATCGGCGTGTCCTCCACGCCTCCTTGACCGTCTCTTGGATCACCCTTTGCCTCTCTGGTCACGTGGGTGCCCGGCGCGGCACGGCCCCCGAAACGGTCGCCGGAGCGCGTCGCCGACGTGCTCCTCGCGGTGAGTGGACGGCAACTCCCGGCGGGCCGGGCGGGGTTGGCGGTGTCCCTTCACTCGTCCGGGTGGCGGTTTGCCTCCGGGGCGAATCGGGCGGATACCATCGATCCGATCCCACGGAGGTGGCTGCGTGGACACGGTCATCGTGCAACTTCCCTGTCCGGGGCCCGAGATGGCGCTCCGAGAAGCGCCCGGTCTGGTGCGGATGGGCCCCGGCGAGGCCGCGGTGTTCGGCCGCGGCGAGCCCGGCCGGCCGGTCGCCATCCCACTGCCCGACCAAGGTGTCTCCCGCCGCGCGGGCGAGGTGGTCGCGGCCGAGGACTACTGGCGGCTGTCCAACTTCAGCGGCTCCGCCACCTACGTCGTGGAGAACCTGGAGGGCGCGGGCGAGCACATCAAGGTCGCCCCCGGCCGGCTCGGCGCGCCCGTGCCGTTCGAGCTCTCCCGGGTGCTGCTGCCCGCGCTGGGCGAACCCGCCTCCTTCAAGGTCTTCGCCCCGCAGCACGCCTACCTGGACGGCCGGCCCGGCGGCGCCGACGGCGAACACACCGTCAGCCCCTTCGCCCTGGACCCGACCGCCAAGTACTTCCTGGTGCTGCTCGCGCTGTGCGAGCCGCGGTTGCGCTCGCCCTCCGCCGCCGTCGTCCCGGGCGTGACCGAGGTGCTGGGCCGGCTGCGCGCCCTGCCCTCCTGCCGCGGGCTGACCCGCTCGGCGGTGAACTACCACATCGACTACCTGGTGGAGACCAAGCTGCGGCTCCGCGAGCCGTACGAGGAGGGCCCGGGTGGCGGCAAGCGCGAGGAACTCGCCGCCCTGGCACTGAAGTTCGACCTCGTCCGGGAGGAGCACCTGGCCCTGCTCCCGCCCCGGCGCGCGGCCGCCCGGCCGTGAAGCCCGCCGCCGGGCCCGGGCCGGAGCCGTCCGGGGCGCACGGGCCGTCCGAACAGCCAGGGGCGCAGGGGCCGTCCGAACAGCCCGAGCCCTCGGAGGCGCGCCCGCCGGAAAGCCGTGGGCCGGAAAGCCGTGGGCCGGAGGGCGGCCCGCCCTTCGACGTCCCGGACGGCTACCCGATCGCCGGCTACCGCCTCGGCGCGTTCCTCGGCGCGGGCGCCTGGGGCAGCGTCCACGCCGCCGAGGGCCCGGACGGCACCCGGGCCGCCGTCAAACTGCTCGGGGCCGCCCGGTTCAGCCCCGGACAGCGTCGGACGGTGGCCCAGATGGCCCGCAGCGAGCAGCGCTTCAGCCGCCGCGCCGACCACCCGAACCTCATCCGCACCCTCGCCGTGGTCACCGTCGAGGACCCGGACCACCCGGCCCTGGACGGCGCCGTCGCCCTGGTGATGGAGCGTGCCGCCCGCAGCCTCCAGGACGTGCTGGCCGTCGCCCGACCGGGCACGGCGGTGCCCGGCGCCGAGCGCGTCCTCGCCGAGGTCTGCGCGGGGCTGACCCACATGCACCGGGCCGGCTGGGTACACGGGGACCTGAAACCGGCCAATATCCTCCTGATGCCCGACGGCAGCGCCAGGATCGCCGACTTCGGCCTCACCGCCGAGCTGGAGGGCACCCACGCGTACGCCCCGCCGCTCGGCTCGCCCGACCACGTCCCGCCCGAGTGGTGGTCCCAGCGCACCGGCGCGCGCGGGGTCGCGGTGCGCCCCAGTGCCGACGTCTGGGCCTTCGGGGTGATCGCCCACCAGCTGCTCACCGGCGGGCTGCACCCCTTCCTCGGCGCCACCGCCCGGGCCCGCTCGCTGGCCGCCCAGGCGTACGCGCGCGGCGCCGCGCCGCTGCGGCTGGACGAGGCGCTGCCCGCACCCTGGCGGCCCGTGGTCGCCGCCTGCCTGGCCCCCGGGCGGGAGGAGCGGGCCCGCGTCGACCTCGCCGCGCTGGTCGCCCGGGCGACCGCCGGTCCGGCCCGGCGTCGCCGCGCCGCGCTGCGGGCCGGTGCGGGTGCGCTGGCCTGCGCGTTCACCGTCCTCGCACTGACCGGGGGGCCGGAACCCGCCGGCCCGGGCGCCCACCGCGGCCCGCCCCCGCTGCCCGGCGCGATCCCGGCGGACTCGGACGTCCCGGTCGCCTACCGGGACATGATCCTGAACGCCGCCCGCCGCTGCCCCGAGCGGGAGGTCACCCCGGTGCTGCTGGCCGCGATGCTGAAGGCCGAGAGCGGCTTCGACCCGAACGCCGCCCGCCCGGAGACCGGCGAGTACGGCATCGCCATGTGGACGCCCGCCGTCTTCGACGCCTGGGCCAAGGCGGCCACCCACGCAGGCCCCAAGTCCTACCTGGACCCGGGCGACGCCATCGCCGCGATGGGCAACTACGTCTGCTGGCTGGACCAGCAGCTCAAACGGGCCGGGTTCACCCGCGACCTGCCCGCGCTGGTCTCGGCCGCCTACCGGACCAGCGACAAGACGGTGGAGTCGGCCGGGGGAGTCCCGGACCGGGTCCGCGCCCATGTCGACAAGGTGCTCCGCTACCTCGCCGACTACGGAGGGTGAGGGCGGGGGCCGGGACGAGTTGTGCCACATCCATACGCATCCCGGCGCGGGCACCCGGGCGAGCGGCCGGCGGTCTGGGATCCTCGCGGCATGATCACGAAGCTCCGTGCGGCTGCCGTGCAATGGACCGTCGTCGTTCCGGTGGTGTCGTTCGTCGTCCTCGCCCTGACCTGGCACGAGGACCTGCCCGGCTGGGTGGTGGGCGTGGTCGCCTGCTTCCTGGTGGGCGCCGTGCTGGCCGCCGTGCACCACGCCGAGGTCATCGCGCACTGGTCGGGGGAGCCGTTCGGATCGCTGGTGCTCGCGGTGGCGGTCACCGTGATCGAGGTCGCGCTGATCGTGACGCTGATGGCCGACGGCGGGGACAAGTCCGCCACTCTGGCCCGGGACACCGTGTTCGCCGCCGTGATGATCACCTGCAACGGGATCCTCGGCCTGTCCATCCTGGTCGCCGCGGTCAAGTACCGCACCGCCGTGTTCAACGCCGAGGGCACCGGCGCCGCACTGGCCTGCATCGCCACCCTCGCGACCCTCAGCCTGGTGCTGCCGACCTTCACCACCAGCTCGCCGGGCCCGCAGTTCTCGACCACCCAGCTGGCGTACGCGGCCACCGCCTCGCTCGTGCTCTACGGGCTGTTTGTGACCACCCAGACGGTGCGGCACCGGGACTACTTCCTGGCCGTCACCCCCGAGGGCCGGGTGCTGGACGAGGAGGACCACGCGAGCCCGCCCACCCTCCGGGCCGCCGGGGTCAGCCTGCTGCTGCTCGCCGTCGCGCTGGTCGCGGTGGTGGGCCTGGCCAAGGGCGTCTCGCCGACCATCGAGAAGGCGGTGGACGACGCCGGACTCCCGCACTCCGTCGTCGGTGTCGTGATCGCCATGATGGTGCTGCTGCCGGAGACCATCGCGGCGCTGCGCGCGGCCGTCCGCAACCGGGTGCAGACCAGCCTCAACCTGGCCCTGGGGTCCGCGCTCGCCAGCATCGGCCTGACCATCCCGGCGGTCGCGATCGCCTCCACCTGGCTGTCCGGCCCGCTCGTCCTGGGCCTCGGCCCGGCGCACATGGTGCTGCTGGCGCTGACGGTCGTGGTGGGCATCCTCACGGTGATCCCGCGCCGGGCGACGCCGCTGCAGGGCGCGGTGCACCTGGCGGTGCTGGCGGGGTACGTGGTGCTGGCGGTGAACCCGTGACGGCCGGTCGGCCGTAGTCCGGGGTGGAAGCTCCTGGCCCGTTCCCCCGTGGGCCAGGGGCTTCCGGTCTTTCGGAGCCGGAGCCGGTGCCGGTGCCGGTGCCGGCGTCGGCGTCGGTTGAGCGGGCGGAGCGGGCGGTGAACCGCCGACGGCAGGTCGTCCGTTCTGGAGGGCGGAAGCCCCTGGCCGGTTCCCCCATGGGGCCGGGGGCTTCCGCCCTCCGGAACCGTGGCCGTGGAGCCCGTGGAGCCCGTGGAGCCCGTGGCGTTCGTAACGCCGTGGCATTCGTGGTGCCGGCGGTGAACCCCGGGCGGCGGGCCGGCCGTAGGTCAGATCGAGGGCCCCTGGTCCCACCCCCGTGATCCGGGGCCCTCGTCGTCGTCGGCGGCGCCGTCGGCCGTGGCCCGCGCGGGCCACGGGCGCCGCCGTACGACACGGAGCCCCTGGCCCCGCGGCTGCTCGCGGGGTCAGGGGCTCCGTGGTGCCGCGGCTCAGACGCGGCGGGTGCCCGGGGCGGGGTCAGCGCCCCGGGCGGGCTCGGTGTCACGGGGCAACAGCTGCCCCCGGCACCAGGTGCATCGGCACCGGGTGCGCCGACATCCGGCGCCCCGCCTGAGGCATGCCCGGGGACGGGTGGGCCTCAGGCGGAGGTGCCTCAGGCCGAGGTGCGGCGACGGCGGGCGAAGACCACCGCGCCCGCGCCGGCGGCCAGCAGGACGGTGCCGGCGCCCGCGTACAGCAGGGTGCCGTCGCTACCGGTGGTGGCCAGCTTCTTGCCGTCCGAGGGGGCGCCCGGGATCGGGGTGGGGACGCTGACCTTCTTGGGCAGCGGCAGCGGCGCGTCCGGGTTGACCGGGGTGTCGGTGGTCGGGGTGTGCACCGGCACGGTGGCGGTCGGCGGGGTCGACGGGCCCGCGCTCGGGACGTCGGTGGGGGCGGCGGTCGGCTCGCCGGTCGCCGGGGCGGTGGCCGCCGGAGTGGTGGGCGTGGCGGTCGGGGTCTCCGACGGCTTCGCGGTGGCGGTCGGCGTGGCCGGGGCCGAGGGCGTGGCCGGAGCGGACGGGCTGTGCGCCGGCGTGGTCGGCACGGAGGTCGGGCTGCCGGTCGGGGCCTTGGTGGGCGTCTTGGTCGGGGTCGGCGTCCCGGTCGGCGAGGGCTTGCCGGTCGGGGCCGGGGTCTCGCCGCCGCAGTCGACCTTGAAGACCTTCTGCTTGGGGTTGTTGAGCTTGGTGTCCTCGGGCAGCTCGCCGTTGACCAGCTCGACGGACTGCCAGTACAGCTTGTAGTGGCCGTCCGGCAGGTGGATGTCCTCGGTGCGGACGTGGCCGTGGCCGTCGACCGGGATGTCGCCGTACGCGACGAGCTTCTCGTTCGGGCCGCCGCCGACGGTGGTGATCGCCCAGATCACGTCCTGGTTGGCGTCGAAGCCGAAGGAGTCCAGGTAGAAGGTGCAGACCTTGGGCTCGTTGCGGACGTCCTCCTGACCGGTGGCGGCGTCGTGGATCTTGACGGTGCCGTTGTTGCCGGGGGCACCACCCTTGCCACCGCCACCGGCGACGGCGTGCGCGGCGGCGGGGGCGAGCAGCATCAGGGCGGCGGCGGTCGGGACGGCCACCAGGGAGCGCGCGGCGGTGGAGCGGATGTGCATGGGTGTTCCATCGGGTACGGCAGGCCGGGACGCACCTGCGCGGTGGGAGGGAGCCTCTGGTCGGCCGTTCGGCCGGAGCCGGTGCCGTACGACGTGAGGGGCACAAAAGTTCCCGCAGAGAGAAACGTGACGCAAGGGAGGTTTGGCCGAAATGCGTTGCTCTGGTCGGTTGGTCCCGACTAGTTCGTTACAACGATCCGATCACCCGGTTGTCATGGAATCGTGTGCGCTCCAGTCGGTGTTGCGGTCGGCGCCGGTCAACTCCGGTCCCCGATCCGGCGGGTGAACCCGTGACACCGACGTGGCCGGTATTGACCGGTCCCCGGGCGCGGCCTGCGTGTCGGGGCGGCGGGCGGGCGCCAGGTTTCTCTATCGTCCGTCTGGAACCGCCCAGTCCGCTGACTCCGCTGCACGTGCAGCCGAGCCGACCCGTGGGAGAGTGCGATGCCCGGCCCCGAGCAGACCGCCGAGGAGAGCGCCGACGTCATCGTGGTCGGCGCCGGCCCGTCCGGCTCCACCGCTGCCGCCCACCTGGCGCGGACCGGCCTGGACGTCCTGCTGCTGGAGAAGTCCGCCTTCCCGCGCGAGAAGGTCTGCGGCGACGGCCTCACCCCGCGCGTCGTCAAGCAGCTGACCGACCTCGGCATCGACGTCTCCGAGGAGGCCGGCTGGCTGCACAACCGGGGCCTGCGGCTGGTCTCCGGCCGGCGCTCGATGGAGTTCGACTGGCCCGAGCTCTCCGCCTTCCCCGGGTACGGACTGGTGCGCCGCCGCGCCGACTTCGACCACCTGCTCGCGCAGAAGGCCGCCTCCTACGGTGCCCGGGTGATCGAACGCGCCAATGTCGCGGGCCCCCTGGTCGACGAGCGGACCGGCCGGATCACCGGAGTCACCGCCAGGCTGGGCGAGGACCGCAAGCCCGTCGCCTACCGGGCCCCGGTCGTGGTCGCCGCCGACGGCAACTCCACCCGGCTGTCCGTCGCCATGAAGCGCTACCGCCGCACCGACCGTGCGATGGGCGTCGCCTACCGGACGTACTTCACCACCCCGCGCCACGAGGACCGCTACCTGGAGGCCTGGCTCGACCTGCGCGACCCGAGCGACCGGACCCGGCGCCTGCTGCCCGGCTACGCCTGGGTGTTCGGCATGGGCGACGGCACCGCCAACGTCGGCCTCGGCGTCCTGGACACCGCCGGCACCGACGTGGACTGGCGGGAACTGCTGCGCCGCTGGTGCGAGGAGCTGCCGCCCGGGTACGGCTACAGCCCCGACGGCGTCACCGAGCCGATCCGCGGTGCCGCCCTCCCGATGGGCCTCAACCGCCGGCCCCACTACGCGGACGGCCTGTTGCTGGTCGGCGACGCGGGCGGCACGGTCAGCCCGGGGACCGGCGAGGGCATCGCCTACGCGATGGAATCCGGCCGCTACGCCGCCGAGACCATCGTCCAGGCCCTGGCCCGCCGCACCGACCGCGGCCGGGAGCTCGCCCTGCGCGCCTACCCGCGGACGCTGCACTCCGCCTACGCCGGTTACTTCGCACTCGGCCGCCTGGCCGCCGACCTGCTGGGGCGGCCCAAGCTGCTCGGTGCCGCCGGGGCCGCCGGCCTCGGCCGCCCGGCGCTGCTGAAGGTGGCGTTCCGGCTCATGGTCAACCTGACCGAGCCCAACTCCAAGGACTCCCTCGACCGGCTGCTCCACCTGCTCGGGCGGGTCGCGCCGGGGCGTTGACCGCGGGACCGCCGAACCGCCCATCCTCGCGGGTGGGCGGTCGTCGTGTCAGGGCTTCGGCCGAATCGGCAGAGGCGAACGGGCTGATGTCAGGGTCATGTTGACGAATGATCAGGTGATCCGATTGCCTGGTGTCGAATCAGCCACGAAGAGTGAGCGGAACGCCCCCTCCGCACACCCCTCCGCGGCTCCCACCCGACCGCCGACCCGTCCGACGGAGACACCGTGCGCCTTCGCCTTCGCCTGCTCGTCGCACCCCTCGCCGCGGCCGCCGCCGTGCTCGCCCCGAGCATCCCCGCCATCGCGGCCGCCCCGTCAGCCGCCCCCTCCGACCAGTGCTCCGCCGCCTTCCACCACGACGACGCCCGCCTCGGCCCGCAGGACCTGCCGACCACCGGCCGCGTCGGCCGCCAGCTGACCGGCTACCGGCGCACCGGCGGCGCGAGCGAGCAGGCCTTCCTCGCGCACTACTACGACGCGACCGCCAACGGCGGCAAGGGCGGCTGGATCTACCCGCCCGCCGACGGCTACGTCACCCTGCCCGACGGCAGCCCGATCGAGTTCGACATCACGCTCCACCCCGACCAGAACATCGACCGCTACGGCAGCGAGTACGGCTCCTTCCTCGCCCCCGAGGGCCTGCCCTACGCCAACCGCGCGATACCGCCGCAGAGCCTGGACGGCAATCCGCCGGCCGCCTGCAACTACCACGACTACAAGGTGGTCAAGGCGTTCACGGTGCACGCCGGCCCGATCGCGCCCTGGTTCGACCAGCCCGGCTGGGGCCTGCAGTACCAGCTCGACGCGGCCCTGCTGCCCGCGGGCCCGGCCAGGCTGAACGTCCTCTGGCTGGTGGAGAACGGCTACCTGGCCCGGATCTGAACCGCCGTCATGACCGCTCGGCGCGGGGCCCGGCGCCCTGCGCCGCGCGGTCACCCCGTCCGTCGGCGCGCGGTCACCCCGTCCGTCGGCGACCCGGATTAATCGTTGGCGGCCCCGGGCGAGCGGACGATAGGAAGAGCGGGTGACCACCACCAGCGACCCCACCACCGACCGGCGCGTCTTCCGCCCCGCCGTCCTCGACCTCGGCGACGCCCTGCTGCACCCCTGGGGGCGGGCCCTCGACGTGCCCGGCGGGATCGTCCCCGCGCTCGTCGCGGCGTCGACGGACCCGGAGATCGCCCGCTGGAACCCGCTGAGCGCCACCGATCCGGCCGCCGCCGAGGCCTACCTGGACCGCTGCGACGCCCACTGGGCCGACGGCACCATGGCCGGCTTCGCGGTCACCGACGCCGCCGACGGCACCCTCCTCGGCAACGCCTTCCTGCGCTGGAGCAACCAGGCCGACGGCGTCGCCATGATCGGCTACTGGCTGCTCGCCGCCGCCCGCGGCCGGGGCCTGGCCACCCGCGCGGCCACCGCCGTCACCCGCTGGGCCGTCGAGACCGCCGACGCCCGCCGCATCGAGCTGTTCCACGCCGTCGGCAACGACGACTCCTGCCGGGTCGCCGAGCGCGCCGGCTTCCCGTACGAGGGCACCCTGCGCGCCTCGTGGCGCTTCGAAGGGCGCGACTACCAGGACGAACACCTGCACGCCCGGCTGGCCTCGGACCCCTTCGCCGGCTAGGGCCGCCCCACCCGGGCGCGGTCACTCCCGTCCCGCCGCTTCCTTCCGGCTGCTTCCGTCCTGCCGTGCCCGTCCCGCCGCGGTGCCCGTTGCACCGCTCCCGGAAGCCCCGGCCCGGCAGGCAGCGCGCCGGGCGGAGGAGCGGCCTAACCTGGAAGGGCGCATACGGCGCGTGGCCTGCGAACGGAAGCGGTGGCCATGACGGTGATCTCGGCGGCTCTCTTCGGTACCGACTGGCGGCCCGCGCCGCCCGGTGGCGCGGACCTGCTGCGTGAGTGCGCCGCCCGGGGCTGGACGGTCGTGCTGACCGGGCCGGGACCCGCCGGGGCCCCGGCCCTGACCGTGGCCGACCCCGGGATCGATCCGGTCCGGGCCGCGCTGGACCTGCTGGACGGCACGCCCTCGCACGCGGTGGCCGTCGCGGGGAGCGTGCGCGAGGTACGGGCGGCGTGGCGGGCCGGAGTGCCGTGCGTCGCCCTGGAGACCGGCGGTGACGCCGGTCCGGAGCTGCGGGCGGCGGGCGCGGCAGAGGTCCACCGCGACGCCGCCGCCCTGTTGCGCGTCCTGGACGACAGCCTGCTGGCCCGTCCCCGGGCCTTCGGACCGGTGGGCGCCGGAACAGGCGGTGCCCGGAACGGTTAGCGCCGGCCCGCACCGGGAAACCGAGCCGGTGCGAGCACGTCACCGGAAGTGTCGGAGGTGACCGAGATGGACGGTCCCGCTTTGAGCGGATGGGAGCGGCGGCTCCTTGAGGAGATCGAGTCCGATCTGCGCCAGGACACGCGGCTCGACCGGAAGCTGAGCACGATGGGCGCCAAGCGGCCCAGCCGGGTCCGGCGCGTGCTCCGCGCCGTCGGGCGCCGGGCCACCGCGGGGGTGGTGCTGACCGTCCTGGTGATGACGGCGATCTGCCTCGGCGTGGGCGCGCGGACCCCGACCACCGCCGTGCTGGCCGCGCTCGCCGTGGTCTGGGCGGCCACCGTGGCGGCTGCGGTCGCCACCTCGGAGCTGCTGCGCCGTCGCAGCGCCGCCCGCGAGGGCCGGATCGAGACCGCCGAGGCGGAGGAACGCCGCGAACGCCGTGAACGGCGGCCCTGGGACCGACCGGAGGCGTGACGCGATGACCACCGACCTCTGGGAGCACCGCCCGGGCTCCCATCCCGCCGCCGACCCGGGCCTGGTCGGGTACGAGGTGCAGGCCACCGACGGCCCGGTCGGCACGGTCGAGCAGGACACCGGGGACCACCTGCTGGTCGACGCCGAGCCCTGGGTGCCGGGCACCCGGGTGCTCGTCCCGGTCGGCGCGGTCGCCCGGGTCGACCACCTCGTCCTCGCCGTCCACCTCGACTGCCCACGGGCCAGGCTCAGCTCGGCGCCGCCCGCCGCCGTCGACCTGACCGCCCCCCGCCCGCGCTGAGGCCCGGCGCCATGCCCTGGCCGTCCACCACGCTCACCGGCCGGACGATCGCCTTCCTGGCCGCGCCGTACGGGGTCGAGCAGGCCGAGCTGACCTCCCCCTGGCAGGCCGTCGCCGAATCCGGCGGCACGCCGCGCCTGCTGTCCACCGCGAAGGGCCGGGTCCAGGCCGTCCGGCACCGCGCCCCGGGCGACACCTTCGCGGTGGACGCCCTCGTCGCCGAGGCCGACCCGGCCGACTACGACGGTCTGATCCTGCCCGGCGGCGTCGCCAACCCCGACCACCTGCGCCTGGACCGCCCGGCGGTCGCCTTCGTGCACGCCTGCTGCGCCGGCGGCCGCCCGGTCGCGGCGATCTGCCACGCGGCCTGGACCCTGATCGAGGCCGACGCCGTCCGGGGCCGCACCCTCACCTCCTGGCCCAGCCTGCGCACCGACCTGGTCAACGCCGGCGCGCACTGGGTCGACGAACCGGTCCACGTCTGCCACGACGGACCCGGCCCGCTCGTCACCAGCCGCAAGCCGGGCGACCTGCCGCTCTTCGAGGACGCGCTCGTCACGGAGTTCGCCCACGCCACGGCCAAGCGGCACAGGTAGCAGCGGCACCGGCGTGGAAGCGGCGGCGGCAGCGAGCGGCGGGACCGCAGGCGGCTCCAGCGGCGGGGGAGCGGTCTCAGTCGCCCCGGAGGCGGACGAAGGTGGCGCTCGGCGGGCGGCCGGTGAGGGTGAGTTCGGCGCGCAGCGGTGCGGTCAGGGGGTGGACCGGGCCGTGGTCGGGGTCGGTGCCGGCCGGGCCGAGGAGGGGGCGGACGACGTCGGCGACCTCGCGGGACTGGACGGGGGTGAGCCGGGGGGTCGTCAGGAAGACCCGGCCGTCGTCGAGCCGGAGGACCAGCGCGTGCGGGTGGGCGGCCGGGCCGGTGACGGCGCTGACGGTGGCGTCCAGGGTGTCGCTGCGGCGGTACTTGACCCAGACCCGGCCGGCGCCGCTCGGCCGGTAGGGGGAGGCGGCGGCCTTGCAGACCAGGCCCTCCACCCCGGTGTCGGCGAGCTGCTCCATCCACTCCAGCGCCTCCGCCCGGTCGGTGGTGGCCAGCACCGGCTGGACCGGCGGCGGGACGTCCGCCAGCGCCGCGAGCAGCAGCCGGCGGCGGTCGGTGAGCGGGAGCCGGCGGACATCGCGGCCGGGCAGGGCCAGCACGTCGAAGGCGATCAGGCCGAGTGCGACGTCCGTGGCGGCGGCCCGGGCCCGGCGGGTGCGCAGCAGCTCGCCGAAGGCGAACCGGCCGCCGCGCCAGGCGACCAGCTCGGCGTCCAGCACCAGCCCTTCGGGCAGCCGGGCGACGGCGTCGGCGATCGGCGGGAACTCGGGGGCGAGGTCGCGTCCGCTGCGGGACTGCAGGACCGGCGGGCGGTCGCCGCGGGCGAACGCGACGCAGCGGAAGCCGTCCAGCTTCAGTTCGTACTGCACGCCACCGCCGCCCAGTCCGTCGGCGGGCGGCACGGCGGTGACGGCGGCGGGGCGCATCACCTCGACGGGCGGCTGCAGGATCTGCCGCACCTCGCGCGCCCGCCGGGCCGCCGGCTGCCCCCTTCTGTCGCGTGCCGACTGCCGCGGCCCGGCTGCGGGGGCGGTCGGCAGCGGGCGGGCCTGCTCCGGGGCCAGCAGCGGGGCGAACAGGTCGCCGTCGGCGGCCAGCCGGTCCGGGACCTCCGCGAGGGTGAAGGTCAGGTCGCGCTCCCCGCCGGCCCGCTCCAGCTCGGCCCAGGACAGCGGGGTGGAGACCGTCGGCAGCGGCCGGGCCCGCAGGGTGTACGGCGCGGCGGTGGTCTTCTTGGCGTTGTTCTGCGACCAGTCGACCAGCACCCGGCCCCGCCGCCGGGCCTTGGCCATGGTGTGCACCGCCAGCTCCGGGTGCTCGGCCTCCAGGGCGGCGGCGAGCTCCTTCGCGTACGCGGAGACCCGGGCGCTGGGCGTGGGCTCGATCGGGACCAGCAGGTGCAGGCCCTTGGAGCCGGAGGTCTTCACCCAGGCGGTGAGGCCGTCCGCCGCCAGCCGCTCGCGCAGCAGCAGCGCGACCGCCCGGCAGGTGAGGACGTCCGCGCCCTCGCCCGGGTCGAGGTCCAGCACCAGCCGGTCGGCGAGGGCGGGCGCGGCCGCGTGCCACTGCGGGACGTGCAGCTCCAGGCAGCCCAGGTTGGCGACGGACAGCAGCGCCGCGCCGTCCTCCAGCACCACCTGCCGCAGCTCCCCGGTGTTGCTCGGGACCTCGACGGTGCGCACCCAGTCGGGGGTGCCCGGGGGCGGGTTCTTGGCGACGAAGACCTCCGCCTCGACCCCGTCCGGGCAGCGCAGGAAGGAGACCGGGCGGTCGCGCAGGTGGGGGAGCAGCGCGGCGTGGACGGCGGCGTAGTAGCGCAGCACCTCGCCCTTGGGGGTTCCGGTGCGCGGGTAGTACACCTTGTCGAGGTGGGAGAGCGCGAGGGTGCGCCCGTCCACCGTCATCTGCGGCACGGTCCGTCTCCGAAGCCTCCGGTGGGTGGCCCCCGCAGTCAGTCTGCCGCGGTTCGGCGGCCACCGCCCGGGGCGGGCGGGCGCCTCCCGGCGCCGGCCCGCATGGGGGCGCGGCGGTCACCCTCCGGGGCCGACCAGCGCGTGGGCGTCCGCGACCAGGTCCTCGATCCGGGCCCAGTCCGGCGCCGGCCCGTCCAGGTACACGCCGAGCCAGCCCCGGTGTCCCACGTACGGCGGCCGGAAGTAGCGGTCGGGGGCCTCCGCGACCAGCCGCCCCTGCGCCCCGCCGGGCGCCGCGCACCAGAAGCCGAGCCGGTCGTCGTGGTGGTGGTCCGAGAGCATCAGGAACACCCGGGCCCGGCGGCAGGAGCCCGCGAACCAGGTCGGCTCCCCGTGGCTGACCCGCTCCTCGACCTCCGGCAGCGCCAGGCAGAGCGCCCGCAGCCGGTCCACCGGCCCGCGGGCCGCCCCGGGCACGGCGCTACCCCGCGGCGGGCCGGGGCGCGCCCGGGTAGGTGCCGAAGTACCAGCGGTTGCCCTCGGGGTCGGTGGCGGCGAAGTCGCGCGAGCCGTAGTCCGTGTCGTGGAGCCCGGTGGTGATCCGGGCGCCGGCGGCCACGGCGCGGGCGTGCAGGGCGTCCGGGTCGGCGGTGACCACGTAGGCGGTGAAGCCGCCCGGCTTGCCGGGCCAGGGCGAGTCGCCGTCGGGCGTCTCGCGGTCCGAGCCGAGCATCACGCCGCCGCCCTCGGGCCAGGCCAGTTCGGCGTGGGCGACGAACTCGCCCTCACCGTAGGCGACGACCTCCCGGAAGCCGAAGGCCTCGACCAGGAAGCGGATCAGCGCCCGGGCATCGGTGGCGCGCAGGCTGGGCCAGACCTGCGGGGCGGGGGTCTCGGTGGCGTCCATGGCTCTCTCCTCGGGATCGGCTCGGGTGGGTGCGGGAATCCGCTACGCCTCCCACTCTGCGACCGCCCCGGCGGCGCCGCCTTGGACGTTTCGGAACTTCGCCGCGTCCGGGCCCTCCGCCGCCAGCCAGGCGCTCGGCGCCGCCCCGGCCAGCGCGCGGAACTCGCGGGCCAGGTGCGCCTGGTCGAAGTACCCGCAGCGCACGGCCAGTTCCGCCAACCGGGACGGCGGGTCCGGGGCGGCCAGCAGGTGCCGGGCCCGGTCGAAGCGGATCACCCGGGCGGCGGCCTTCGGCGTCAGCCCGGTCTCCCGCCGGAACCGCTCCTGCAGGTGCCGGGCGCTCCAGCCGGTCTCCCGGGCCAGCGCCGCCACCGGCAGCGCGCCGCCGCTGCGCCGCAGGGCCCGCCAGGCCCAGCCGACCTCGGGCGGCACCTGCCCGGACGGCCGGGCGGCCCGCAGCAGCGCCCCGTCCAGCACGGCGAACCGATCCTCCCAGGTCCGTGCGGCCCGCAGCCGGTCCTGCAGCTGCGGGCCCAGCCCGCCGAGCACCTCGTCGGCGGGGACGTCGATCCCGGCCAACTCCCCGGCGGGCAGGCCGAACAGCGCCCGGGCGGCGAGCGGGTGGACGGCGATCTGCACGCCGGACTGGGCACCCTCGTGGGTGATCAGCGCGGGGGTGGTGTGTAGGCCGCCGAGCAGGGTCGGGTAGCTGCCGGGCGGTTGCGCCGGGTCGGGGTGGCCGGCGATCACCAGGGGTTCGTCGAGGGTGAGGATGAAGGTCAGGTGGGGGGAGGGCAGGCCGCGGTGGACGGCGGGGGCGAGGCCGCGCTGCCGGTAGCCGGAGTACCAGGCCACGTACGGGCGCAGCGCGGTCGCGGGCCGGGCCCGGACGGCCTCGTCGACGGTCCCGGCACCGGGCCCTGCGGTGTCCGTGGTCACCCTCCCAGTATCGGCGCTCCCGCAGGCCGGGCGCCGGGTCGCCGGGCCGGCAGCCGGGCCGGCGCGGCTGCCTCCCCGGCGGGTCCGGCGCGGTCGCGGACCGGCGCGGCGTTGCTTATGGTGAGGGCGCGGTCACCCCGTTCGCGCCCGTGTCGGGCGCGGGGGCGCACCGTTCCGGGGGGATGCGGGGGGAACCACCGACGAAGGAGTCCCCGTGACCACTGCCCGAGACATCATGCACACCGGCGCCCAGTGCATCGGCGCCCACCAGACGCTGGCCGAGGCCGCGATGATGATGCGCGACAAGAACGTGGGCGCGTTGCCGATCTGCGGCGACGACCAGAAGCTGAAGGGCATCATCACCGACCGCGACATCGTGCTGCGGTGTATCGCCGAGGGCAAGGACCCGTCCAAGATGACGGCCATGGACCTGTCCGGCCACCTGCACTGCGTGCGCGCCGACGACAGCATGGACATGGTGCTGCGCAAGATGGAGCAGCACCAGATCCGGCGCATCCCCGTGATCGACGGGGAGCGGCTGGTGGGCATGATCAGCGAGGCGGACCTGGCGATGGGCCACCGCGACGGCCAGCGGCTGACGGACCAGCAGATCATCGACTTCATGGACAGCGTCTACATGAAGCAGTGACCCGCCCCGGCGGCCCGCCGCCGTGATGCGCCGCGGTGACCCGACGCGGTGATGCGTCGCGGTGACCCGCCGCGATGACCTGACGCAGTGACCGGGCTCGGCCGCCACCGAGTCGAGCCCCGGCCCCGTCCGCGCCCGTGAGCGTGACCGGCCGGCCCCCCGTGCCGGCCGGGCTCTTCGAAGGTGCCGGACGGGGCCGCCGTGCGTCTTGTAAGAATGCGCACGCGCTCCGGAGCGGGGCCGGGGGCCCGGCTCAGGCCGCGCCGGGGTCGAGGAGTGCGCTGGTCACCCGCCCCGCCACCCGGTCGGTGGGCTCGGGCAGGGTGCCGGTGCCGGTGCGGGAGGCCAGGAACTCGCGCGGCGAGCAGCCGACCATGCCGCGGAAGTTCCGGTCGAGGTGGGACTGGTCGTAGTAGCCGCAGAGCACGGCGAGGTCGGCGCCGGTGGGGCGGTCCGCGCGGGCGGCCAGGACGCCGAGGGTGTGCTGGAGCCGGAGGATCCCGGCGGCCTGCTTGGGGGCCAGCCCGAGGTGCTCGCGGAAGCGCAGTTCCAGTCGGCGGCGGCTCCACCCGGTGCCCTCGACCAGGGTGTGGATCGGGACCATCCCGTGCGAGCGCCGCAGTCGGTGCCAGGCCCAGCGGACGGACGGCTCCCAGTCCGGGCCGTACGCGAACAGGGCGGCGAAGTAGCCGTCGAGCATGGCGAACCGGGCGGACCAGCTCGGGGTGTCGGCGAGGCGGTCGGTCAGCGCGCGCAGCCGCGGGCCGAGGACGTCCCCGGGTTCGGCCCACTGCCCGCCGAGGTCGCCGGCCAGCGGACCGAACGCCCGGAAGGCGCCCTGCGGGGTGAGCGAGACGGCCAACCCGTGCAGGACGCCCGAGTGTTGGGCGATCGTCGCGGTGCGGCGCAGCCCGGCCACGACCGATCCGAAGGAGGCGGCGGGCGCGGGGGAGACGGCGTCGGTGAGGCGCATGCTGCCCTCGAAGGCGAGGGCCACCGTGACCACGTCGGTCGGCACTTCCAGTCGGCGGCGCGGCTGCCGCAGGTCCAGCCGGTAGCCGCGGTAGCCGAGGACGTACCGGCGCAGCGGTGCGGCGGGTGTGCCGAGGACCATCCCCGGCGCGGTCGGCGGGACGGTGCTCCGGGACATATCGACTCCCGTGCTGGGCGGGGTGGGTGACATGTACGCAGACCATTCTAGGGCCCGTCCTCGACCTCCCCGGGCGGGTCGACGGCAGGTCAGGTGGGTCTCACGGAACGGATTCTTCTTTCCCGCCAGTCGAGATGCGTGCACAATCGCGCACATGGGAAAGCAGTACGAATCGATCGACGGCCGACTGCGCGCCTTCATCGAGCGCCAGCCGGTCTACTTCGTGGCGACGGCCCCGCTGGCCGCCGACGGGCACGTCAACCTCTCGCCGAAGGGCCGTTCCGGCACCCTCGCGGTGATCGACGAACTCACCCTCGCCTACCTGGACTTCGGCGGATCGCAGGCCGAGACCGTCGCCCACCTGCGGGAGAACGGCCGGATCACCCTGATGTGGTGCTCCTTCGAGGGGCCGCCGACCGTGGTGCGGGTACACGGCACGGGCGAGGCGGTCTTCCGGGACGACCCGCGCTTCGCCGGGCTGCTCGGCCACTTCGACCCGGCCGCCGACGGGTCGGGCCTGCGGGCGATCGTGCTGGTCAAGGCCGAGCGGGTGAGCGACTCCTGCGGCTACGCGGTGCCGTTCATGGACTACCGCGCCGACCGCGACCTGCACGCGCAGTACTTCGACCGCAAGGACGAGGAGGAGTTCGGCGCCTACTGCGAGCGCAAGCCGCTCGTCGGGACCAGCCTCGACGGGCTGCCCGCCCTCCCGCTGCCGCTCCCGGCCCGGCCGGCCTGACGGGGCCGGAAGGCGCGGGGACGACGAAGCCGCCGCATCCCGTGGGGGATGCGGCGGCAGCGTGGTGGTCCTACTTGCCCAGACCGGCCTTGACGGAGCAGATCGGCCAGGCGCCCGGGCCCTGGGCGGCGAGGACCTTCTCGCCGATGGAGATCTGCTGGTCCTTGGTCGCCAGGTCGGCGCGCGGGGCGAAGGAGGTGCCGCCGAAGGCCGCCCAGGTGCTGGAGGTGAACTGCAGGCCGCCGTAGAAGCCGTTGCCGGAGTTGATGGCCCAGTTGCCGGTGGCCTCACAGGCGGCGACCTTGTCCCAGACGCCGGCCGGAGCGGCGGAGGCGCTGGTGGCCGTGACGAGGCCGGCCACGGGCAGGGCGGTGAGCGCCCCGGCCATCAGAGCCATCCGGACGCGGTTGCGGCGCTTCGGGGTGGCAGTGGTGGTGGCAGCGGCGGTCTCGTTACGGAAGGTCATGGATTTCCTTTCGGAGGGTTGCGAGCGCGCGGAACCAGGCCCTCGGAAGGCCGGTGGTTTCGGGGACACGTCACTCGCGTGGTTCGGCACCGTTCCTGCTCGGCGGGCGGGCGGTGAGGCCTGTCCGGAGCGGATCGCTCGGTGCAACGGGTTCGAAGTTACGGGTCCGGTCGGGGCCGATTCAAGGATTCGAAGGTTTGGGCACGTCAGAGGCCTGTTACCGGAAGTAAGGATCAAGGAATTGTGCTGATTTCGCCCGATTTCCATCCATTTCCAAGATCAAACCCCCCGGTGAAGTGGCCCGGGCCACAGCGAAAGTGCTGTGAGGCCGCGCACATCGTCGACAGCGCGTGACGGCCCGCCCGCCGCCGGTGCCGGATCCGCCGTGCCCGCCGCCGCCCCGGGTGGCCCGCACCACACGGCTCACCCGGAGTGCCCCCGGCGCTCACGCACGGTGCCGCGCATAGCCTCGTGGCCATGAGCAAAGAGAGCGATGCAGCGGGTGCGGCGGGCGCGGGGGCTGCGGATGCCGGTGCGGGAGGGACGGGCGGGGCCGCGGTGCCGACCGGGCCGACCGGATCGGCCGGACCGTTCGGATCGGCCGGACCGTTCGGAGCCGAGGAGCACGAGGCCGCGGCCGCACCGCAGGGCTTCGAGCTGGGGACCGACGGGCCCAAGGTGATCCTGGCGGGGCTGGACGGCTCCGACTCCTCCTGGCGCGCCACCGCCTACGCCGCCGGACTGGCCCGCCGGCAGGGCGCCGTCCTCGCGGTGGCCTACATCCAGCCGATCCTCGCCGCCGCGACCGCCCTGGCCGGGGCCGCGGTGGAGGAGACCACCCAGGAGGTCGCCGAGGAACTGCTGACCGCCCTGCGCGAGGCCGAGCTGCGGGTGCGCGAGGTGTGGAAGGTGGACTGGCGGTTCCTGACCATGCGCGGCGACGCGTACGGCGGGCTGGCCAAGCTCGCCGACGAGCTGCGCGCCGACGCCGTGGTGGTCGGCGTCTCCGAGCAGGCCGGGCACAAGGTGATCGGATCGGTGGCCGTCCGACTGGTGAAGGCGGGCCGTTGGCCGGTGACCGTCGTCCCCTAGGCATGGAACTGCCGGGCGTCGGTGGCTCCGGACCCGGTGGAACGGGGGCCGGAGGGCCCCGGGCCGACCGGCCGCAGGGCGGGAGCGGGGCGGCGGGTAGGGTGCGTGAACATGACGGACACGCGGGGCACGCACCTCTCCGAGCCCGCCCACCCGACCGGCAGCGACCTGCACCTCGACCTCCCCGCCACCGGCGGCCGCCGCGCCGCGCTGATGACGGCCCTGCGCGAGGCGATCCGCAGCGGCAGACTGGCACCCGGCACCCGGCTGCCGCCCTACCGGACCCTCGCCGCCGACCTCGGCCTCGCCCGCAACACGGCCGCCGAGGCCTACGCCGAACTCGTCGCCGAGGGCTGGCTGACCGCCCGTCAGGGATCCGGCACCGCCGTCGCCGAACGGGCCGAGCCCGTCCCCGCCACCCGGGCCCGCCGCCCCTCGCGCCGCCCCGGGCCCCGGCACGACCTGCGCCAGGGCCAGCCCGACGCCGCCTCCTTCCCCCGCACCGCCTGGCTGGCCGCCGCCCGCCGGGCCCTCACCGCCGCGCCCAACGAGGCCTTCGGGCCCGGCGATCCGCACGGTCGGCGCGAGCTGCGCACCGTCCTCGCCGACTACCTGGCCCGCGCCCGGGGGGTGCGCACCGACCCGGACCGGATCGTGATCTGCTCCGGCTTCGCCCACGCGCTACGACTGCTCTTCGATGGCGCGCGGCCCGTCCTGCCGCCCGCCGAGAACGGCCCGCTGGCCGTCGAGGCCTACGGACTGGGCTTCCACCGCGGGCTGCTGGCCACCGCGGGGGTGACGGCCGTCCCCTTGCCGATCGACGAACAGGGCGCCCGCGTCGACGAGTTGGCGCACCACGGGGACGTCCGTACGGCCCTGCTCACCCCCGCCCACCAGTTCCCCACCGGCGGCCCGCTGCACCCGGGCCGCCGCGCCGCGGTGATCGACTGGGCGCGCGGCCGCGGCGGGCTCGTCCTGGAGGACGACTACGACGGCGAGTTCCGCTACGACCGCCAGCCGGTCGGCGCCGTCCAGGGCCTCGACCCCGAGCGGGTGGTCTACCTCGGCAGCGCCAGCAAGAGCCTCAGCCCCGCGCTGCGCCTCGGCTGGATGGTGCTGCCGGACCACCTGGTCGACCGGGTGCTCGCCGCCAAGGGCGAACGCGAGGGCTGGGCCAGCGCGCTGGACCAGCTGACCCTCGCCGAGTTCATCGACTCCGGCGGCTACGACCGGCACGTGCGCCGGATGCGCCGCCGCTACCGCGACCGCCGCGACCAGCTGGTGGCCGCGTTGGCGGCGAGCGCCCCGCACGTCGAGGTGTCCGGCATCGCGGCCGGCCTGCACGCCGTGCTGCGGCTGGAGCCGGGCACCGAGCGCTCGGTGCTCAAGGCCGCCGCCTACCGGGGCCTGGCCGTCGACGGCCTCGCGGACTTCCGGCACCCGGCGATCGCCCCGGCGGCCATGCCCGTCGTCGACGGACTGGTGGTCGGCTACGCCACTCCGCCCGACCACGCCTACCCGGCGGCGCTCGCGGCGCTCTGCGACATCCTGCCGCCGTCGGCCTGAACGGGGCCGGAGGCGGCGGCCGGTGGCGGGGGAGCGGAGGCGCCGGGGACCGGTGGGGAGGCAGGGCACCGGGACGGCGGCCGGGCCGGGCGGCGCGAAGCATAGGCCCCCGGACGTCCGGGCGGGGCCGTGACCGGACCGACCGGTCCGCCGCGTCCGCTCGCCGCTCCTGCGTCGGTACGGAACCGGGCAGCGGCGGGCAACCCCGGCGGTGCCCCGGCCTACGCTCCATGGTCATGCGCAGAACACATCCGATCCGCGCCGCGCTCGTCGCGTGCCCGGCCCTCGTCGTCGGTCTGCTCCTCTCCGCCGCTCCCGCCCGGGCCGACTCCCCGCTGCCCCTCACGGTCGTCTCCGACCGGCAGGCGACCGTCCGCGGCGGCGAGTTCACGCTCACCCTGACGCTCAGCAACCCGTACGACACCCCCATCCAGTTCGTCTACCAGAGCGTCCAGGAGACCTACGGGACCAGCCTGGAGACCGGTCTCAGGTTCACCGAGACGGCCTGCGGCACCCAGACCAACGGCTGCAGCGACAACGTCCACGGCGGCATCGCCCGGTACGACGTGCCGCTCGGACCGGGCGCGAGCAGCACCTTCACGGTGACCTACGCCATCGCCCCCGACTCGGCCTGCGGTGACGCCACCCGGATCGACTTCTACTCCTACCTGTACTACGAGTACAACGGAGGACTGAACAACAACTCGGGCATCGTCGACGTCCCCGGCACCCAGGTCGCCTGCGCCTGATCACGAGCGACGCCGACCGGCCCCGGCGTCCGACCCCGGCGTCCCTCCCCGGTGCGCACCCCACTGCGCATCCCCGTACCCCCGTCAGGTGCCGGCCTCCCCCGTGCCGGCACCTGACGGGCTCTTCCGCACGGCGGTGGCGGGCCCGGCGCCCGGACGGCCCCGGTGGGCCGGGCGGTTCGGTTCGACCCCGTACGGCACCGGCCGCAGACGCCCCGAAGCGGGTCCACCGGTGTGCCGGGTTGACGCCGGGCGGTGGGCTCCGAGCCGGCCCGCGGGGGCGTGGCCGGGACGGGGGAGCCGTTGGCAGAGCGGGGAACCGCCGGGGTGAACGGATGTTCCTCCGGTCCTCGGCGTGATGGGGGCGGACCGCGCGAGATTCACCCTATCGGGGGGTACTGGGCGTCCGTACGGGCTCGGCCGGGTCCTGGTGATCTAGGGTTCCGGAGGGGCCGCCGCCGGACGGTGGCCTCACTCGCGATACTTCGCCAACGCCCCCACCAGTCTACGGATCTGATGATCCGTCACGGCATGTGCCCCAGGGCGGTTCGTATGGCCCTGGCCGCGTGACCCGACCACAGGAATGGAGACCCTGCCGATGCCCGTGGACACGAGCCCGGAGACAGAGCAGGTCAAGCAGCAGAGCCTTGCGACGGCCGCTGCCCGCAACCTTGCCACCACGACCAAGTCCGCACCGCAGATGCAGGAGATCACCTCCCGCTGGCTGCTCAAGGTGCTCCCCTGGGTGCAGGCCGCCGGTGGCGCGTACCGGGTCAACCGCCGGCTCACCTACGCCGTGGGCAACGGCGTGGTGGAGTTCATCAAGACCGGCTCCCAGGTCCGGGTGATCCCGGCCGAGCTGGGCGAGCTGGCCCTGCTGCGCGGCTACGAGGACGAGGACGTGCTCACCGCCCTCGCCGACCGCTGCCAGCAGCGGGACTTCGGCCCCGGCGAGGTGCTCACCACCCAGGGCGAGTCGGCCGACCGGATCTTCCTGATCGCGCACGGCAGGGTCAACCTGGTGGGCACCGGCAAGTACGGTGACGAGACCGAGATCGGCGTGGCCGCGGACGGCGACCGCTTCGGCGACGACGCGCTGCTGAACCCGGACGCCGCCTGGGACTTCACCGCCAAGACCGCCACCTCCGGTGTCGCCCTCACCCTGTCCCGGGCGGACTTCGTCGCCATCCGGGACAACGCGCCGAGCCTCCAGGAGCACCTGCAGGCGTTCCTGGCCCTGCCGCTGCAGGCCCAGAACGAGCGCGGCGAGGCCGAGATCGCCATGTCGGCCGGCCACCACGGCGAGTTCGAGCTCCCCGGCGCCTTCGTCGACTACGAGCTGAAGCCGCGCGAGTACGAGCTGAGCGTCGCGCAGACCGTCCTGAAGATCCACACCCGGGTCGCGGACCTGTACAACCAGCCGATGAACCAGACCGAGCACCAGCTGCGGCTGACCATCGAGGCCCTGCGCGAGCGGCAGGAGCACGAGATCGTCAACAACCCGGAGTTCGGCCTGCTCAACAACGCCGACTTCGACCAGCGGATCCAGACCCACTCGGGCCCGCCCACCCCGGACGACCTGGACGAGCTGCTCAACCGCCGCCGTGACCCCGACTACCTGCTGGCCCACCCGCGGACCATCGCCGCGATCGGCCGCGAGTTCAACGCCCGCGGCCTGTACCCCACCCACGTCGACCTCGGCGGGCAGCAGGTGCCGGCCTGGCGCGGGGTACCGATCCTGCCGTGCAACAAGATCCCGATCACCAAGGAGAACACGAGCTCGATCCTGGTGATCCGTACCGGTGAGGACAACCAGGGCGTGATCGGTCTGCACCAGACCGGCATCCCGGACGAGTACCAGCCGTCGCTCTCGGTCCGCTTCATGGGGATCGACGAGAAGGCGATCATCTCGTACCTGGTCAGCGCCTACTACTCGACCGCGATCCTGGTGCCGGACGCCGTGGGCGTGCTGGAGAACGTGGAGATCGCGCACCGTCGCCACTGATCGCGCACAACAACGGGCGCGGGCCGTAACCGGCCGGGCTCGATGATCGTTTGACCTGATGACGGACGGCCCGCCCCCCGGAAGGCGGGCCGTCCGGCTGATCGCGTCCGATCGTTTCTGGTCGTGCCCGATCGACTTCTGATCGGGGAGCGACCGCTGTCGGCCGTTCCGCCGGTCCTACGGCGATCCGTCGACCGGAGCCCTACCGGTCCGGTCCCGATGCGTTCCGCCCGTTCCGTCCCCAGGTGATCCGAGAGGTGTGTGGAGCCCATGTCCCAGCGTCGGCAGTTACGACGGATACCGCTGCACGGCGGTGGGGCGGCGGCCTCCGGGCGGTGGACGCGGCTGGCCGGTGCCTCGGTCGGCGTGGTCGCGATGTGCGCACTGGTCACCGGCGCGACCGCGTCCGGGGCCGAACGCCACGGAGGGCACTCGCACGGCACGTCCGTCGACACCTGCGTCTGCACCCGGACCGACGTGTCGGTGTCGGTGGGGCCGGGCGGCAGCGTGGGCGTCGGGGTGGGCGTGGACGTCCAGGTCGGTGTCAGCGTCGCGCCGAACGCCGGCACCGGACACCACGACGACCACAAGCCCCCGGCCGGACACCACCACCACCCGTGTCCGACCCCGACTCCGACCCCCACGCCGACCCCGACCCGTACGCCGACCCCGACCCCGACCCCCACTCCCACGCCAACGCGTACCCCGACCCCCACTCCCACGCCGACTCGTACGCCGTCGCCGACCGCGACACCCACCCCCACGCCGACGCCGACCCCGCCGTCGCCCCCCGCGCCGCCGCCACCCGCGCCCGCGCCTGCCGATCCGCCGCCGCCCGCCGTTCCCGCGGCCCCGGCCCCGGCGGCCCCGAGCCCCGCCCCGTCGAGCCCGGCACGCCCGAGCGCGCCGTGGCCGGCCCCCGCGCCGCGACCGACGTTCCGCGCCCCGGCGGCGCTGCCGGTGGCGATGCCGCAGCGCCACCACGGCGCCCCGATGACCACCACGCTGCTGCTGATCATGGTGCCCGGTGTGCTCGCGGCGGCGGCCCTCCGCCCGGGTCGAGGCCAGGGCCGAGGCCGAGGCGGTTCGGGCCGGTCCTGACCGGTCGCGGCCCCGCCGCCCGCCGTCCGATCCTGCGACGTCCGTCGGCCCGGGCCTGCCCCAGACCTTTTTCGTTTCGTCACAAGCCAAGCCAGAGAAGGGAGTTCCCATGTCCGAGTGGGTGGCGTTGACCATCGCCATGGCGTCGGCCTGTGCCGTCGTGGTGGCGGTGGTCCTGCTGAGGAACCGCCGGGTGGGCGCCGCAGAGGAGAACGCCGACGAGACCCCGGACGTCATCGAGTACATCACGATGATGATCGGGGTGGTCTACGCGATCGTCCTGGGCCTCGCCATCGCGGGCGTCTGGGAGGCGCGCGGCGTCGCCCAGGACGACCTGTTCCGCGAGGCGCAGTCCCTGCGCGAGGTGAGCGACCGGGCGGTGGTCTACCCGGTCGAGTTCCGCGACCAGATCCGGGCCGACGTGGACGCCTACGTCACGTACGTGGTGAACACCGAGTGGGACTACATGCGCGAGAACGGCGGGATCTCCGAGAAGGGCGACCAGTTGCTGCAGAAGCTGCAGACCGACGTCGCCACCCGGCCGCCGGCCTCCGACCTGGAGTCCCAGGCCTACCAGCCGATCATGGACCGGATCAGCCAGGCCTCCGAGGCCCGCCAGGCGCGTGGTCAGAACGCCGGCTCGACGATGCCGGGGATCGTCTGGTTCGGGCTGATCGGCGGTGCGGTGGTGACCGTCGGCATGCTGTTCGCCCTGCAGATCCGGCGCACACCACGGGAGTTGACGCTGGCGCTCTGCTTCAGCGTGCTGATCGCCTTCCTGCTGTTCATGATCTGGGACTTCGACGACCCGTTCGCCCGCAGCGTCTCGGTGACCACCCAGCCGTTCGAGGACCTCTTCCCGTCGCTGAACCTCAAGGGCTGATCCCCTCCGGGAGGGGCCGGCCCCGGTGCTCCCGGGCATCGGGAGAATCCGGGCGGACGGACGGCCCACGCGGACCGTCCGCCCGCCCCCTCTCCGTTGCGGCCGCCCGGTAGGTTGACCCGTACCGGCAGGCCCCCGAACGGAGGACGCGCGATGGACAGCCAGGACTGGGACGACCGCTACGCCGCGAGCGAGCTGGTGTGGGGCACGGCACCCAACCAGTGGGTGGTCCGCGAACTGACCGGCCGCACCCCCGGCCACGCCCTCGACCTGGCCGCCGGCGAGGGCCGCAACGCCATCTGGCTGGCCGCCCAGGGCTGGGAGGTCACCGGACTGGACTTCTCCGCCGTCGCGCTGGAGCGGGCCGAACGGCTCACCGCCGACCTGCCCGACGAGGTCGCCGACCGGCTCACCTGGCGCCACGGCGACGCCCGCGCCGTCGAGGCCCCCGTCGGCGGCTACGACCTCGTCCTGGTCGCCTACCTCCAGCTGCCCGCCGGGGACCGCCGCACGGCGCTGCGCCGCGCCGCCGACGCGCTCGCGCCCGGCGGCACCCTGCTGGTCGTCGGGCACGACCTGAGCAACCTCACCGAGGGCGTCGGCGGGCCGCAGGACCCGGCCGTGCTCTTCACCCCGGAGGACGTCCTGGCGGACCTCGCCGACCTCGGACTGCGCACCGTCCGCGCCGAGCGCGTGCACCGTACGGTCGGTGGCGGGTCCGGGCACAGGGGCGGGGGTGCGGGTGGCGTCGCGGTGGACGCGCTGGTGCGGCTGGAGCGCGGCGCCGGGTGACGGCGCTCCCGGCCCGGCGGCTGAACCGGACGCCGGGTGCCGGATGCCGGACACGGCGCCTCTGGCCGCTGGTTCCTCGGTGTACGGACCGTTGCCGGGGGTGAGGCGCGGGGGCGTGCGGGGTAGGGGTGCTCCCAGGACGCCGTCGGATGATCACAAACTTTCTACAGTGCTGTAGATTCGCGGCACGCGGCGGTGGCAGAACGAGGAGGGCGCGATGAGCGTTTCGCTGGCCAAGGGACAGAAGATCAGCCTGGAGAAGCCGGGCGGTGGTCAGCTGAGCCTGGTCCGGATGGGGCTGGGCTGGAAGGCGGCGGAACGCAAGGGCTTCCTCGCCAAGCTGCTCGCCGCAGGCCGGGAGATCGACCTGGACGCCTCGGCGGTGCTGTTCGCCCAGGGTCGTCCGGTCGACGTGGTCTTCTTCCAGCACCTCACCAGCAACGACGGCTCGGTGCGGCACAGCGGGGACAACCTGGTCGGCGGCTCCGGCAACGCGACCGACGACGAGTCGATCACGGTCAACCTGTCGACGGTGTCGGCCGAGGTCGACCAGATCCTCTTCACCGTCAACTCCTTCACCGGGCAGACCTTCCAGGAGGTCGAGGCGGCCTTCTGCCGGCTGGTGGACGAGACCACCGGCGCCGAGCTGGCGCGCTACACCCTCACCGGCGGCGGCCCGTACACCGCGCAGATCATGGCCAAGGTGCAGCGCACGGGGACGGGTTGGCAGATGACCGCGATCGGCCAGCCCGCCACCGGGCGGACCTTCCAGGACCTGATGCCGGAGCTGGTCAAGCACCTCTGATGCTCCCGCGGGCGCGCACCCGACCCGTGCGCCCGCCCGACCTGCCCGGCGGGACACGCGACAAGGCCGGCCGCGACCGAACCGGACACGACAGGACGCGACGGGGGCGCGGTTCCGCACCGGGAACCGCGCCCCCGTCGGGCACGTCGTCAGGTCACCACGTCAGGTCACTTCTTCGGGGCCGCCGAGGGCGAGAACGAGGCGCTGGGGGTGGTGCTGGGCGCCGCGCTCGGGGTGCCCGTCGCGGTCGGCGCCGGGGTCGGGCAGCCGGGGAGGCCGGTCGGCGTCGCCGTCGGGGTGCCCGTGGGCGTGGCGGTGGGGGACGGGGAACCCGTCGGGGTGGGCGTCGCCGTCGGCGTACCGGTGGGCGTGCCCGTGGGCGTACCGGTCGGGGTGGCGGTGGCCGTCGGGTCCGGGCAGGCTGTGGGCGTGCCGGTCGGGGTGCCCGTGGGCGTCGCCGTCGGGGTGCCGGTCGGGGTGGGCGTCGGCGTCGCGGTCGGCGACGGCGAGCCGGTGGGCGTCGGCGTCGTGGTGGGCGTCGGCTGCGCCGTCGGCGACGGGTCCTGGGTGGGCGTCACCGGCGTGGTCGGCGTGGTCGGCTGCTGGGTCGGAGCCGGGGCGGGCGTCGTGCCGGTGCCGGTCGCGCCGGAGCCCGATCCGCCGCCGACCGTCGGGCCGCCGAGGACCGGGAGGAACGGCGAGGGCAGCGAGGGCGACGGTATCGAGGATCCGGGGCTGTTCGGGACGGTCGTCACCGTGCCGCTGCCGTAGTGGGCCATCCAGTTGCGGACGGTCCGCAGGTACTCGCCCGAGTTGTTGTAGCTGAGCACCGCGCGGTCGAGCTGCGCCGGGTCGGAGAGGTCGCGGCCGCCCGCGCACAGGTAGCGCCCGGCGGCCTCGGCGGCGTCGAAGATGTTGTTCGGGTCGGCCTTGCCGTCGCCGTTGGCGTCCACGCCCGAGGTGGCCCAGGTGGACGGGATGAACTGCATCGGTCCGACGGCGCGGTCCCAGCGGGAGTCGCCGTCGTAGCGGCCGCCGTCGGTGTCGGCTATCGCGGCGAAGCCGTTGCCGTCCAGCGCCGGGCCGAGGATCGGGGTCAGCGTCGTGCCGGAGGCGTCCACCTGGCCGCCGTTGGCCTGGCCGGACTCGACCTGGCCGATCGCCGCCAGCAGCTGCCAGGGCAGGTGGCAGCCGGGGGAGCGCTGCGCCAGCGAGGCCTCGGTCTGGCGGTAGGCGGCGAGCACCGTGGCGGGCAGGGCGGGCCCGGTGGCCGCGAACAGGCCGGCGTCAGGAGCGCCCGGCAGCGTGCCGGGCGGCTGCGGGAGCTGGAGGGTGCCGCCGCCGTCGGCCGGAATGCCGGTGCCGGGCGCGGGGGTGCCGAACGGCGAGCCGGTGCCCTGGTGGTCGGCGTCCGGGGCGCTGGCACCGCTCGTCGGGCCGGTGTCCGCGGCCGCGCCGGGGGCGAGCCCGATTCCCGTCACCTGAGAGCCGGTCAGCGCGGCGAGCGCGGCGAAGGCCGCCGCCGTCCCCGTGACCCGCTTGCCGACCCGGAGCTTCCGCCCGCCCTGGCTGCTGCCGAACCTCGCCGTCATCCGATTCCCCTCCCCGTCACCGCCCGGACGATCCCGGAACGGTTGAGCTGTCGTCATCGTGCCCGTCCACCTGATAAGGGGCCCGCCACCGCACGATTAGTATCACGACGATCTGACAGGGACAGGGTGACCGGGAGGCGGCCCGAGGCCCTCCGAGGGGTTAACTCGGCACTTCAGCGGGGGTGCGCCGCTCCCGGGCCTGCGGACGACGCCGCGGACCGCACTCCGGAGCGGTCCCGTGGCCGGCGGTCGCTTCACCCGCGTCCGGCGGCAGCTCCCCTTCCGGTACCGGGAGTTGACCAAGGGCCCAACGGCAGTGGGACGGACGCCGCGGGCGCCGGACCGGCGGTTCGGAGCACGGGGGTGGTACGTGCGCGGTGTTCCGGGCTCCCCGGCGGCGCCCGCCCCCGACCTCCCTGACCTGCCGGAACGTCCGGCGCCCCGGTCGGCCTCCCCTAGCAGGACGGGCCCCCGGACACCAGGGCGCCCTCCCAACTCGCCCCTGGACGGGTGACGTTCTGGTGAAAGTGGGCATGCCAGGAATCACCGCCCGGCATGCTGTGCCGCGTGATGATGCGGATGGAGGTCCAGACCGTGAGCCCCAACCTGCCGGAGACCGTCGCCGAGGGAGCAGTCGTCCTGCCGGCGCCCCCTCGGGTGGTGGACGACCTGGCCCGTGACCTGACCCAGGCCGCCGCCGCCGTCCGGGCCGTGTCGCGGACCTGCCGTTCCGGCGGGGACGTCGCGGTCGCCGCGTACACCGCCGTGGTGTGCACCGGACTGTCGGCCGCCCGCGCCCTGGAGGAGGCGGCCGCCTGGTGCCGTCAGGCCCCCGGCGCCGAGGTGCACTCGCTGGCCTGGGCCCGGGTGCCGGGGCACCGCGACGACGTCCACGAGTACCGCGTCACCCTGGCCGTCAGCTTCCCCGACGACGAGACCGGCGAGCACCTCGGGGACACCCACCACGCCCGGCGCTGAAGTCGTATCATCACCTCATGGCTGAGGGGGGTACGAACGACATGGTGAACGAGACCGGCGACGGTACGGACGGTGCGACGTCGAGTTCGGTTCCGGTGTCCGCCTCCGACGCAGACGGCCCGCAGGAGCTCTCGCGGGCCGCCGCCGTCGCGGTCACCGTCCTGGCCGCGCTGTGCGGTGCGGCGGTGCTGCTGGCCGTGTTCCACTGGCTGGGGTGGGCCGTCCCGGGGATCGGCTGGCTCGTCGCCAAGGCCGGCATCAAGCTCGCCGTCGGAGGCTTCGCCGCGATGGCCGTCGGCCTCGGCTGGCTCCGCGCCCGGCTGGGCGCCAGGCCCCGGAACTGACCCGGGCCGTCAACCCGCCTGCGGCGAGGCGCAGGTGAGGTCGTGCGCGGGCGCCTTGTCGTCCAGCAGGTAGCGCTCGACCACGTCGGTGACGCAGGAGTTGGTCCCGGGGTACTGGCCGTGGTCGCCGTTCCCGGTGACGGTGACCAGCTTCGAGCCGCGCAGCGCGCGGTGGGCGCCGAGGGCCGCCTCGTAGTACGTCGCCGGGTCGTGCACCGAGTTGAGCATCAGCGTGGTCGGCAGGTGGGCACCGGTGACCTTGACCTTGGGTGCCGGGGCGACCGGCCAGGCGGCGCAGACCGCGCTGAAGGCCAGCGTCCGGGCGCCGACCAGCGGCCAGCGGGCGGTGTTCTCGGCGCCGAGCCGCACCCAGGTGTCCATGTCCCTGGTCCACGCGGTGTCGTTGCAGGTCACCGAGAAGTACTCGGCGAGGAAGTCCGGGCTGAGGTAGCTGTTGAACATGGTCGCGACCGCTGCCCGGGTGGCGGCGTCGGTGGTCTGCCAGTTGTCGAGGACGGCCAACAGGCGGGCGAGGTCGGGGAAGTGGGACGCCGAGTAGATCGCCGAGATCGCGATGTTGTCCAGCTGGTTGGGGCCGATCGTCAGCGAGCCCTCGACGATGGGGGAGTCGTGCAGCGCGGCCCGCCGCTGCTCCCAGTGCGCCCGCACCTGCTCCGGCGTGGTGCCCCAGTGGTACGTGGCGTCCTGGGCCGCCAGCCAGGGCACGAAGTCCTCGTCGAAGCGGCGCTGGAAGCTCATCGGCTGGCCGAGCTGGAACTTCTCCCAGGTGCCGTCGAAACCGATGTTGCTGTCCAGCACCATCCGCTCGACCCGGTGCGGGAAGAGCGTCCCGTAGTAGGCGCCGATCATCGTGGCGTAGGACGGGCCGTAGTAGCTGAGCTTGCGCTCGCCGAGCAGGGAGCGGAACAGGTCGATGTCGTGGGCGGTCTGCTCGGTGGTGAGGTAGGGGATCAGGTCGCCGCTGCGCTCCTGGCAATCGGCGGCCAGCTTGGTGGATTCGGCGATCACGTGGTCGACCGCGGCGGGGGACTGGTCGCGGTAGTCGCCGGCCAGGAACTCCTGGAACTCCTCCGGGGTCTGGCACACGGCCTTGGTGCTCGCGCCGACCCCGCGCTGGTCGAAACCGACGATGTCGTACGCGGCGCCGACGGCCGGGGCGGCCGTGGCCAGTCCGGCCGGGCGCAGCAGACCCGAGCCGCCGGGGCCGCCGGCCGCCATCAGCAGGGTGCCCTTGCGCTTGGCCGGGTCGGCGGACGCCTTGTGCCGGGAGACGGCGATGGTGAGGTCGGCCCCGACACCGGGGTGGTGCCAGTCGCGCGGGGCGGTCATGGTGGCGCAGTCCAGGGCGGGCTGCGTGGTGCAGGGCTGCCAGTTCAGCGTCTGGTGGGTGTAGCGGGCGGGTGCCGGGTCGGCGTCGCCCGGATCGCGGGCGGTGTCGGCACTGGCGGTGGCGGGAACGGCGAGGCCGGTCAGCACGGCGGCGGCCATGGCCAGCGCGGCACGGCGGGTGCGGGGCCTGGTGGCGGCCGGAGTGGTGCGGGCCGGGGCGGTGGCGGCCGGTGCGGCGGCGGTCGGGGCGGGGTTCGTCGATGCGGTGTTCGTCACGGGAATGATCCTGTCCGAGCCGGGCCTGACGATCGATCACCCGTGCTGCCGTCTTCGGGGTGGTGCTGGCTACACCCCCGCCCGGAGGAAGCCTCCAGTTCCGGGCGGGGGTGGCGGGCGGCGGCCCCACCCCCGTGGAGGCCGCCGCCGGCCGTCAGTAGGCGGCGGTGAACCGGGCGCGGCGGTGGGCGGGCGTCTCGACCTCGTCGAGGAGGGCGACGGCGAGGTCCTCCATGGAGATCGCCGAGTTGCCGTCGGCGTCGAGCAGCAGCTCGTCCCGGCCGAGCCGGAACCGGCCGGTGCGCACGCCCGGTTCGAGCAGCGCAGCCGGGCTGAGGTACGTCCAGTCGACGTCGGCGTCGGCCGCGCGGTAGAGGTCGAACTGCTCGCCGCAGGCCAGCGCGATCGGCCGGATCTCGGCGGGGAAGCCGGGGGTCTCGACGAGGGTCGTGCCGTCGGTGCCCGGGACGACGAGGTTGCCCGCGCCGCCGACGGCCAGCAGTCGGACGCCGGTGCCGGCGACGCCGGCCAGCAGTCCCTCGGTGGCGACGGCCAGTTCGTGCTCGCTGCCGGGCACCGGGCGGGTGGCGGTGATCACCGCGTCCTGCCCCGCGGTCACCCGGGTGACGTCCTCGGGGTTGCGGGCGTCCGCGACGGCGAGGGTGACGGCGGAGGGCAGGCCGTGCGGCTTGGCCGGGTCCCGTACGACGGCGGTGACCTCGTGGCCGCGGGCGATCGCCTCGGCCACGACCCGGCTGCCGACGTTTCCGGTGGCGCCGAACACGGTGATGCGCATGGGGAGTTCTCCTCGGATGGGGGCCGGACCGGGGGCCGGACCGGATGCGTGATGCGGGCTCGGGAACGCGGGATGCGGGATCGGGAACGGGGGCTCGGGACGCCGGCTCGGGGGCGCGGGGTCCGGGACACCGGTGGGGATCCCCCGGCGCGGGACTCCGACCGGGAAGGTCAGACGTTCTCGCGCACCGGCGGTGCGGCGGCCGAGCGGGCCACCGGCGTCGACCCGGCGGTGGCGCCGGGCCGCCGGGTCTGGGCGACGACGAGCGAACCGAGCACGACCAGGGCGCCGAGCGCCTGCAGCGGGCTGAGGTTCTGTCCGAGCGCCAGCCAGCCGATCAGGGTCGCGACCACCGGGCTGAGCAGGGAGAGGAAGGAGAGCGAGGTCGGCGGCAGCGAGCGGAGCCCGCGGAACCAGAGCGCGTAGGTGAGGGCCGCGCCGATCAGGCACAGGTAGGCGTAGCCGAGCACGTTGGCGGCGGTGTAGTGGGTCGGCGGCGCGCCTTCGGTGAGCAGCGTGAGCGGTACCAGCAGCAGGCCGCCGGCGGTGAGCTGCCAGCCGGTGGTGGCGAGCAGCGGGGCGGGCGACACCCAGCGCTTGGAGAGCACGACGCCGGCGGCCATGACCGCGGCGCCGCCGAGCGCGGCGGTGACCCCGAGCGCGTCGAGTTCGGCGCCGGCCCGCAGGACCAGCAGGCTCACGCCCGCCACGCCCGCGATGCCGGACAGCACGGTGCGCAGGGTGAGCCGGTCGCCGAGGACGGCGGCCGAGAGGCCGGCGGTCAGCAGCGGCTGGACGGCGCCGACGGTGGCGGCGATGCCGCCGGGGAGGCGGTAGGCGGCGATGAAGAGCAGGGCCTGGAACGCTCCGATGTTGAGCGCGCCGAGGACCAGGGAGCGCCACCACCAGCTGCCCTTCGGCAGTCGGCGGGTGAGGGCGATCAGCAGCAGCCCGGCGGGCAGGCAGCGGATGACGGCGGCGAGCAGGGGGCGGTGGGGCGGCAGCAGCTCGGTGGTGACGAGGTACGTCGTCCCCCAGACGGCGGGGGCGAGGGCCGTCACCAGCACGATGGCGAGGCGATGTCTTAGCACTAAGCCAATGTATCTCAGCGCTAAGACATTCTTCACCGTCGCCCGTGGGTGACGTGGCTCACAGTTACCTCACCGCTAAGGGACCGGGGTTCGATCGCCTACCCTGGTGCCGTGGCAGATCATGTGGACCGCGTAGTCGCGCAGTGGGCCGCCGAGCGTCCCGACCTCGACGTCTCCCCGATGGAGGTGTTCGGCCGGCTCAAGCGCCTGTACCGCCTGGTGGACGCGGCGCTCAACCGCACCTTCGCCGAACACGGCCTGGACGCCGCCTCCTTCGACGTCCTCGCCACCCTCAAGCGCAGCGGCCCGCCCTACCGCCTCACCCCCACCGGCCTGATGCAGTCCTCGATGGTCACCTCCGGCGCCATCACCCAGCGCCTGGACCGGCTGGAGGCCCGCGGCCTGGTCACCCGGACCCGCAGCGACCAGGACGGCCGCAGCCGCGAGGTCGCCCTCACCCCCGAGGGCCACGCCCTGATCGACCGCGCCCTGCCCGACCACCTCGCCACCGAGTTCGGCCTCCTGGAGGGACTGGACGACGCCCGGACGGCCGCGCTGGTCGACGCCATGCGCACCCTGCTGGCGACCCTCGGGGACAGCCCGGACTGACGGATCCTCACGGGTTGACCGCGACCGCCTTGAAGAAGGTGTAGTGGAAGGTCCCGTCCGGCTCGGCCGCGCGGCGCAGGTCCGCGATGCCCCGGTCGAAGTCCTCCGCCGTGGTCAGCCCGGCGGCCAGCGCCTCCGCCCGGACCGCCTCGACCATGGCGACGAAGGTGCGCAGCGTGAAGGCCTCCGCCAGCTCGGGGCGGCCGCCGTCGGCGTAGACCGCCCGCGGGCGCACCGTCACGTCCGTGAACCCGGCCGCCGTCAGCAGCGGGTGCAGGCGACGGCCGAGCAGACCGTCGCCGCCCGCCGCGGCCTGGAGACGGACCAGGTGGTCGATCGTGCGGCCGGCGGCCGGGCTCTGCGGGTGGAAGAAGGCCGAGCCGTGGTCACCCTCGATCACCGTGATCGTCCCGCCCGGCCGCAGCACCCGCCGCAGCGCGGCCAGCCCGGCCGCCGGGTCGGGCAGGTGCTCCAGCACGAAGCAGAGGAAGACATGGTCGAACGCGCCGTCCGGGAACGGCATCCGGTGCAGGTCGCCGTGGTGCCAGCTGACGTCCGCGTCCGGTGCCTGCGCCGCCACCCGGGCGCGGGCCTGCGCCAGCGAGTCCGCGGAGAGGTCCATCGCGGTCAGCAGCATCCCCGGGCCGGCGGCCAGCAGGTGCACCGTCTGCGCCCCCACCCCGCAGCCCGCCTCCAGCACCCGGCTGCCCGCCGGGTACGCCGTGCCCGCGTGCAGCAACTCGGCCAGGGTGTCCGCCTGGTCCCCGAGGCGCCGCGCCTCGGTGTCCGAGTAGCCGTGGACGTAGGTCGTGCCGTCGTTCTCGTTCTCGTTCCGGTGTGTCGGCCGGGCCGTTTCCGTGGTCATGGCCACCACCCTCGCGTCACCATGGTCCGGTGAACAGGTCCAAAACCAGCCCGACCGACAGGTCCAAAGAGCCCGGAGGCCCCCGGGAGACCGGCGCCGACTTCCTGCAGCTCGACACCGCCGACGCCCCGTCGGGCGGCCTCACCGACTGGCTCGCCCGCCGACTGCGCGAGGCCGTCGCCGACGGCCGGCTCCCGGCCGGCAGCCGGCTGCCCGCCAGCCGGGTGCTGGCGGCCGAACTCGGCGTCTCCCGCGGCGTGGTGACCGACGCCTACCGCCGCCTCGCCGAGGAGGGGCAGATCGCCGGACGGGGCCGGGGCGGCACCGTCGTGGTCGCCGCCCCGGCCCCGCCCGCCGTGCCCGTCCCGGAACCGCTCCGCCCTCCGGCGCCGACGGCGCCCGCCCTGGCGCCCGCCCTCTTCCGGGACGACCCCGACCCCGAGGTGTTCGACCTGCTGCGCGGCACCCCCGCCCGGATCGACCTCACCCCCGGCGTGCCCGACCTCGCCGCCTTCCCCCGCGCCGCCTGGCTGCGCGCCGAACGCGCCGTCCTCGACGGCCTCGCCGCGCCCGACCTCGGCTACGGTGACGTCCGCGGCACCCCGGCGCTGCGCCGGGCCGTCGCCCACTGGCTCGCCCGCAACCGGGGCATCCGCGCCGACCCCGACGAGGTGCTGGTCGTCGCCGGCACGGCCCAGGCCCTCGCCCTGCTCGGCCGCGCCCTCGGGCGGACGGGCATCACCGAGGTCGCCGTCGAGGACCCCGGCTCGCTCGGCGCCCGGCAGCACCTCGCCCACTGGCTCGCCGCCACCCCGCCCGTGCCGGTCGACGCCGAGGGCATCCGGGTCGACGCCCTGCGCGCCACCGGAGCGCCGGCCGTCCTGCTCACCCCCGCCCACCAGTACCCGACCGGTGTCGTCCTCGGCGGCGACCGCCGCTGGGAACTGCTGCGCTGGGCAGCCGAGGGCGGCCTGGTCATCGAGGACGACTACGACGCCGAACACCGCTACGACCGCCCGCCCGTCCCGGCGCTGCGGGCCGCGCTGCCGGACCGGGTCTGCTACGCGGGCAGCATCTCCAAACTGCTCGCCCCCGCGCTGCGCACCGGGTGGCTGCTGGTGCCGGCCCGCCTCCGGGACGCCGTCCTCGACGCCAAACGCTTCGCCGACCTCGGCAACCCGGTGCTGCCGCAGCTCGTCCTCGCCCGGCTGATGGAATCCGGCGAACTCGACCGCCACCTGCGGCTGCTGCGCCGCCGCCACCGGCGCCGCCGGGACGCCATGATCGCCGCCATCCGCACCCACCTCCCCGGCGCCACCGTCCACGGCGCGGCGGCCGGTCTCCACCTGATGCTCACCCTGCCGGAGGAACCCGGCTGCACCGACACCGAGTTGGCCACCGCCGCGCTGGCCCTGGGCGTGAAGGTCCAGCCGCTGTCCTGGCACACCCGGCTGCCGTACCCGCCCGGACTCGTCCTCGGCTACGCGGCGGGCTCACCGCCCGACATCACCGAGGGCGTCGCCGTCCTCGGCCGACTGCTCCGCCGGTCGGGGTGAGCGGGCGGCCCGGACGCCCGCCCGGCGGAGCAGCCGGCCGGCGGGCAAACGAGTACGCGTACTCAGGACGGAAGCGGAGGGCTACTCAGGCGGCGGCCGGCCGGCTCCGGGCACGATGACGACCATGGAGAACGGATCCCCGACCCCTCGACGCGCTCGCAACGCGGCCTACCTGTTCATCGGCCTGGGCCTGGCGACCACCCTGGTGTTCGGCGTCGTGTTCGGCGTACGGAGCCTCGGCCGCGCCTGGGCGGGCGAGCCGTACCCGACGGCCGACCCGGCCGCCACCGCGACGCGGGTGAACGACCGGCTCCTGGCCGCCTACGACGCGTTCGGCCTGTCGCGGGCTCCGGAGCTCGACCCGCAGGTCACCCCGGCCGTCGAGGCCGACGTCTACGACTGCCACCGCCGGGGGTTCGCCCACGCCCTCGACGGCATCGACGACTCCGCTCCGCACGAGCCCCGCACCGCCGCGATCCACGCGGGCTTCAGCGTCCGGGGGCTCACTGCTGCGCAGGCGGAGGCCGCCGTCCGGAGCGCGGAGCGAACGCTGAACGACCAGGGGTGGACGGTCACCGTGTCCCGGGAGCCCGACCGCGTCCGGCTCGTCCTGGAGCCGCCGAAGCCGGGTGGCGCCGTCGCGCCCTCCGGCTCCGCCGGGTCCGCCGCCGACGCGGTCCCGGCCAGTGTCTCCGCCACCGTGGACTACGCGAACGGCTACCTCCACCTCAGCGCCGGCGCGGAGTGCGCCCGCTACCCCGAGGACACCCGGGTGGACGACGAGGGGAAGCCGGAGGGCCTGCCCGCCCTCACGCTCCCGGCGCAGCTCCGTCGGTCGTGACGGCCGGGGGCGGGGCGGGCCGGGCGGCGTGCCACCAGGGGTCGGCCGCGGCACGGGCGAGTTCGGCGTCGTACTGCTCCGCCTCGAAGTCGAACTCCGGCGGGCGGGACTGCTGGTCAGGCACCTCCCAGGCGGACCAGCGGACGACGTTCCCGAAGCGCTGCACCTCGGCGGAGAGGTAACCGCAGCACCCGCCGGTGCACTCCGGTTCGCCCAGGCGGACGCGGTGCGGTTCGCCGGTCGCGTGCAGCGGGCTCGGGCGGCCGTCGGGGAACAGCAGACCGGCCCAGGGCCCCTGGCCGTCGGGCCCGGCCGCCTCGGCCACCAGGTCCTCGTCGTTGACGCGGACCCGCAGCTCGGCGGTGAGGCGCCGGCCCGGCGGCAGGATCCTGATCTCCAGTCGGTCGAACACGCGTCCACCCTATGGCCCTGCGGTGTAGCGCCGATCGGAGTACCGGACGAAGCTGGTGCGGGGAGGGAACCGGCGGGTCGGGCCCGGGTACGCTGACGGGCCGTGGTCCGCCGTCGACCGAACCGCTCCGACGCTGCATCGCTCCGACGTTGCATCGCTCCAGTCACTCCCATCGATCCAGGAGACGTGATGGCCGCCTTCCGACGAGCCGCCCGGTTCGGAGTGGTGCTGACGGCCCTGGGGGCCGCGCTCGGCCCCGTACCGGTCGGATCGGCTTCCGTGGCCGGTAGCGCCCACCCCGAGAGGACCGTCGCCGTGGCCACCCAGGACCAGGAGGACTCGCGGGTGCTCGCCGGACGGCGGATCGTGCTCTCGTACGCGGGGCCGACGCCACCGCCCGGGGTGCTGCAGACGATCCGGGAGGGGCGCGCGGCCGGGGTCATCCTGTTCGGTGAGAACATCACCGGCCCGGACCAACTGGCCGAGGCCGTCGCCGCGTTGAAGCAGGCCGCCGCCGAGGCACCGGAGCCGCGGGCCCTGCTGCTGATGACCGACCAGGAGGGCGGCAAGGTCCGTCGACTGCCGGGCGCGCCCGAACTCTCCGCCCGCCGCACCGGGTCGGCTGCGAACCCGCCGGCCGCCGCGGTCGAATCCGGGATCGGAGCCGCCCGGAACCTGGCCGACGCCGGCCTCAACGTCAACCTCGCCCCGGTGCTCGACGTCTACGACACCCCGGACAACTTCATCGACCACGCCGAGCGCTCCTACAGCCAGGACCCTTCCACGGTGGCCGAGTTGGGCACCGCCTTCCTCGCCGCCCAGCAGGGTCTCGGTGTGGCCGCGACCGCCAAGCACTTCCCGGGCCTCGGCGCCGCCGTCCGCGGGGCCAACACCGACGAGGGCCCGGTCACCCTCACCGCCCCGCTGGCGCGGATCCGGGCCCACGACGAGGCCCCCTACCGGTCCGCCATCGCGGCGGGCGTGCGGCTGGTGATGGCCTCCTGGGCGGTGTACCCGGCGCTGGACCCGGAACGCCCGGCCGGGCTGTCGCCCGCCGTCATCCAGGGCGAGCTCCGCGTGCGGCTCGGCTTCGACGGCGTGACCGTCACCGACGCCATGGAGGCCGGCGCGCTCGCCCCGTACGGGGACACCGGGGACCGGGCGGTGGCCGCCGCCGAGGCCGGGATGGACCTGATGCTCTGCTCCGCCCGTGACCCGCAGCAGGCCGAGGACGCCGCGGTGGCCCTGGCCGCCGCCCTCGACGACGGCCGGCTCGACCGCCGCGCCTTCACCGCCGCCGTCTCCCGGGTCGACGCCCTGCGCGCCTCGCTCGGGTGACCGTCGGGGCGGCCGGCGGGCGGGGGCGCCGGTGCTTCGAGGCCCGGCCGGCCCGCCGGCGGGGCTCACCGGTCGAGCAGTGTCCGCAGGTCGATGATGCGGTAGCCGCGCGCCAGTGCCCCGTCGATGATGCGCGGGAGCGCTTCGGCGTCGAGGCAGGTGTCCGGCCCGCCCTCGTCGGTGGCGCCGACGTGGAGCTGGAGGACGGCGCCCGGGGTGAGCGCGGCGAGGGCGCGTTCGACCGCGCGGTCCGCCGTCATGCCGTGGCCGGGGCCCAGGTAGCCGTTGGTGTCGGCGGTGAACTCCAGGTCGGCGTAGCCGAGTTCGTTGACGGTGGTGATGCTCTGCGGGGTGGTCTCGCTGTACGGGAAGCGGAAGAACGGCAGCGGTTCCGTCCCGGCCGCGCGGCGGATCGCGGTGTCGGCGCGCCGGACCTCGGAGCGGGCCCGGTCGGCGGTGAGGGCGGAGAAGTGGGGGTGGCTGTAGGAGTGGTTGCCGAGGCCGTGCCCGGCGGCGGCGATGGCGCGGACCGCTCCGGGGTGGCGGTCGGCGAAGTCGCCGGTGGGGAAGAATGCGGCCGGGACGCCGCGGTCGCGCAGGACGGTGAGGACGGCGTCGAGCCCGGTCTCGTTCCAGGCAGCGTTGAAGGTCAGTGCGAGGACGCGTTCGTCGGTGGGGAGTCGACGGATCTCGGTGCCCAGGAGTGCCGCGGGCGGTGGGGCGGCGGCCAGCAGGGCGACGGTGGCGAGGACGGCTGCGGCGGCGGTGCGGAGTCGGTTCACCTGGGGTCAACGCGGGCGTTGCCCGGCGGGTTATGGGCGTTCGCCCGTCCGAGGGTGATCGCGCCATCGAAGGTCTGGTTTCGGTCGAGGCGGCACTTCTAAGGGTGAAACGCACTCGGGCATAGGAATCGCATGGCACAGTTTCTGTCCGTGGGCCTATGAAATGTCATATGTACCACGCCACCTGTCTCTGACCGTCCTCGTCTCCCAAGGAGCAACCCATGAACCGCATCGCCAGGATCACGGCGGGCGCCGCCGGCGCCGTCGCCCTGTTCGCGACGCCCGTGCCGGCATTCGCCGCGACCCAGACGGCCGCCGCCCCTGTTGCCGCCCCCGCCGCCACCGGTACCGTCACCACCTGCGGGTGGTCCGGCCTCCAGGCCGGCCTGTCCACCAAGGTCTGCGCCGACGTCACCGGCGACAGCGTCGTGCTCTACGGGCAGATCGGGCTGGCCGGTCCGCCGTCCCCGGGCACCCCGTGGCCGCCGGCGCCGCAGGAGCTGCTCACCCGGCTGTCGGCCGACGTGGCCGGCGGCAACTCGCTCGGCGCGGTGAACGGTCGCACCGTCTTCACGGTCAGCACGGTGCGCGTCGACGGGATCACCGCGACGGTGCCGTGCGGTTCGACCGTGCACGCATCCTTCTCCGTCGAGGCGATGTGGCGAGGACCGGCCCCGGTCACGGTCGATGTGCCTGTAGTCTGCTGACGGCTCGTCACCGTGACTGCCGAGCCCGGGAGTTGGCAGCGTCCCGGGCTCGGCGTCGGCATGCCTCGGCGCGGGCGCCGGTGCGCGGTGGGCCGCCCGTGCGCGCGGTGACCGGGAGTCGTCAAGCTGTGACGACTTGAAGAAGTCTTCATCTGTCCGCGATGATGCCTACCGGCCGCGGCACGGACCGCCCGGCCAGGACGACCACCGAGCCGGACCCGATCCGGCCCCGAGGGAGGCGCGCGGACGATGCCGGTCCCGCTGTACCAGGCCAAGGCGGAGTTCTTCCGCACCCTCGGCCACCCCGTACGGATCCGGGTCCTGGAACTGCTCCAGGACGGACCCCGGCCGGTGCGCGAGCTGCTGGCGGAGATCGAGGTCGAACCGTCGAACCTCTCCCAGCAGCTCGCGGTGCTCCGCCGCACCCAGCTCGTCACGGCCACCCGCGAGGGCAACACCGTGGTGTACGCGCTCAGCACCCCGGACGTCGCCGACCTGCTGCGCGCGGCGCGCAGGATCCTCACCGAGCTGATCACCGACCAGGGCGCGCTGCTCACCGAGCTGCGCGCGTCCGGCGGCCGGCAGCTCCGCTGAGCCGCGCCCGGCCCGTCCGACAGATCCGAGGAGAACCACCCACCATGAGCGACAGCACGAGCGACGGCACCAGCGACGAGAAGAGGCGCCGCAAGGCGATGCTCATCCGCGCGGGCATCTACATCTTCGCCACGCACCTGTTCGCCGGCTTCGTGCTGCTGCTGTTCGCGCTCGGCGGTCGGAAGTAGCGCGGCCGGGGCGGCCGGCTCGGCGCCGCCGGCCGCGCCGGCTGCTCAGGGGTGCCGACCGCGCCGGCTGCTCAGGGGTGCCGACCGCGCCGGTTGCTCAGCGGCGCCGCCCGTCGTCCGGGACCAGGTAGCGGCCGCTGGTGCTGCTCCAGGCCTGCACGCCCGCGACGAGCTCCCTGGTCCCGTCCAGGTACCAGCGCCCGGCCGGGTGGCGGCGCTGCAGGTCGCGGCGCAGCGCCTCGCTCTCCCGGCGCAGCGCCGCCACCCGGTCCCGCACGGCGCGGACGGCGCGGCTGCGGGTGCAGCCGCGGGCCCGCTGCAGGGTGAGCACGGTGTTGAAGGCGGCCGCGGTCTGCCGTTCCTCCCGCTCCAGCGAGTAGAGGTCGTTGATCAGGGTGGCGGCGTCGGCGGTGTGGGCGCGCAGGCGGTGCAGTGCGGGATCCGCGTGCAGGGCGGCGGGGGCCTCGGCGTCGTGGACCCGTTCCAGTATGTTCATGAACGGGTAGAGGCAGCTGCCGTGTCGGCGCAGCCGCATGGTGTCCGCCAGGCCGAGGCCGTGGGCGGGCACGGTGCCGCGGGCGCGGTGCTCGGCCTCGGCGGGGAAGGTGGCCAGGCACTCCCGCCACTCGCGGGCCGCCCGGGCGCGCCAGGCGGGTGACATCGAGGCGCTCTGGCGGTCCCACAGTTCCCGCCAGGAGTCGAGGAGTCGGGACTGCGGCGGGGTGTCGCCGCCGTCGAGGACGGAGATCAGCGGGTCCACGAGGGCGTGCGCCTCGGCGGGGCGGCGTCCGGGGGTGCCGTCGAAGCGGTCGTCCAGGATGGTGAACCAGCCCAGCATGTCCAGCAGCAGGTCGAGTTCGGTGCCCCGGGTGCGGGGGAAGGCCTGGCCGATCAGTTCCTGCAGGGCGTAGGCGCGGTAGCCGGGCAGCTGCGCGGGGGTGAGCAGGCCGTGGCGGACCGCCCAGTCGTCGTGTCGTCGTGCGGCGGCGTGCAGCTCGCCGGGCGGGCGGCTCGCCGGGCTCGCCGCAGGGGCTCCGGTGAACGGACAGCGGCCCGCTGTCGCAGGTTCGTCGCAGGAGGACGCCGCACCCCGGCCGTCCGCCGTCCGCTCCCCGCGGGCCGCCCGCCGGGAGCCGCCCGCCCGCTGCTCGCGCGGCGCCAGTCGGACGCGCAGCCCCTGCGCCTGGACCGTCGTCCACACCACCTCCCGGGCCCGTGAGCCCGCTACGGCCACCGGCCGCCAGCGGCGCAGGATCGCGGCCGCCGCGACGGTCAGCTCCGCCCAGGCGAAGGCCTCCCCGATGCACTTGTGCTTGCCTGCGCCGAAGGGCAGGAAGGACGGCCGGCCGGCGCCGCCGCCGTCCTGCCAGCGCTCGGGGCGGAAGGCGAGCGGCTCGGGGTAGCGCACCGGGTCGCGGTGCAGCGCGGTGAGGCTGTACAGCAGCTCGGTGCCGGCCGGGATCCGGTACGGGCCGAGTTCGACCGGGACGCGGGCGGTGCGCATCAGGAAGGCGTTGGGCGCGTGCAGGCGCACCACCTCCTGGGTGACGCTCCTGGTGTACGTGAGCCGGGCCAGCGCCGCGGGCGTGGGGACGGCGCCGGCGGGCAGGTGCTCGTCCAGCTCGGCCAGGACGCGCGCCTCCACCTCGGGGTGGCGCAGCAGTTCGTCGAGCAGCCAGGTGAGGGTGGTGGAGACGGTCTCGGTGCCCGCGCCGAACATGGTGATCGCCTCGGAGCGGACGTCGGCCTCGGTGAGCGGACAGCCGGTGGCCGGGTCGGTCGCGGCGCGCAGCAGGGCGGGCAGGGTGCCGGGTCCCTCCTGCGAAGGGCCGGGTCCGTCCTCCGAACCCGGGCTCTCGGTGGGGCCGTTGACGGCCTGGTCGACGACCTGGTTGAGCACCCGCACGGCGGCGTCGAAGCGCCGGTTGACGGGCAGCGGCAGCCGGGCGAGCGACGGGGTCGGGTAGAGGGACTGGACGATCTGGCCCTTCACCATGTCCGGCAGCGCCCGGTGGAAGGCCAGGGTGGCGTCCTCGCTGAGCCGGGCGCCGAACAGCGAGCGGGTGACGATCTCCAGCGCCAGGTGGTTCATCTCCTTGGCCACGTCCAGGACCTGGCCGGGGTGCCAGCGCCCGGCCCGCTCCTCGGTGACCCGGTGCATCACGGCCAGGTACTCGCCCATCCGGTCCGGGCCGAAGGCGGGCTGGATGATCCGGCGCCGGTCGCGGTGGGCCTGGCCCTCGGACATCAGCAGGCCGTCGCCGAAGGCCGTCTTGAGGGTGTCCTGGACGGCGCCGCGCGGGCAGTCGTGGGCGAGGGCGACCAGCAGGGTGTGGACCAGCCGGGCGTCGGTGACCACGCAGACGGTCCGCGGACCGAGGCGGATGCGGACCACGCCGCCGTGGGGGGAGAGGGAGCCGAGGAAGCCGAGCGGGTCGCGGAGCAGGGCGGCGGCGTGTCCGAGGCCGGGGAGCGCGCCGGGGGCGAGCGGCGGGACGGCGGACCGGGCCAGGGGGGAGGGGCGCGGCGCGCTTCTCGGGGGGACGATCCGCTTCCGGGACTCGGTCAGCAGGGTCATGACACAACCTTCCACAGAGGGGCAGGCGCCGGGCGGTGCGGGTGGGCACCGGCGGGCCGACCGCGGCTCGGGGCCCGGCCAGCGCGGACCCCGCGCGCACCAGGGCGCTCGCCATGGCAAACGCGCCGGTTCCACGGGCGTTGCGCCGAACGCGCGGGGATCACTCCAACGGCCGATCCCGCCGTGTCGTCCGGGCCCGTCCGGAGATCCGGGCTGACCTGCGCGGATGGCCCGGGTCGGAAGGTCCTCGACGGGGCCCGGCCGCAGGGTCTTTGGACCCTCGCCGCGGGGTCGTGGGAGGGCCAGCATGGTGGCGGAGAAGGAGGAGCCTGATGACCCGTTTGCGCCACCGGCCCGCACTCGACGTCCGGGTGGAGATCCGCGGCGAGCTGCCGCGCGAGGACGCCGAGTATGCCAGGGCCCGGGCGCTGGACACGGCCACCGCGCTCGGCCCCGGAGCCCGCGCGCTGCGGCTGCGGCTCACCCGGGCGCGCGACCGGTCGATCAGCCGGCCCGCGCTCGCGCAGGCGGACGTCCGACTCGACGACGCCGGGCCGCTGCGGGTGCAGCTGGCCACCGGAACGGCCCGGGAGGCCGTCGACCTGGTGCTGGGGACGCTCGCGGGGCGGGCCGTCCGGCTGCGCGAGCAGGGCGACATCGGCTTCGCCGTCACGTACGAGAGCGCCTACCGCCCGCAGTACGTCGAGCGCCCGCTGGCCCGGCGGCGGATCGCCCGGCACAAGACCGTGCTGCTCGCCCGCCGCACCCCCGGGCAGGCCGCGCGCGAACTGCTCGCGCTGGACCGGCGGTTCCACCTCTTCGCGGACGTGACGACCGGACGGGACGGCCTGGTGCACCGCTGCCCGTCGAGCGGTGTCGTGGAGGCGTGCGCCGCGGGCAGCCGGCCCCTGCCGCGGCTCGAACTCGCCGAGGCGGCCCGCCGGCTCTGGCTCGGCGGCCGCCCCTTCGTCGGCTACACCGGGCCCGGCGACGACCGCGTCCGGGTGCTCTACCGCCGCTATGACGGCCATTACGGATTGATCGAGCCGGTGTCGGGCGGCCGGATCGGGGCAGGAACCCTGTTGTCGGCACGGAACTGACACGACAACGGCACGGCACCACCGCACACGGGTTTCCACGAACTCCCAGTACGCCAGTACTCCACTCCACGAACTCCACGACAGGGGACCGGGACCATGGACTGCGACGAGGTCATGCTGACCGTCCGGATCACCGCGGCCGAGCGGGCGCTGCTGCGCGAGCTGGCGCGCGGGCACCGCGGTGACGTGTCCGACGTGGCGGTGGACGGCCTGCTGGAGATCGTCCCCGCCCTGCACGACGACGCGTCCGTCCTGCCGCTGCAGCGCGTCCTGGCCCGGCCCGCGCCCTTCGCCCTGACCCTGTGGCTGCCCGCGCCGGTCGCGGACCTGCTGCCGCTGCTCGGCGAGCGGCTCGCCCGCACCGGCGGGCCGCTCGCCGGGTCGGCCAGCGCCGCGCTCTCCGCGGCCCTGCGGCTCTGGCTCACCGGGGACCGCGTCGCCCTGGCGGGCGCCCTGGCCCGGCTGCACGGCGGCTGCGGCGCCGCCGCGGTCGCGGCGGCCTTCGGCCCGGGGGCCGAGAAGGCTGCGGCCTGATCCCGTGTCGGGGTGACCGGCCGTCACACCGCCCGTCACACACCGACCGTCACACCGGCCGTCACCCGCCGCACGTCATGTGTCGACCGTCACACGCCCCGGGTGCGCTCCCCGGCTCCTGACCCGCACCGGACGATCCCCGCCGCCGGCCGGGCCGGCGCCCGGTGCTTCGCATGCCACCGCGCCGAGCCGACGGCCCGGTCGAACTGGTCGAAGAAATTCGCAAGAGGTTTCTGTTATTCCCACCAGTCCCACTGGCTCTCCTGAGTGTCGGAAGGCCCGAGCCCCTCTTCACCACAGGGCGCGGGTCGTCGCACGAGGAAAGGAACGCGATGGGACACCGGAGCAGCGAGCTTCGCCGGCGCAAGCGCCGCAGGCTCACCCGCAGGAGCGTCCTGGTCGCCGCAGTAGTGGCGGCCGGACTGGTGGCGGGGACGCTCGGCATCCGCACCGCGCTGGAGCCGACGGGCGCGAACAGCGCCGTCACGGCCGCGGCTGACGCGGTCGACAGCTCGGGATCGCAGGCCGGACTGGTCGGCGACGACGGCGGGCCGGGCGAGACCGGCACCGCCGAGGGCGCCACCCAGGCGCCCGCCCCGAAGCGCGACCAGAAGGCCGCGCCGCTCAAGGCGATACCCAAGGACGAGCCCGACCGCGGACTGGTCTACGCCGGACTGAGCCTGCCCAGCAGCGACCGCTGCGGCGGCACCCTGGAGGTCACCGGCAGCACCCAGTGCAGCCACGGCCCGGACGTGCCGCCCAAGGGCGTGGACATCCGTCAGGACGTCGCCCCGGTCGCGGCCCCGGCCGCGCAGGCGCCCGCGCTCACCCCGTCGGCCGGTGCCCAGCCGCCGGCCGCCGCCGACCTGCTGAAGGGCGGCGCGCCCGTCCTGGACGCCACCCAGAAGACGTTGCTCGGAGGCTCGGGCAGCGCCGCCGCGGACGCCTCGCCGGCCGCTCCCACGGCGCCCGCCGGGTCCAAGGTCCTCTGTGACGGTGACGGCAGCAGCGGCAACCGCGTCCAGGTGGTGTACGTGCACTCGCCGGGCAACGACCGCTTCGCCCAGTACCTGCCCTCGTTCAAGAAGTGGGCCGCCGACGTCGACGTCATCTACAACGCCAGTGCCGCGGAGACCGGCGGCGAGCGGCACGTCCGCTTCGTCACCGAGTCCGACTGCACCGCGTCCGTGCTGAACGTGCAGATCTCCGACTCCGAGATCCAGGACTTCAACGCGAGCAACCGGGCGTTGGCCGCGCAGGGGTTCAACCGCAAGGACCGCAAGTACATGATGTTCACCGACGCCAAGGTGTACTGCGGGATCGGCACCTTCGCCGGGGACGAGCGCCCCAGCCAGGACAACCTCAGCAACTTCGGTCCCTCGTACGGCCGGACCGACTCCGGCTGCTGGAGCGGCAGCACCGCGGCGCACGAACTCGGCCACAACCTGGGTGCGGTGAACAACAGCGCCCCCAACTCCAGCAAGGCCGGGCACTGCGTCGACGAGTGGGACATCATGTGCTACTCGGACGCACCCAACTACCCGCAGATGCGGACCGTCTGCCCGGACCGCGCCCATGACGACCGGCTCGACTGCAACCACGACGACTACTACAACACCTCGCCCGCGCCGGGCAGTTACCTCACCACGCACTGGAACGTCGCCAACAACCGCTTCCTCATCTCCGGCGGCGGCAGCAACCCGAACCCGACGCCCACGCCCACTCCGACCCCGACTCCGACGGCCACGCCGACCCGCACGCCCACTCCGACCCCGACGCCCACCGGCGGCACCACCCCCACGCCGACCGGCTCCCCGACGCCGACCCCGACCCCGACTCCGACGTCGACGACCGGCACCGGCGGCCCTGACGTGGGCGTCAGCCAGATCACCCAGAACTCCGTGATGCTGAGCTGGAAGGCGGCTCCCGCCGCCGCCGGCTACGACGTCCTGCTGAACGGCCAGACCATCGGCACCGTCCACTCGACCGTGGTCGGCGTGGTCCGCCTCGCCCCCGGCACCTCGTACACCGTGGCCGTCGCCGTCCGCGACGCCGCCGGTGCGGTCGGCAAGCCCGGCCGCGCCGCCACCTTCCGCACCGTCACCGACGCGGGCCGCCCGCAGCCGGGTGCGAGCTACACCATGGTCAACAGCCTCACCGGCCAGGCGGCCGACCTGTGGGGCAGCTCGATGAACGACGGCACCGTGGCCATCGCCTACCAGCGCACCGGCTACGCCAACCAGAAGTGGCAGTTCGAGGACGCCGGGAACGGCGCGGTGCGGATCAAGTCCGTGCGCTCCAACAAGTGCCTGCAGCTCGGCGGTGCCGCGGTCGCCGGCCAGTACGTGGCCCAGCAGCCGTGCTCGGACGCCGCCGCGCAGAAGTGGCAGCTCAACGCCGGTGACGGCGGTTTCACCGTGACGGCGGACGGCGGCTCGCTGGCGCTGGGGCTCAGCAACCGTTGGTACTACGGCGGTTGGCTGCTGGAGCTGCAGCAGCCGAACGGCAAGCCGTACCAGAACTGGTCGCTGCTGAAGACCTCGTGATGCCGGCCGGATCGCCGGCCCGCGGGCCCGTCGGACCGGCTCGCTAGTCGGCGGCCGACAGCCGCCGGCCGAAAGTCGCCGAGCCCGTGCGCCGTTCGGACCGACACGCCGGGCGCGGCCGCCACTGACCCAGTGGCGGCCGCGCCCGGCTCACCGCTTCCCGCGCCCGTTCCCCACACCGCCACGAGGAGTCCCGCCATGCGAACCCGCTCGATCCTCGCCGCCGCCGTCCTGGCCGCGGCCGCCGTCCTCGCCGCCGCCACGCCCGCGGTCTCCCACGGCGACACCGTCCACCTCGACGTCACCGGCCAGCAGAACGGCCACGTCAGCACCGTCGCCACCTGGGAGAACGACCACGACCCGGTCACCGAGGAGTTCGCCGGAACGCTCTCCGCCACCGCCGCGGACGGCCGTGCCGTCGGGCCCTGGCGCCTGGTCGCCGTCCCGGGTCAGCCGGGGACGTACACCACCCGGGAGATCGTCCCCGCCGGGCACTGGACGGTGACCGTGGAGTGCGCGTTCCCCTCGCTGGGGCACGCCCAGCGCGAGCTCGACGTCGACGCGACCGCGATCGACGACCCGGTGCCCGCGGGCACCGCGGCCCACCCGACGCCGCCCCAGCCGACCGCCGGCCCGACCCGGGGGACGGGCTCCGGGACCGCCCCGACCCCGGCGCCCGTTCCCACCCGGTCCGCCACCTCCGGCCCCGCCGCCACGCAGGGGGCCACCGCCGGACCCGTCCGCGAGACCACGGCCGCCACCGCGCACGAGACCACCTCCGACGCCACCACCTGGGCCGCCGTCGGCACCGCCGTCGCGGTCGTCCTGCTGACCGGTGCCGGCCTCTGGTTCCGTCGCCGCCGGGCCTGAGCCGCCGGCCCGCAGCCGCTCGCCCCCGGCCGTCGGGGCGCCCCGCCGGGGAACCAGCAGGGCACGAACCGACGTCCTCCTCGGTCATCGGGCGCCACCGGGCGCCCGGCCGATCGCAAGGGAGCGTCCGCGGATGAAGAAGGTGCTGATCACCGGCGGGGCGGGGTTCATCGGGAGCACGGTGGCGTCCGCCCTGCTCGACCGGGGGATCACCCCGGTCGTGCTGGACGACCTCTCGAAGGGCCGGGCCGAGTTCGTCGAGGACCGGATCTTCTACCGGGGCGACATCGCCGACGCCGCCCTGCTCGACCGGATCTTCGCCGACCACCCGGACATCGACGCCACCGTGCACTGCGCCGCGAAGATCGTCGTACCGGAGTCCGTGGCCAAGCCCCTGTACTACTACCGGGAGAACGTCGCCAAGACCGTCGAACTCCTGGAGTCCCTCCAGCGGCACGGCTGCACCCGCGTCGTCTTCAGCAGCTCCGCCTCCATCTACGCGCCCACCCCCGACGCCCGCGTCGACGAGAGCTGCCCGGTCGACGCCAACAGCCCGTACGCGCGCACCAAGCAGATGATGGAGCAGGTGCTCCAGGACTGGACCCGCGGCGAGGGGGCCCAACGGCAGCGGGTCATCGCCCTGCGCTACTTCAACCCGATCGGTGCCGACCCGCAGCTGCGCACCGGACTGCAGGACCTCAACCCCACCCACGCCCTCGGCAAGCTGATCGAGGCGCACACCACCGGCGCGCCGTTCACCGTGACCGGCGTCGACTGGGCGACCCGCGACGGCTCCGGCATCCGCGACTACGTCCACGTCCAGGACCTCGCCGAGGCGCACGTCGCGGCGCTGCTGCGGTTCGACGGGGTGGTCGCCCCGGGTGCGGCGGACCGCTACCGCGTGATCAACGTCGGGACGGGCGACGGCACCACCGTCCGCGAGCTGATCGCCGCCTTCGAGGAGGCCGTCGGCGCCCGGCTCGACGTCCGCGAGGCGGGCCCGCGCCCCGGCGACGTGATCGGCTGCTACGCCGCCGTCGACACCGCCCGCGAGCTGCTGGAGTGGCAGCCGCGCCGCGGCATCGCCGAGGCGGTCGCCGACGCGCTCGCCTGGCGCGCCAAGTGGGCCGCCCGCCTGGGCGTCTGACCGGTCGGCAGTCCCGGGGCCCGCCCGCGTACCGCCCGTCGCCGCGTGCCGGGCGGACGGGGGCGGGCCCCGCCCGCTCCACCCCACGGGCCCGGCGGCGCGGCCTACTTCACGGCCTCGCCGGACTTCGTCCAGTTGTCGCGCAGCCGGTCCAGGTAGGACTGCGCCTGGGAGCCGATCTTGACGCCCCGGGCGAAGGCCAGCATGTTGCCCGCGCCCGCGTTGTAGCCGAGGGCGACGAGTTCGTCGCGGCTCAGCGACACGCCCGGGTGGGCCGGGAGCTGCTCGGCGAGGTCGTGCAGGTGCCACGCCGCGGCCTGGACGGCGAGGTCGCGGTCGTCCGGGAGCTCCTCCCACCGGCGGGAGGCGAAGGGGCGGCCGGGCTTGGTGTCGTCGAACGCGGCCCGGTGCATGTTGGCGATGCCGAAGGAGGCGTCCGGCTTGCTGCGCTGCCAGGCCCGTTCGAGCTCGGGGTCGTGCGGTTTGTACGCCTCGTTGTAGAGGATCGCCATCAGCAGCTGCGGGTTGACCCCGGCCTCGGCGGCGAACCGGCGCACCGGCGCGGCGTAGTCGGCGGGGTCGTAGCGGCCCGAGGCCTTCGACGGTGCGGCCGAGGGGGCGGCCGACGGTGCGCCGCCGGACGTCGGCGCCGACGACGCCGCGGCGGACGGCGTGGGGTCGGCGGAGGTCGCGCCGTCGTGGCCGTTGCCGCGGACGAGGCCCAGTCCGGCCACGACCACGACGCCGATCACCAGCCAGCGCCCCCAGCCCGGGCCCTTCTGTTCCTCGCTCACCGCTGCCGGTCCCTCCCCGTTTCGCCCGTGCGCCCGTTCGACCGCCGTACGGTCGACCGCCTTCCGTCGGCAGGTTACTCGGCGCTCCCGTGGTCGCCGTCGAGGGTGCGGAGGAAGTCCTTCGCCTTCTCGACGCCGGTGTCGATCTGCCCGCTGTACTTGCCGTCCGTGCGGTCGTCGATCGCGTCGCCGACCTTCTCCAGGCCCTTCCCGATCACGTCACCGTGCTCGCGGGCGAGGTCGGTTGCCTTGTCCGCCAGGTTCTTCGGACCCTCAAGCATGGTGACGCTCTGCTCCTCTGATGCGTTCCTGATGGTGTGCCGACGTGGCGGGGATCATGACCATCCTAACGACGGCCGACCGAACGGTTCGCCTGCTGCCGGTCGGCGGCGGGTGACTTTGGTGAGATGGGTTTGTATGCTCCAGCCCTACTTCTACAGAGGTGTAGAAGACGGGTCCGTCGCCGGGACCGAAGGCGTCCCGGCGACCGCGGCGGTGCGATCGCGTCGCCGCAGCCGCAACGATCGAGGGAAGTGCGCATGGCCGGCCAGCGGGCGAGAACGCCGTACCAGGACGCGGGACCGCGCCCCGAGGACCGTGCCTTCCCCGCCCAGCGCTCCCGGGTGGCCGGAGCCCCGGGAGGCCCGGTGGACGCCGCGCACGCCGCTCACGCCGGCGCGGAGCCGTCGGCGCGGGCACCGCGGACGGGGGCGGCGCGCCGCCGGCAGCAGGCGCGTCGGCGCGGCGGTCTGGTGGCCGCGTGCTCCGCGGTCGGGCTGCCCGTACTGGGCGCTGTCGCGGACGAGTCGGGCGGGCCCGGCGTCGGCCTGCTGTTCGCGGCCGGCTCGGTGCTCGGGACGGGCGTCGCGGCGGCGCTGTGCAGCCGGCCGGGCCGGTGGTGGGTGGTGACGGCCGCTCCGGTCGTGGTGCTGCTCGCCGCGGCGGGCGTGGAGTTCGCGGCGCACCCCGACAAGTACCGGGGCAGGAACCTGGGGACCGGCACGCTGCGCTGGGTCGTCGAGGCGTTCCCGGTGATGGCCGCCGCGGTGGGGGTGGCGCTGGCGGTGGTCGTCGGCCGGGCGGTGGCCGACCGCCGCCGGGCCGTGCCCGACCGGCGACGACCCGACGGTCCGGGCGCCCCGACCGGGGGGAGCCGTCGTGGCTGAACGCAACAACCGGGGCCGGGGCGCGGGCCGTTCCGGTGTCCCCGGTCGTACCGGTGGTGCCCCTCGTACCGACGGCAGTGCTCGTACCGGTGGTGCCCCTCCTGCCGGTGGGGCCGCTGGTGCCGGCCGGGCCGGCGGCCCGCGCGGTCGGGCCCAGGATCGCGGCCCCGCCCCGCTGACCGTCGCCGGGCGCACCCTGGCCTGCGCCGTCTCCATCGCGGTGCTCGGGGCCAGCGGCTTCACCTGGTACGAGTACCGCAGCCTGGACGACGGCATGATCAAGTCCATGGCGCTGAGCGAGGCGAAGAAGAACGCCCCGCCGCACCTCGACAAGTCCGTCAACCTGCTGCTGATCGGTCTGGACAGCCGCAAGGACATGGACGGCAACGACCTGCCCAAGCAGTTCGTGGAGGACGAACTGCACGCGGGCTCCAGCGGGATCGGCGGCTACAACACCAACGCCCTGATCGTGCTGCACATCCCGGCCAACGGCGGCAAGGTCTCCGCGCTGTCCGTCCCGCGCGACGACTACGTGCAGACCGTCGGCGCCGACGGCAGGATGCACAAGATCAAGGAGGCGTACGGCATCGCGAAGGACGCCGCCGAGCTGAAGCTGGCCGGCAAGGGGCTCTCCAAGGCGGACCTGGAGCGGCAGAGCCGGGAGGCCGGCCGCTCGGCCACCATCCAGACCGTGCAGAGCCTCCTGGACGTCCCGATCGACCACTTCGCGGAGGTGAACCTGATCGGCTTCTACGACATCGCCAAGGCGGTGGAGCCGATCCAGGTCTGCCTCAACCACCCGGTGGACGATCCGATCACCGCCCGGACCGCCACCCACGAGGGCGGCGGCACCGGCCTCAAACTGCCCGCCGGGATCAGCTCCCTCAACGCCGCCCAGGCGCTCTCCTTCGTCCGCCAGCGCCACCACCTCGCCAACGGCGACCTCGACCGCACCCACCGGCAGCAGGCGTTCATCTCCTCCGTCGAGTACAAGCTCAAGCAGCAGGGGATCCTGAACGACTTCGGGCAGATGCAGAAGCTGTTCGGGGTGGTGAAGAAGGACGTCGTCATCGACAACGAGTGGAACATCCTCGACTTCGCCCAGCAGGCGCCCAACCTGACGGGCGGCAACGTCGAGTTCAACACCCTGCCGATCGCCGGGTTCAGGACGGTCGGCGGGCAGGAGGTCAACACCGTCAACCCGGACCTGATCAAGAAGATCGTCCGGCAGTTGTTCAACCACGATCCGGCCGCCGCGGCCGCTCCCGCCGGGGACGCACCGGGCGACGCGGGCGCCGCTCCCGCCGCCTCCGCGTCGGCCGCGACGACCGCGTCCGCTGCGCGGAGCGAGCCGAGCGGGCAAGCGAAGGCGGTGGTCGACGTCAACGCGGCGGCCGGCGCCGGCGCGGCCTCCAACGAGTCCAAGGCGCTGGCCGAACTCGGTTACCAGGCGGGCAGGATCGGCGACGCCCCGGCCAGGACCAAGGTCACCACCGTCGCCTACGGAAGCGGTGCGAAGGCCGACGCCCAGCAGCTCGCGGGCCGCTACGGGGTCACCGCCGCACCCTCCGGCACGGTTGCGCCCGGCCACATCCTGCTCACCCTCGCCGCCGCCCGCACCCCGGCCCCCACCGCCGTGCCCCCGGGCGCCGCCGCGACGGGCGCCCCGTCCGGCGACCCGGCGGCGGGCCTGCCGATGCAGGGGCCGCCGGTGAAGGCGGGCGGGATCCCCTGCGTGGACTGAGGGCATCGTGGCCCCGCCGCCGCTGGTCGGGCCCGTCCGGTCGGGCGGCCCGGCCGGTCTGATCGGCCCCGTCCGGTCGGGCCGTCCGGCGGCGGCGCGGGTCAGGGGCGGGGTGCCTTCTCGCCGTGCACGGCGGTGTACTCGGCCGCGAGCCACGGGCCCAGGTCGTCGATGAGCATGGTGAGGACGCCCCGGTCCACGGCGGGAGCGCGGTCAGCGGCCGGAGTACGGGCGGTGGCGGCGGCCAGGCGCATCCGGTCGGCGTGCTCCGGGTAGTAGGCGGCGAAGGCCTCGGCGGAGGCGGTGAGGTCGCTGGTCCAGCCGCCCCAGCGGGGCATCACCAGGGTGAAGCCGGTGCGGACGATGCGGCGGGTGACCGCGCGGGTGAGGGCGCGGAGTTCGGCGTCCGTGGTGGCGGCGGCCGCGCGTTTGCGCCAGCCGGGGAGGGCCAGGGCGAGGTCGCCGTTGGTCTCCCGGGCGAGCAGGGAGGTGGGCCGGTAGCGGGGGAGCCGGGTGGCGAGGTCCACGCCGAGCAGCGGGGTGCACAGGCAGGCCACGAACCAGCCCAGATCGTGCCGTTCGAGCTCGCTCAGCAGGGTGCCGGTGCCGAAGAGCAGCACGCCGACGCCGTCGACCTGCGCGAACTCGGCGTCCAGCGCGGCTTCGAGGGCGTCGGCGTCGGCCCGGTCCGCGGCCGTGGGCTCGTGGTGCAGGGCGAGCAGCAGGTCGAGGTCGGAGACACCGGGGCGGGCGGTGCCGCGCGGGATGCTGCCGTAGAGGTAGGCACTGTGCAGCCGGTCGGGGCCGAAGACGCGGGCGATCCGCTCGCGGGCCGCGCCGACCACCGGGGCGAACGGCGCCGGCATGCGGGTGAGCGAGCCCTCCCGGGCGATGAATCCGGCGGCGTCCAGGCCCTGAGTGGTGGTCATGGGGGGCACTCTGCCGCACCACCGGCCCGGCTGACCAGCGAGATATCCGGCCACCCGGTGGCTTGTCGGTGCCGTGTGCAAGCATCCGTCGCACACGAACACGGAGGGCGTGCGCGGGGATCGGCACGGGCACCCGGGGCGGCCGTCGACGACCGATGACCGAGGACCGGCCACTGGCGGGCCCGGAGGCGTGCCGCTGCCACCGGCCGGGAGTCGGACGGTGGCAGCGGGGCGGAGCCGGACGCCCGGTCAGCTCGGCGTGGCCGCCTGCGTGGTCGGGCACGGCGGGAGGGTCGACGGCGCCGTGGTCGCACAGGCCGCGGCCGTCGACTTCGCGCTGGTCGTGACGGTGGTCGCGGCCGATGTGACGGTGGTGGTCGGTTTGCCGGCCGTCGTGGCCGTCGTGGCCGTGGTGGTGGCGGTCGAGGGCGCGGTGCTCGCCGTCGACTTCGTCGCGGACGGCGTGCCCGTGGAGGTCGTCGCCGAGGAGGACGACGGCCCGCCCGAGGAGGTGGTCGAGCCCGAGGTGGTCGAGCCCGAGGTGGTGGCGCCGGACGTCGTGGCACCCGAGGTGGTGGACCCGGAGGTGGTCGAGCCCGAGGTGGTGGCCCCGGAGGTCGTGGCACCCGAGGTGGTGGCCCCGGACGTCGTGGCGCCCGAAGCGGTCCCGGAGGCCGGCGAACCCGACGGCGTGGTCGGCTTCCACACCGCGGGCGGCGGCACGCCCGGCGCGAGGGGGCCCTTCGGCGGTTCGACGGGCTTGTCCACGATCCGGATCTGCCCGGTCGCCCGGGCGAACCAGCCGCCGGTGTCGATGTTCACCAGGACGATCGCGGTCACCGGCTGCGGCGCCGGCACCACCACGATCAGCGAGGACGGCTGGAAGCCCGTCCAGGCCTTCCCGGTGTACTTGGCGTTGCTCATCAGCTTCGGCGGCCCCAGCGGGTTGCCGCAGGCGCAGCGCACCCTGGGCACGCCCTGGGCGTCCACCAGGACGGCCGTCCCGGCCTGCAGCGCGGACTGGTACTCGACCGAGGCCCCGCCCTTGTAGCTGTGGTTGGTCACCCGGGTGTCCACCCGCAGGTACGCCGGGGTGAGCGAGCGCAGGTAGCCGGGAATGTCGGCCTGCGCGATGCCGGCGCCGGCGGCCCAGGCACGGCCGGTGTCCCCGGTCGAGACCATCCCGATCAGGCGCTCGGTGTCGCAGCTGGACTTGCCCATCGCGCCGCCGTACAGCCCCGCGGAGCTGCCCTCGACACTGTGCAGGGCGGCCGACGTACTGCCCGCGGACGTTGCGCCGCCCGGGTGGGTGGTACCGCCGGGCTGTTGCGCCGCCGAGGTGGCGGGAGCGGGCGCCGTCATCCCCTGGGTTTCCACCGACGGGGTGAACGGGGCGGGCCCCGGGTCCGCCGGCGCCTGCAGGGCGACCTCGTTGGCGGCCGGGATCGCCTCGGTCTTGCTGCCCTGGTTGCCGACGATCACCACGGTGGCCACCACGGCCACCACCAGGGTGCCCGCCGCCAGCGCCAGCCCCTTCGGGGAGCGCCACCACGGGCGGTGCGGCCGGCCCCCGGAGCCACTGGAACCGTTGCCACCACCGGAGGGCGGCCCGGAGTCCGCGGGCGGGCCCGAGGGCGGCGGGGGCACGGACGACGGCCCGGAGGTGCCGCCACCGGACGGCGGACCGGCCAGCGGGCCCGACGGGGGGCCGGAGGGAGGGCCGTACGGCGGCTCGGTCGGTGGTCCGGACGGCGGTGGTTGGGAGGTCATCGAGGCTCCGTTTCGCAGGCGGCCGGCGATCGCGTTCGGCACGGGAAGCTCCTGCCACTGGCTTCCCTTTCTCTCCCGGCGCACCGCCCGCCGCAACAGCAGGTGCCCGGGGCGTCGCCGAGCGTGCGCCCCGGGCGTCGGCCACCCTGGAAGCCGAGCGGGCCCGAGAGCCGGAGGCCCGTCGAGCGACCAGGAGGCGGCATGGAGCAGCCCACGACCCGGGCCGCGGGCCCGCCCGGCGCCGTCCGCGGCTGGCTGGACGCGCTCGCCGTCGTGCTGGCCGGGGTGGTCGCGATGGCGGCGGTGGCCGCGCTCGGCCTCTGGCTGGCCGGCGCCGCCGACCTCCCCGACGGCGGCTTCGCCTCGGTGGTCGCGGCGACGCTGGCGCTCGCCGTCGGCGGGTCCGTCCAACTCGACGGCGGCGCGGGCGGCTTCGCCGCCGTGGACGCCGGGATCACGGCGATGCCGCTGACCGTGTCGGTGGTCGGCGCGGTCACGATGGCCGAGGTGCTGCTGCGTCAGCTGCGCTTCCGCGCGGTGGCCGGCGGGCGTGAACTGCTGGGCCGGCTCGCCCGGACGGTCGTGCTGTGGGTGCTCGCCCTCGTCCTGCTGACCCTCGCCGCCCGGCACAGCTTCGTCGTCCCGCTCGGCGGCGACCTCGCGCAGTCGATCGGCGGCGCCCTCGGGCTGACCCCGGAGGTCGGCTTCCACGCGGAGGGCCCGAGCACCGTCGGCATCGGTCTGGCGTGGTTGCTGGCGGTGCTCGCGGCCACCTTCGCGGTGTCCCGCCGGGCGCCGCTGCCGCCCGGCCTGGTGCGCCACCAACTCGCCGTCCGACCGGCTGCGTTCGCGCTCTGGACGGTGCTGCTGGCGTACCTGGCGATCGGCGCGGTGGCGGGGGTGCTGACCGCCGTCGTCAACGGCAACGCCCGGCAGACCATGGCGGTGGTGCTGCTCGCGCTGCCCGACCTCGCCTGGATGGCCTTCGGCCTCGGGCTCGGCGCCGAGTGGCACGGCCGGTTGAAGGGCGCACTCGGCCTGCCCGTGCCCAAGCCGCTCGCCGAGGTGCTGCGCGTGCCGGACGGACAGGAGGCGACGGTCGACCTCGGCACCCTGGCCGACCAGGACGCGCGCGCCTGGTGGCTGCTGCCGCTGGCCGCCGTCGTGCTGCTCGCGGCCGCCTTCCTCGCGGCCCGCCGTTCGCCCCGCACCGTCCGGCTCTGGCAGCACGCCGTCCGGTTCGCGCTGGCCGCCGCCGTCACCATGCTGCTGGTGGGCCTGTGGACCCGGATGGACGCCGAGTACGGGCTCTCCGTGCTCGGCGTCGGCCTCGGCGAGGGCGGTGGCCTGGACGATCTGATCGGCTCCGTCCTCGGCGGCTCCAACCCGGTGGCCGGCCTCGGCAGCGGCAGCCTCACGCTGCGCCCCTCGCTGTGGACGGCCGTCCCGCTCGCGGCGGGCTGGGGCCTGGTCACCGGCGCCCTCGGCGCGCTGCTCGCCACCCGGGTGCGGCACCGGGGAGAGGTCACCGAGGAGGAGCCGGCCGAGAGCTGACGGGCCGGCCGGGGCTCAGAACAGCCGGTGGCCCTGGACCAGGGCGGTCCTGGTGCCGTCGTCGCGGACGTGCCGGAGCTTCCTGACGCCGCTGTGCATCTTCGCGCTGAACAGCAGCGAGGGGCCGATGATCACGCCCGCGGCGGCCAGGGCGAAGAGCAGCCCGATGTTCTGGGTGCTCCGGTCGTCGCCCTCCTCGACGGTCTGGCCGCCCAGGTGGATCAGCATCGGGACGGTGGCCAGCAGCGAGAGCAGCAGCAGCCAGCCCAGCGCCCGGTGCACCAGCTGCTTGGCCCTCGCCCGGGCGGCGCTCTCCACCCGGACGGAGAACGCCCGGAGGCACCGCGGGCAGATGAGGGCGATGTCGCGGTCCCCCTCGGCGGGCCGCGGCGCGCCGCCCTGCGGCACGTGGGAGACGCTCCACCTGACCCTCGTCGTGGTGGGTCCGTGCTCCACGCTCACCCTGCAGCCGAGGCTCACCACGTATCTGTCGCCGATCGTGGACTGTGCCACCGTGCCACCCCCAGACGCCGCCGCGACCGTCACGGGGCAGGCGGATTGTAGCCGTGCCCGCGGCCGGTGAAACAGATGACGTCCCGTCAAAAGGCCTCGGACAGAAGGATCACCGCCGCCGGGACGGCCTGGCCGAGCGCCCCGCGCCACAGCCTGGGCTCCGAGACGAACAGCGTGATCCCGCCCGCGACCATGAAGGCGGCGATGTAGAGGATCACCGCGCGGCCCGAGCCGCCGTGGCCGGAGTGCAGCAGGACCAGGCCGGTGACCAGGCCGAGGGCCAGGAAGAGGTTGTAGAAGCCCACGTTGAAGCGCCAGAGCCGGACCTCCGGGGCGTCCGCGGTGTTGCCGGTGAGCAGGTAGCGCACCCGGGGGTGTCCGTAGAGGAAGCTCTCCAGCGGCCACGCGACGAGGTGGATCGCGGCGGCGACCATGGCGAAGACCTGGCTCACGGCATCCATGACGAGCGGCTCCCTCCGGACGCGAACGGGGACGGCCACGCGGGCGGCGGGTGGACGACCGGCGAGGCCCAGGCGGGGGGCTCCGGCACCGCGCGGGGCACGCGCGGGTCGAACGCCGGGACGACCTGGGTGGGCGGCCCGCCGCCGCCCCACCGGGCCGCGTCGGGGGCGTCGGCCGCGGTGGTGGCCGCGCGCAGCTCGGCGACGAACTGCAGGCAGCTCGCGTACCGCTCCTCGGGCGTCTTGGCGAGCGCCCGGGCGACCACCGCCGTCATCGCGGCCGTCAGGTCGGGCCGGTGCTCCTCCAGCGCCGGCGGCGGGTCGTTGAGGTGGGCCCAGAGCAGTGCGAGGTCGCTCTCCCGGCGGAACGGCGGGGTGCCCGCGAGCATCTCGAAGACCACGCAGCCGAGGCTGTACTGGTCGCAGCGCCCGTCCAGCGGCCGGCCGGAGATCTGTTCGGGCGCCGCGTAGTCCAGCGTGCCGACGATCTGGCCGACACTGGTCAGCCCGCTGAGCGACAGGGACTTCTTGGTGAGCCCGAAGTCCGCCAGGTACAGGTGTTCGGGGTGCTCGCTGTCCGTGCCGGCGGCGACCAGCACGTTGCCCGGCTTGACGTCCCGGTGCACCAGGTCGTGGTCGTGCGCGGCGTCCAGCGCGGAGGCGATCTGCAGGGCCAAACGGGTGGTGCGCTCGACCGGGAAGGGGCCGCCCCGGTTGATCAGGGCGCGCAGGTCGCCGCCCTCGACGTAGCGCATCGCGATGAACAGGATGCCGTCGTGCTCGCCCGCCTGGAACACCGGGATGATGTGCGGGTGGTCGATCGCCGCCGCGGCCTCGGACTCGTGGATGAAGCGCTGCCGGAACACCTCGTTGCGGGCCAGCTCGGGCGCCAGCAGCTTGACCGCGACGGTCCGGCGCAGCCGCAGGTCCTTGGCCCGGTAGACCACGGCCATGCCGCCGCGGCCGATCTCGCTCTCCAGCCGGTAGTCCGCGACCTTCCGCCCGACCAGGCCGGCGGGCAGGCTCGGGGCGGACGGCTGCTCGGCGGAGGTCACGGCTCGCCGGCCTGGGTGGGCGCGTACGGGCCGCCCACGGGCGACGGCGACGCCCCGGGCGCGGGCGACTGCGCCGGTGCCGGGGTCGGCGTGTGCCGCGGGGAGGGCTCCGGTGCGGCGGGCGCCGGCTGCCGGTCGGTGGCCGCGTACGTCTGCAGCTGCAGCCCGTCGCAGTAGCACCAGCGGTCGTGCACCGGGTCGAAGACCCAGAGCGCCTCGCCGTCCACCACCAGGCCCACCCGCAGGCCGCGGGTGCGCTCCCGGAACGCCTCCAGGTCGAGGGTCCCGGCCGCGAGGTCCTCCAGCAGGGCGCGGTAGCGGGCCAGCGCGGCCTCGGCCTCGGCGAGCGCCGGGCGCGGATCGGCGGTCCGGGCGGGCGGGCCCCCGGCGGCGGGCGGCGGCTGCGGCAGGGCGACCAGCAGCCGGCCGTCGACCCAGGCGCTCCAGCCGTTGGAGCACAGGACCTGCGCCCAGTCGCCCTGGCGGCCGAGCAGCTGCAGCGGGAGCAGCGCGTCGAACCGCGCGGACGGCCGTGCCGGGTCCGGGGCCGTCCAGGAGGCCAGTCCGCCCGGCGGGGCGACGTGGGTGGGGCTGAACACGAACTCGTCCATGGGCGGCTACATTTCCTCCGCCGCGCGACCCCCGCCGCGCGCGGCACGACTCGCACCACAGGGTCGGTTCCCACTCTACCGGCGGCGGCCCGACCCGGCGCCGGGCGCGGGTGCACGCCCGCGCCCGGGCCGGCCGCCGGACTACTTGCGCATCACCGAGGGCTCGTGCCGCCGCAGCAGGGCCAGCACCGCCAGGCCGTACGCCACCGAGAGGCCGAGCATCGCGCCCATCCCGACCAGCCAGCCGGTGCGCTCGTGGCGGAACATCGGGTCCGCGGTGATCGGGGACGGGATGGTCAGCCCGTTCAACTGGACCGTCCGGGCCATGGAGGACAGGCCCCACCGCGAGGGGAACAGCCAGGCGAACTGCTCCAGGCCGGGCACGCCGACCAGCTTGAGCATCAGACCGCTGAGGACGATCTGGACGATGGCGAGGAGCACGAGCAGCGGCATCGTGGTCTCCTCCTTGTCGACGGCGGCGGAGACCACCAGGCCGAGCATCATCGCCGTGAACGCGAGCACCGCGACCGCGATGATCAGTTCGGGCAGCTGCGGCATCAGCACACCGCTAGTCACCGGTGGCGGGGAGCCCGGACGGGGCTCGGCGGAGAGCTTGACCCCGCCCAGGCCGACCACGGTCAGCACCGCGGCCTGCGCCACCGTGACCGCCCCGAGGACCACCACCTTCGAGACCAGGTACGCCGATCTGGACAGGCCGACGACGCGTTCCCGCCGGTAGATCGCGCGCTCCTTGACGATCTCGCGCACCGAGTTGGCCGAACCGGTGAGCACACCGCCGAGACAGAGCGTGAGCAGGCAGTTGATGGCGTTCTCGTCGGTGAGCCGGGAGCCGGCCATCACCCGGCACATCAGGCCGATGATGAACGGCAGCGCGATCATGACGGTGAGGAACAGCCGGTCGGCCGCGAGCACCGCGGAGTACCGGCGCACCAGCGTGCCCAGCTGGGAGAGCCAGCTCTGTGGCTTCTCGTGGCCGATCGTCGGCGCGGCCGCCGCGGCGTCGTGCGGCGGGTGGGCCGCCTCGGCCGTCACGTACCGCTGGTACTGCAACGAGGCCCGGAACCGGTCACGGGCGACGCCCTCGGTGTCGCTCTCGAAGGCCTCGAAGGCCTCCGGCCACTCGTCCTGACCGAAGTAGTCGAGTGCCTCGCCGGGCGGCCCGTAGTAGGCCGTCCGGCCGCCCGGGGCCAGCACCAGCAGGCGGTCGCACACGTTCAGGCTCAGCACACTGTGCGTCACCACGACCACCGTGCGGCCGTCGTCGGCCAGCCCGCGCAGCATCCGCATCACCGAGCGCTCCATGCCCGGGTCCAGCCCGGAGGTCGGCTCGTCGAGGAAGAGCAGGGAGGGCTTGGTCAGCAGCTCCAGGGCCACGCTGACCCGCTTGCGCTGGCCGCCGGACAGGCTGGCGATCACCTGGTCGGCCCGTTCGTCCAGGCCCAGTTCGTGGATCACCTCCAGGACCCTGGCCTCCCGCTCCTGCGGGTCGGTGTCGCCGGGGAAGCGCAGCTCGGCGGCGTAGGTGAGCGCGCGGCGGACGGTCAACTGGGTGTGCAGGATGTCGTCCTGCGGGACGAGCCCGATCCGGCGGCGCAACTCGGCGTAGTCGCGGTAGAGGTCGCGTCCGTCGTACAGCACCGTGCCCTGGTCGGCGGGGCGCAGCCCGGTGAGCGCGTTGAGCAGCGTGGACTTGCCCGCTCCGCTGGGGCCGGCCACCGCGAGCAGGGTCTTCTCGGGGAGCGGGAAGCTGACGTCGTCCAGCAGGACCCGGCGGTCCGGGCCGACGTGGACGACCAGGTGCTGGACGTCCAGCGAGATCTCGCCGGTGTCGGTGTACTCGACCAGTCGGCCGTCGACCAGGCACAGCGCGGAGTGGCCGATGCCGACGATGTCCGCGGGGCCGACCGGGCCGCGCTTGACCGGGCGGCCGTTGAGGTAGGTGCCGTTGTGGCTGTTCAGGTCGACGATCTCGTGACTGCCGTCGGGCAGTTCGCGCAGCTCGGCGTGGTGCCGGGAGACCACCAGGTCGTCCAGCACCAGGTCGTTGTCCGGCGAGCGGCCGATCCGCACGGTACGGCCGGGCAGCTGGAGGACGGCGCTCGGACTGCGGAAGACGCCGGAGCTCTCCGGGGCGACCAGGACCGTGCGCTCGTCCGGCGCCGGGGCGGGCAGGCCGGCGAAGGTCGCGGACGGGCCGTCGGCCGGATCGCCGAACCGCAGCCGGGTGCCCGGGCCGACGTCCTCGCGGCTGACCCGGTGGCCGTCGTCGAAGGTGCCGTTGGTGCTTCCGACGTCCTCCAGCAGCCAGTGGCCGTCGGTGGCGCGCAGGATCGCGTGGTGCCAGGAGACCCGGGGGTCGTCCAGCACGATCTCACTGGTCGGGTCGCGGCCGACGTGATAGGCCCGGGTCGGGTCGATCAGCTGGGAGTCGGTCTCGGTGACCAGGACGAGGGGTGGCGCGGTGAGTGCGCCGACGCGCTCTCCCATGCTGGGAATTCTATCGCCGGTGGGCGCGAACGGCCTTCCCGGACCACAGGATTGGACTGGACCACTGTGCCGCGGCGGCACTATCGTTCGGCGTGCCCGCGCGTCGCCGGGCGTCGGGCGTCGGCGAGTGCCGGGCGTCGCCGGGTGGCATCGAGTGCTTCGGAACGGAACCCATGAGCATCTGGCCCCGGTTGCGCCGATCCCGGACCGTCCGAGCCGGGCGTGCCACCGGCCGGGTGCTGCGCTGCGGCCTGATGGACACCATGCTCGCCGACCTCGCCGTCTCGGTCGTGCTCTGCTTCGAGCAGCCGCTGGACGACGACCGGCTCGCCGCCGGCCTGGCCCGCGCCCTGGAACGGGTGCCGGTCTTCGCCGGGCGGCTGCGCACCGTCGACGGGGCCCTGGAAGCGGTCTGTGACGACTCCGGCGTGCCACTGGAGGTCTACACCGTGGACGGCACGCTCGCCGAGGCGATGGGCCGGGTCACGGCGGCCGGCTCCGAACTGGTCGACCGGCTGGACGCACCGGGCGCCCGCACCGGCGGCGCCCCGCTGCTCACCGTCCGGGTCACCCGCACCGCCGACGGCGGGACGCTGCTCGGCTGCTCCTGGCACCATGCGATCGGCGATCTGCACAGCTTCATGCTGCTGCTGCGGATCTGGTCGGCGGCGGTCGAGGGGGAACCGCTCCCGGAGGCCGAACTCGTCTCCGACCAGGACGAGTTGCTGGACGGTGCGCTGCCCGCCGAGGACTGCGGGCGGCCCGGGTTCCGGGTGCCCGCGCCCGCCGAGGCCGAGCTGCTGGCCCGCGAGGTGGCGGCCGGGCCGCGCGCCAACCGGACCGTCCAGATCGCCTTCACCGACACCGAAGTGGCCCGGATGCGCGCGGAGTTCGGTGCCACGGCCGGGCGCCGACTGTCCGCCGGGGACGTGCTGTGCGCGCATCTGCTCGCCACCCTGCGGGAGTTGGACGGCGACGACGCCGAGCGGATGCTGACCGTCCCGGTCAACGCGCGCCGCTGGCTCGGCCTCTCGCCCGCCCTGGTGGGCAACCTGCTGAGCGAGGTGCACGTGCCGCACCGGCCCGGGGACGGCCCGGCGGCGCTGGCCGGCGCGCTGCGGGCGGCGGTCGAGGAGTTCCCGACCGCGCACCTCAACCTCCGGGCCAACCTCGGCTTCCTGGCCGCGCTCGGCCGCTCGCGGCTGCGCGAGTGCGTACCGCTGGGCTTCGACCCGCAGGCCCGCCGGTTCAGCTTCTCCAACTGGAGCCGCTTCGGCGCCTATGCGGTCCGCTTCCAGGGGCAGCGCCCGGTGTTCTTCAGCCCGGCCGCCAACTACCCGCTGCCGTGGGTCTGCTGGACGGTCGAGGGGTTCCGCGGCGAGGGGTGGCTGACCACGGTGGTGCTGCCGGCCCGGCTCGCCGCCCGGGTCCGCGGTGCGGAGGGCCGGGCGGCGCTGCACCGCTTCCGGACGGCGGCCGACGAGCCGCCCGCGTCGGCCGCCGTGCTGCCGAAGGTGATCTGAGCGCCGTCCGAGCGCCGTCCGAGCGCCGTCTGAGCGCCGTCCGGGCGCCGGACGCTACCGGAAGGACCGCTCGATCCCGGTCCACAGCCGGGAGCGGGCCTGCAGCGCGGTGCGGACGGTCACGGCGCAGGAGTCCCACTTGGCCTGGTCGTCGCCGCACAGGTCGATCAGCATCTGCATCGCCATCGGGGTGTGCTGCTCGCCGTCGACCTCGATGTGCCGGGCCAGGTAGTCCTTGAAGACGGTGAGCAGGCCGTCCGGGTCGTCGATCGCGATCACCTGGGCGAACATCTCGGGGATCAGGTCCTCGCGGCCGAAGGCGAAGGCCGCGGCCCGGCAGTGCACCGGGGCGTTCTCGATGACGGACCAGGTCGTGCTCGTGAAGTTCACGGCCGGCTGCGGGACGTCGGCGGCCTTCAGCGCCTCCGGCACGGCGGAACCGGTGCCCAGCAGGGCCAGGAACGCCTCCACCGGGCGCGGGTCGGCGCCGGCCCGGCGCATGCCGTCCAGGTACAGCTCGAAGTGGCTGGTGTAGCCCTCGCCGAGCTCGTCGCTCTCCTCGACCAGCACGATCTCGTTGATCAGCCGCCGGCTGGCCGTCGGGCCGCCGGGCACCCACGGGACCTCGACGCAGGTCAGGTCGCGCTGCAGGCTCTTCAGCAGCGACATGAAGTCCCAGACGGCGAAGACGTGGCTGTTCAGGAAGGTGCGGACGCGCTCGATGTCGGTGAGCGCCGCGTACACGGAATGGCCGACCACCTCGCGGCGCAGGGGGTCGATGGCCTGCTGCAGGCTGGTCAGTCCGGGGTGGGAGCGGTCCCAGTGGTAGCGGTTGGCGGACATGCGGGCTCCTTGTCGGTCACGGGGTGTGCTGCGGGATCGGGGGCCGGTCAGGGGTGCTTCATGACGGCGTACAGCGCGTGCCGCAGCTGGTCGCGGCTCGGCTGCACGGCCCGGTCGAGGGCCGGGGCGAAGGGCAGGACGGCGCCGTCGGGCCGGGTGATCCGGCGCGGCGGGGCGATCAGGCGCAGCTCCTCGGCGGCGGTGGCCAGCACCTCCGCGCCGAAGCCGCAGCTGCGGTTGGAGTCGTCGATCACCACCAGCCGGCCGGTGCGCTGCAGCGAGTCGGCCAGTGCCTGCCAGTCGAAGGGGTGGACGGTGCGCGGGTCGAACACCTCCACCGAGACGTCCGGCGCGACCTCCTCGGCCACGGCCAGCGCGCCGTGCACCAGGTGCCCGAGGGCGACCACGGTGACGTCGGTGCCCGGGCGGTGGATCCGGGCCCGGCCGAGCGGCACCGGGGCGAGCTCCCGGGTGACGGTCTCGCGCACCGGCAGGGCGGCGGCGGGCGCGAACACCACGACCGGGTCCGGATCGCGGATCGCCGAGCGCAGCAGCCCGTAGGCGTCCGTCGGGGTGGCGGGCACCACGGTCTTCAGGCCGGCGTGCGCGAACAGGCTGTACGGGTGGTCGGAGTGCTGTCCGGCCCAGCCGTCCCTGGAGCCGGACCCGGGGACCAGGCAGGTCAGCGGCACGGCCGCCTGGCCGCCGGTCATCAGGGAGAACTTGTGCGCCTGGTTGACGAGTTGCTCGAAGACCAGGAACAGCAGCGAGGGGATCTGGAACTCCAGCACCGGGCGTCGGCCGGCCAGTGCGGCGCCGACCGCCATCGCGGTGAAGGCCTGTTCGGACAGCGGGGTGTCGACGATCCGGTCCGGGCCGAAGCGGTCCAGCAGGCCGAGCGTGGGCCCGGCCAGGCCGGCGCCGATGTCCTCGCCGAAGACGCAGACCGCGGGGTCGGCGGCGAGTTCGTCGGCCAGCGCCCGGTTGAGCGCCTTGGTGTACGAGAGCCTGGTCACGGTGTCGCTCCCGCCCGGGCCCGCAGCCCGTCCGCGTACAGGTGGTCCGATGCGCGCGCCGGGTCCGGGTGTTCGGAGGCGAGCGCGAACTCCTCGGCGGAGGTGAGCTGTTCGGCCACCGATCGGTCCAGCCCGGCGAGCGCCGCGGGGTCGACCAGGGCGGCGGCCCGGGGGAGCGGGTCGCGCCCGCGCCAGGCCTCGACCTCCTCGGGGGTGCGGTAGCGCAGTTTCATCCGGCGTTCCATGGTGTGGTGGCCCTCGTAGCGGTAGGTGCGGCACTCCAGGAAGCCGGGGCCGCCGCCGTCGCGCGCCCGCTCGACGGCGCGCAGGGCGGCGGCGCGGACGGCCTCGGTGTCCATGCCGTCCACCTCCTCGGCGGGGATGCCGAAGGCGGCCGCCCGGCCGGTGGCGCTGCCCGCGACGGCGGTGGCGGCGGGCAGGGTGGTGGCGTAGCCGTTGTTCTCGCAGACGAACAGCACCGGCAGGCGCCACATCGCGGCGAGGTTGAGCGATTCCAGCAGCACGCCCTGGTTGAGTGCGCCGTCGCCGAAGAAGGCCACTGCCACCGGGGTTCGCCCGGGCGGCTCCTGGCCGGTCCGCGCCCGCGGGGCGGTCTGGGCCTGCGGGTCGGCTTGTTGCCGCGGGGCGGTCTGCGCCGGCCGACCGGCCTGCGTCTGCCGACCGGCCTGCTCCTGGCGGGCCTGCTCCTGGCGGGCCGCCCAGGCGGCGCCGACCGCGATCGGGGCGCCGGCGCCGACGATGCCGTTGGCGCCGAGGATGCCCAGGGAGAGGTCGGCGGCGTGCATGGATCCGCCCCGGCCGCCGTTCAACCCGCCGACGCGGCCGAGGAGTTCGGCGAGCAGCCGGTGCGGGGCGGCGCCCCGGGCGAGCACGTGGCCGTGGCCGCGGTGGGTGCTGGTGAGCCGGTCGGCCGGGCCCAGCGCCGAGCAGACACCGACCGCGACGGCCTCCTGCCCGATGTACGGATGGATGCCGCCGGGGATCGCGCCGGACTTCACCAGGCCGAGCGCCAGCTCCTCGAAGCCGCGGATCAGCCGCAGCATCCGGTAGCGCTCGGCGGGCGTGCCGAGCGGGGCGGGGACGCCCGGCGCGCGCACCGCCTCCGGGGGAAGGGCTGCGGCCGGGGTGGCCGTGTCCGGGGGAGCCGTCACGGCCGTCCCCGCCAGACCGCCGGGCAGAACCGCGGGTCGGCGTAGTCCGGCCGGCCGTCGGCGGTGCGGCGCACCAGGACGTCGTGGTTGTACACCACGGGGCTGCCGTCCGCCCGGTCGTGCCGGTGGTACTCGTTGGCGGCGTCCTGCAGGTGCAGCGAGACGGCGCGGCGCGGGTAGGAGGCCAGGTTGGGGCCGCTGCCGTGGTACGTGCGGCAGTGGTGGAAGGACATGTGGCCGCGCGGGATCGGCATCGGGACCTTGGTCACCTGCTGCCCGTTGTGGGCGGCGTTGGCGGCCAGGATGCCGTCCAGTTCGGAGCGGTCGCGGTCGGCGAAGTGCCGGGTGGAGTCCTCGCCGGAGGGCAGCTCCCGCCAGCGGTGGCTGCCGTCGACCATGGTGATGGTGCCGTTCTCCTCGTGGCAGTCGTGGAAGGGGATGAAGGCGGTGAGCATCTCCTGCGAGGTGCAGGTCTGCCAGTAGTGCTTGTCGAAGTGCCACGGCACCCGGTTGCTCGGCTCCCCGGGCACCGGCGGCTTGTAGATCAGGGTGGCCTGGAAGATCCGGATCTCCTCCGTGCCGGCGAGCAGCGCGGCCACCGCGCCGACCAGCGGCTTGCGCAGGACGGCGCCGATCGCGTCGCTCTCGTAGTGGACGTAGTCGTTGTGCCGCTGGACGGGACCGTCCGAGGGCTGCCAGGACGCCAACCTGGGCGGACGGACGGGCAGTTCGCGGTCGCGGTGGCCGGTGTAGTACAGCTCGGTGGCGGCCTGCAGGGTGTCCAGCTCCTCGTCGCCGAACAGCCGGCGGGACAGGTACCAGCCGTGCTCGCGGTAGTGGGCGACCTCGTCGGGGGTGGGCAGCAGCGCGCGCTCGGCCTCGGTGAGCCGGAACTCGGCGGTCGTGGTCATGGTCGGGCCTCCTTCGGGGGTGCGGGGTGGTCAGGCGGAGGCGGCGGAGCTGTGCCGCTTGATGGCCTCGTACAGGGCCTTGATGTTCGCGGTGCCGAAGGTGCCGGCGCCCTGGCGCTCGATCAGTTCGAGGAAGTAGGTGCGCCGGGGGTGGGTCGAGCGGGCGAAGATCTGGAACAGCTGGCCGCCGTGGTCCTGGTCGACCAGGACGTGCAGGTCGCGCAGGGTCTCCACCGGGATGGCCGTCTCGCCGAAGCGCTCGGCCAGGACGTCGAAGTAGGCGCCCGGGGTGGTCAGGAACTCCACGCCGCGGGCGCGGACGGTCCGGACGGCGGTGGTGATGTCGTGGGTGCTGAAGGCGAGGTGCTGCACGCCGGCGCCGCCGTGGGCGGCCAGGAAGTCGTCGATCTGGCCGGGCCGGCGGCCGGTGTCGGGTTCGATCAGGGTGAAGGTGACCGCGCCGGAGGGGCTCTGCACCACCTTGGAGTCCATGGCCTGCTCGCCGACCTCGATGTGCTCCTCGAAGATCGTGTGGAATCCGAGCGCGGCCTCGCAGAACCGTACGGCGGGGGCGAGTTCGCCGGCCGGGAGGCAGATCGCGACGTGGTCGAGCGCGTCCAGCAGGCTCGGCTCGGGGGCGGGCCCGTCGGTGGGCAGCGGGACGAGGCGCAGCGCGGTGTCGCCGAAGCCGGCGAGCAGCGCGCCGGCGCGGTCCAGGACGCGGGCGCCGTGCCGTTCGGCGCGTTCCAGTGCGGCCTGCGGGTCGGTGCAGCCCAGGGCGAGGACGGCGACGCCGTCCCCGTGCCGGGCGACGAAGTCGGCGACCGGGTGCTCGGGGTCGGCGGCGGAGGCCAGGTGCAGCCGGATGGTGCCCTGGCGCAGTTCGACGGTGCGGGTGCCGTCCGGCGCGGTGGCCGGGGCGTCGGCGGTGAAGCCGTAGTCGGCGCAGAGCCCGGCCGCGGTCTTGTCGGCGTCGGCGCAGTGGAACTCGGCGTGGGTGATGGTCTGGACGGACATCGGGATCTCCCCCCGGAGGGATGGCAGGTGGTGGATCGGTGGGCCGGCGCGCTATCCGGCGGCCCCGGCCCGGGCGGGGCCGAGGACCAGGCTGAGGTTGTGGCCGCCGAAGGCGAAGGCGTTGCTCAGCGCGGCGCGCACCGGGGCGGACCGGGCGCTGCCCCGGACGTGGTCGAGGTCGCAGGCCGGGTCGGGGTCGGTCAGGTTGAGCGTGGGCGGCAGCGTCCCCCTCGCCACCGCCAAAGCGGTCACCGCCGCCTCCAACGCGCCTGCGGCGCCCAGGAGGTGGCCGGTGGCGCCCTTGGTGGAGCTGACCGCGGGCCGGTGCGCGCCGAAGACGGCGTGCAGGGCCGCGGTCTCGGCCACGTCACCGAGCTTGGTGCCGGTGCCGTGGGCGTTCACGTAGTCGATGTCGCCCGGGGCCAGGCCCGCGCTCGCGAGCGCGGCGCGCATCGCGTCGGCGGCACCGGTGCCGTCGGGCCGGGGCATGGTCGGGTGGTGGGCGTCGGTGGAGGCGCCCCAGCCGATGACCTCCGCGTAGCCGCCGGCGCCGCGCGCCCGGGCGTGCGCCGCGCTCTCCAGGACGAGCACCGCGCTGCCCTCGCCGAGCACGAAGCCGTTGCGCCGGGCGTCGAAGGGCCGGCTCGCCTGCTCCGGTTCGTCCCAACCCTGGGCCAGTGCGCGGGCGTTGGTGAAGGCCGCGGCGATCGTCGGGTGCAGCGAGGATTCGGTGCCGCCGCACACCACCACGTCCGCGTCGCCGGCCCGGATCAGCCGCAGGCCCTCGGCGATCGCCTGGGCGCCGGCCGCGCAGGCCGTCACCACGGCGGAGCTGTACCCCCGGATGCCGTGCTTGATGGCGACCCGGGCGGCGGCCATGTTGGAGAGCATGCCGGGCAGCAGGTACGGGCTGACGCCGGGGCGGCCGCGTTCCAGCCGGCGGTGCGACTGCTGCTCGAAGGTCTCCAGCCCGCCGCCGCCCGTCGCCAGCACCACGGCGGTGCGGTGCGGGTCGGCGTCCCGGCCGACCACCAGGCCCGCGTCGGCGAGCGCGTCGTCCGCGGCGGCCAGCCCGAGCAGCACGAAGCGGTCCACGCAGCGGGTCTCGGTGGGCGGCAGCACCTCCCGGCCGTCCACGGCGGGGGCGATCCCGGCGGCGGGCAGCCAGCCGTGCGCGGCGTGGCCCTCGGGGACGGCGCGGATGCCGGAGCGGCCGGCGGTCAGCGCCTCGAACACCTCGGCGGGCTTGCGGCCGAGCGGGGTGACCAGGCCGATGCCGGTGACGACGGCGCCCTCGCGGCCGGTCATGCGCCGACCGCCGAGAGGTGGCGCTGCCGCAGCAGGACCTTGCGGACCTTGCCGGTCGGGCCGAGCGGGATGTCGTCCCCGGAGACCACCGACACCCGGCGGACGGTCGCGGCGGTGGGCCCGTCCAGGGCGGCGAGGACGGCCGCGGTGCGGTCGAGCGACGGGTCGGCGCCCTCGGCGAGGAGCAGCAGGACGTCGGTGACCACCCGCTCGCCGTCCCGGAACGCCACCACCGTGCAGTCCAGCACGTCCGGGTGGGCGGCCAGCACCCGCTCCTCCGACATGGCGGTGAACAGCCTTCCGCCGTCGCCGAGTTCGACCGAGTCGACGGCCCGGTCGACGTGGTAGTAGTAGCCGTCCTCGTCCCGGTACACCAGGTCCCCGGTGAGGAAGCGGCCGCGGACCCGGGTGCGGAAGGTGGTGGCCGAGTCGTTCCAGTAGCCGAGCGCCAAGGTCGGTGAGGCGGTGGCGAGTTCGCCGACCTCGCCGGGGCCGAGCGGTTCGCCGTCCGGGCCGAGCACCGCGCAGTCGACGAAGGCGTGCGGGCGGCCGACGCAGCGGCCGTAGCGCTCGGTGCCGGGGCCGTGGGTGATGAAGAAGTGCGAGTGGCCCATCTCGGTGGAGCCGAGGCCGTCCACGAACTGCGAGCCGGGGACGCGGGCGCGGCCCGCACGGGTGACGGTCTCCCGGCTGCCGGTGGCGATCAGGCGGCGGATGTGCACCTCGTGCGCGCAGTCGCCGGTGTTCCACCAGAGCGCGACGGAGGTGAGGTCCCGGGCGGTGAGGTCGTGGCGGGCCAGGTCGGCCCAGGTGGCGGCGAAGCCGACCACCCCGGTGGGCCGCCACCGCTCGATCGCCTCCAGCACGCCGTCGCCGGACTGCCGGGACAGGAGGGCGAGCCGGGTGTGCGAGCTGAGCGCGAGGTTGAGCGCGATCAGGGTCGCGGCGTGCGGTGCGGGCAGGGCGCTGAGCATGCGGTCCTGGCCCTGCGGGCGGGGCAGCCGCAGCCGGTGGCGGATCGCTGCGTACAGGCTCGCGTGCGAGTGGACGACGGCCTTGGGCAGGCCGGTGGTGCCGGAGGAATGGGTGATCGCCACCGGATCGCCGGACCAGTGCCGGTACGGCTCCGGGGCGTCGTCCGGGTCGCCCGCGCCGAGGGTGCCGATCTCGGGCAGCAGGGGAGCGCCGGGCTCGTGGCCGGCCAGTACGGCGAGGTGGGCCGGGTCGGCGAGGACGCCGGTCGCGCCGAGGCGGGAGATGTAGCGGGCGGCGCGCTCGCCGTCCAGGTTCGGGTTGAGCAGGGCGGGGACGGCGCCGAGCCGGGCCAGGGCGAGGAAGGCCAGCACGTGGTCGGCGGCGTCGCTCGCGTAGACCACGACCGGGTCGCGCCGGGTGACGCCGAGCGCGTGCAGGGCGGCGGCCCGGGCCCGGACCGCCCGGTCGAGCTCGCGCAGGGTGAGCGGCTGCCAGGCCGGGTGGTGGTCCACCGGGGTGTCGAAGGTGAGCAGCGGCTCGTCGACGTCCTGCCCGAGCGCGATCCGGGCGGTCAGGACGTTGCCGGCGCCGACGTCGGGGTCGTCCGCGAGCAGGGTGCGGAGACTGCGGATGGTCACGGGGGTGGATCCCTCCCTCGGGGCCGGTGGACGGCCCGGGCGGCTGATCGGATGGCAGCGTCGGTCGGCCGCGCGCGGGCGGCAGGGGCGCTCGGGACTGCTCTGGGCGTGCAGGGGGTGCAGCTCGTGCTGGGCGTTCGGGGTTTGTAGGGCGGGCGGGGCGTTCAGGACGTTCGGGGCCCGTTCGGCGCGTTCAGGCCGACGGGCCCGCGAGCAGGACGGCCGCGGCGTGGTCGCCGTCGGGCGTCTGCTCGGCGGCGACGACCAGCACCCGGTCGGCGTCGCCGTCGGCGAGCAGCAGTGCGGCGAGTTCGTACGCCTCCGCCGGGACGCGGCCGGGTTCGGCGGCGGCCGGACAGATCGCCACGACGGGGCCGGTCAGGCCCCAGCGGGCGGCGATGTGCCCGAGGACGGCGTTGGGGTTGGACTGGAAGAACAGCAGCGGGCCGGTCCGTCGGCCGGGTTCGGCGCTCTGATCGATGGCCCGCGCGGTGGCGAGGTCGCCGCTCGCGCTGGCCAGCAGCAGGGCCGTCCGCCCGGGGGCGGGTGGCGGGCCGTGGTGCTCGCGCAGGCAGCGGTCGGCGGTGTCGGCGACCAGCGGGTTGAAGCCGGAGGCCGCGAAGCCGGGCAGCGGTGGCGGTGGCCCGGTCAGGCCGGGGGAGGGGCGGCGGGCCTCGGCGAGGACCCGCAGGCCGTGGGTGTGGTCGGCAGCGGTGGTCATGGTGGTGTCGGTGTCATCCCGGGGCCAGCAGCAGCGCGGTGTTGGCGCCGCCGAAGGCGGAGTTGAGGCTGAGCGCGTGGGCGGGGCGGGCGGTGCGCGGGCCGTCCAGGACGAGGTCCAGGCCGACGTTCGGGTCGGGGCCGAGCCAGCCGGCGTTGACCGGAAGTTTTCCGGTGCCCAACGCGCCGACGAGGACGGCGAGTTCGAGCAGGGCGGAGGCCTCCAGGGCGTGCCCGTGCACGGACTTGCTGGAGCTGACCGGCAGGTGCCCGGTGTGCGGGCCGAACACCCGCCGCAGGGCGCGGGCCTCGGCCAGGTCCGCCAGGAGGGATCCGGTGCCGTTGGCGTTGACGTAGCCGACCTCGGCCGGTGCGACGCCCGCGCGGGCGAGCGCGGCCTCGATCGCCCGGGCCACCCCGGTGCCGTCCGGTTCGGGGCGGCAGACGTGGTGGGCGTCGCCGGCCCGGCCCCAGCCGGCCAGCCGGGCGAGCACGGACGTACCGCGGCGTTCGGCGGCCGCGGCGGCCTCGACCACGACGGCCGCGGCCGCGTCGCCCAGCAGGGTGCCGGTCCGTCCGGCGCTGAACGGGCGCAGCTCGCCGTCGTGGGCCAGTGCGCGCCCGGCGTCGAAGACGGCGAACACGCCCGGCTCGACCAGGTGGACGGCCGCGACCAGGACCCGCTCGTGCCGTCCGGTGGCCACCGCCGCGGCGGCGTCGGCGACGGCGGTCGCGGCGGCGACGCAGGCGCCGGTGTACACCCGGCTGACGCCCGCGGCCGTCCGGCCGGCGCGGAGCCCGGCGGCCACCGCGTCGACGGTGGCGCGGGTCCGCTCGTCGCTGTGCAGCGCGAGCAGGACGGGCAGTGCGGTGCCCTCGGTGGCGCCCGGGCCGGCCTGGTGGCAGGCCTGGGCGATCGCGTCGAGCACCGCCACGGCCGGGGCGGGCGAGGCGGGCGCCGACCCGGAGCCGGGCGCAGGGGGGCTGGTCGGCGGCGCGCTCGGCAGTGCTGCACCGGACAGCAGGGCGTCGGGCAGCAGCGCGGCCCGCTTGGTGCGGCGGGTCCGCACGTCGAAGCGGGTGACCGGGCCGAACGCGGCCTTGCCGTGGGCGGCGGCCTCGGTGAGCGCGGCGAGCCCGCGCCCGGCGGCGCTGAGCACGCCGACACCGGTGACCACCGGCCCCGCCCGGCCCAGCGGCCCGGGAGGTCCTGCGCCCGTGGCGACGCCGCTCACGGCCGGGCGCCCGCGGGCTCGGCCGGACCGGCGCGCTCGGCCAGGACGGCGCGCTCGGCCAGGACGGCGCGCTCGGCCAGGACGGCGCGCTCGCTCAGGACGGCGCGCTCGCTCAGAACGGCGTCGCGCAGCAGGGCGGTCGCGTCGTCGACCGTCCGCACCGCGCCGAAGCGCTCGTCGTCCAGGTCCAGCTGCAGGCCGTAGCGCTGCTCGAACTCGGCTACGAGCCAAGTGAGTTCGAGCGATCCCACTTCCTCGGGCACGGTGTCGGCGGCGCGCTGCCCGAACGCCGCCAGCATCGTGAGCACCTCGGCCCGCTCCGGGAGGTCGTCCGGACGCGGGGCGCCGGTCACGCGGCGCTGCCGGAGGTGGCGGCGAGGGCGTCGATCCGCCGGGCGACGTCGGCGGTGAACTCGTCCAGGGTCATCAGCGCGGTGGTCTCCATCTCGTCCAGGTCGAACTTGATCCCGAACTCGTCCTCGACCTGCACCGAGAGGTCGGCCAGCGCGAGGGATTCGAGGTCCAGCCCGGCCGGGCCGAGGTCGGTGTCACCGGTGGCCTCGGAGACGTCGTACTGCATGTCGGTCAGGGCGGCGAGGACGAACGCGCGGATGCGGTCCTGCATGGTGGTGGCTCCTTGTCGGGGTTCTGGTGCGTACGTGCGGGGGTGCGCGGCGGGGCGCCGGGTCAGCGCGCGGCGGCCGCGCCGGCCGTGGCGGAGCCGCGCAGGGCGGCCGGGTCGCGCAGCAGCTTTCCGGTGGAGGTGCGGGGGAGGACGGGGAGCAGGGCGAGGCGGCGCGGCCGCTTGTAGGCGGCGAGGCGGCGCTCCAGTCCGGCGTGGAGCAGGGCGAGGTCGGCGTCGGGTTCGGTGGCCAGGTAGGCCTCGATCGCGCCGTCGTCGAAGACGACCACGGCCTCGCGGACCCCGGGCAGTGCGGTGAGGGTCTGCTCGACCTCGGTGAGGTCGACCTTCAGACCGCCGATCGACACCTGGGAGTCGAGTCGGCCGAGCACGGTGACCAGGCCGTCGCTCCCGTCCAGCCCGGCGGCGTCCCGGGTGTGCAGCCAGCCGTCCGACCAGCGCGTCGGGTCGTCCAGGCCGGGGTACGGGGAGGACGCCGCGGAGAGCTGCAACTCGCCCTCCACCAGGCGCAGTCGCATTCCGTGGACGGGGCGCTTGGCCGGGTGGAGGGTGCCGTCGAGGTCGGTGGCGATGACCCCGGTCTCGGTCATGCCGTACATGGTGCCGAGCGGGACGCCGTAGCGCTCGGTGAACAGCGCGGGCAGGCCCGGGCGGACCAGTTCGCCCGCGACGATCATCCGTCGCAGCCGCGGCAGCGGCGGGGGAGCGACCGTCCCCGCCAGCAGTTCGGCGTGGAACGGCACTCCGATGACGGTGGTCGGCCGGTCGGAGCCGGCGACCGCGGCGAGGATGCCCGCCGCCGTCATCCGCTCCGGCACGGTGAGTGCGGCACGGGCGTGCAGGCCGTTGAGCAGCCCGCCGACCAGGCCGAGAACGTGCACGACCGAGGAGAGCAGGACGACTCGTTCGCCCTCGCCGGGGAACTCCACCAGCCTGCGGTAGCAGTCGAGTTCGCGCAGCAGGTCGCCGGCGGTCCGGGCGATGACCTTGGCCGGGCCGGTCGATCCGGAGCTGAGCTGGATCAACGCGTGCCCGGTGCGGGCCAGTCGTCCGTCCGGCAGCGGGACGGCCACCGGCTCCACCTCGGAGAAGCCGCGCAGTGCCGCCGCGGGCCGGTGGGCGGAGCCTACCAGCACCTGCGGGGCCAGCCGCGCGACCGCCGCGTCGATCTCGTGGTCGGTCAACCGGTGGTCGAGCAGGGCGACTTGGGCGCCGATCCGCCAGCATGCCAGCAGCACCGCGACGAACGCCACCGAGGGCGGCAGCCGCAGCGCCGCCGTCCCGCCGGGGCCCAGCCCGGCCGTCGCCAGCCGTACGGACTGCTCGTCGACCAGGGCACGCAGGGCGTCCCGGTCGAGCGGCGCGCCGAGGCGCAGGCACTCCTCGCCGCCCGGGCCGGCCAGCAGCAGGCGATCGACCCAGTCGTCCGGTGCGTCGGAGTGCGGCGGTGCCGCGGAAGGCGGAAGTGGAGAGGAAAAGCCGGTCAACGCGGCTCCACACAAGTGAGGGGATTTGACATGAACGCCGTTCACAACCAAAGCGGTCAATTCCGTTGCCAGACCATGGCACAGACGTTTGGTCAAATCAAGGTCTATACCAATGTGCCCGTTGCTCCTACGCTGCCGAACCGGGACCGGCCCGCGCGTGGCCGTCCGGGAACGAGGAACGCCCGTGGGAGTACTCACTCTGGCCGGGATCGAGCGCACGGCGCGCGAACAACTTTCCCCGGAAATCTGGGATTTCATCGAAGGCGGCAGCGGGGCGGAACGCACCCTGGCGGCGAACCGGGAGATGTTCGGGCGCTATGCGCTGCGCCCGCGCACCCTGGTCGACGTCTCGGACTGCGACCCGGCACTGACCCTGCTCGGCGCACCGCTCGCGCTCCCGCTCGGCATCGCCCCGATGGCCTACCACCGCCTGGTCGACCCGGAGGGCGAGACCGCCACCGCGCGCGCCGCCGGCCGCGCCGGCGCCCTGCTGGTCGCCGGGATGTTCGCCAGCCGCACCCTGGAGGAGATCGCCGGGGCCGCCACCGGCCCGCTCTGGCTGCAGTTGTACTGGCTGCGCGAACGCGCCGTCCTCGCCGCCCTGGTGGAACGCGCCGAGGCGGCCGGCTACCACGCCCTGGTGCTGACCGTGGACGCCCCCCGGATCGGCCGCCGGCTGCGCGACCTGCGCAACGGCTTCGCCGTCCCGCCCACCGTCCGCGCGGTCAACCTGGACCCGGCCCTGATGACGGCCAGCCACCGTGCCGCGAAGGGCAGTTCGGGCATCGCCGAGCACGCCCGCGAGCAGTTCGACCCCACCCTGAGCTGGGGCGACCTCGCCTGGCTGCGCGAACGCACCCGGCTGCCGCTGGTCCTCAAGGGCATCCTCACCGCCGAGGACGCCCGGCTCGCCGTCGAGCACGGCGCCGACGCCGTCCTGGTCTCCAACCACGGCGGACGCCAACTCGACGGAGCCGTACCGGCGCTGGCCGCCCTGCCCGAGGTCGTCGACGCCGTCCCCGCCGACCTGCCCGTGCTGCTCGACGGCGGCGTGCGCACCGGCGCGGACATCGCCGTCGCCCTCGCCCTCGGCGCCCGCGCCGTGCTGGTCGGCCGTCCCGCGTTCTGGGGCCTCGCCACCGACGGCGAAGCCGGAGTCCACCGGGTGCTCGGCCTGCTGCGCGAGGAACTGGAGCACACCATGGCCCTGTTGGGCCGCCCCCGGCTCGCCGACCTGGACCGCACGACCCTCGCCCCCTGGCCCTGCGCCCCGGGCTGAACCGCGCGGCACCCGCGCCACGTACCTTCGAGAGGAAGACCCGGATGACCGAGCAGAGTGACCGATTCCCCGGCTGGGACTGGGACGATCCCGACGGCCTGGCCACCCGCCTGGACGCCTTCAGCGCGCAGGTCGCCACCTGCGACACGCTCGAAGCGCACCCCGGCGGGCTGCCGCACGACCACGCGGACTTCCGCGAACTCGGCCTCACCGGCATCGAGTTCGCCGCGTTCCGGACCGCCCACCCGCAGGGCCTCGGAACCGACCTCGCCGCCCTGTGCACCTCGCCGGGCGGCGGGCCGCAGGCCACCGCCGAGCCCGGCACCCTGTACCGCGTCGACGGCGACCGCTGGTTCACCCGGCTCGACGTCTCCGAGCCGCTGCCCTTCGCGGACGCCAGCGTCGACTGGGTGTACGCCGAGCACCTCATCGAGCACGTCACCATGCCCGTCGCGGTCGGCTGGCTGCGCGAAGCCCGCCGGGTGCTGCGCCCCGGCGGCGTCCTGCGCCTGACCACCCCCGACCTCGCCCGCTACCTGGTCGGCTACGCCACCGGCGACGGCTTCCTCGCCAAGCACCGCCGACGCCTGACCACCCTCGGCTTCGGCCCGCCGATGCCGGCCCGCCCGGCCTTCCTGGTCAACCAGATCTTCCGCCACTACGGCCACCAGTGGATCTACGACCTGGACGAGCTGCGGCACGTCCTCACCCTGGCCGGCTTCGCGCCCGAGCGGATCCGCCCCTGCGCCTACCGGCAGGGCGCCCGGGCGGACGTCGCCGACCTCGACACGGCCTTCCGCACCGACGAGACGATCTACGTCGAGGCCGACCGCTGACCACCCCCGACCACCCGCCCGACCAGCCCCGGAACCGCTCACCGACCGTCCCCGAACCGTCCGCCGACCACCGACCCCCCGCTCCAGAACGGGACCACCCATGCCCCTGCACCCCCAGGCCGAGGCCCTGCGCGCCCGGCGCGCGAGCAGCGGCGCACCGCCGCTCTACACCCTCACCCTCGCCGAAGCCCGCGCCGCCGACCTCGCCGACATCCGCGCCGCGGCCGGCACCCCCGAACCGGTCGCCGCCGTCGAGGAACACCGCATCGAGGGCCCCGAGGGCGAACTCGCCCTGCGCCTGTACCGCCCCGAACCGCCCGGCCGCCCACTGCCCGCCCTGCTCTACCTGTTCGGCGGCGGCTGGACCCTCGGCTCGCCCGACACCAGCGACGCCGTCTGCCGCCGCCTCACCAACGCCGTCGGCTGCGTCACCGCCTCCGTCGGCTACCGGCTCGCCCCCGAACACCCCTTCCCCGCGGCCCTGCACGACTGCCGCGCCGCGCTCCGGCAGCTGGTCGAACGCGCCGAGGAGTTCGGCGTCGACCCCGAGCGCCTGGCGGTCGGCGGCGACAGCGCCGGCGGCAACCTCACCGCCGCCCTGACCCTCCTGCTGCGCGCCGAGGGCGGCCCCGCCCTGCGCCACCAACTGCTCGTCTACCCCAACACCGACCACGGCGCCGACACCCCCTCGCTGCGCGCACACGACGACCCGCTGTTCTTCAACCGCCGCTCGGTCGCCTGGTACTGGGGCCACTACCTGGCCGACCCGGCCGACGGCGCCTCCCCGTACGCCTCCCCGCTGCGCGCCGCCACCCTGGCGGGCCTGCCGCCCGCGACCGTCCTCACCGCCGAGTACGACCCGCTGCGCGACGAGGGCGAGCAGTACGCCGAGGCGCTGCGAGCCGCCGGGGTCCCGGTGGAGCTGCGCCGCTACGAGGGCGTGCCGCACGGCTTCTTCGCCATGACCGGGACCCTGGACGCCGCCGCCGAAGCCCAGGCGCACGCCGCCGGCCGGCTGCGGGAGGCCCTTCGGTGAGGCTCCGGCTGGAAGACCTGCACGCCTCCCTCGCGGACCCGCTGCTGGACGCGATGACCTTCCTCAACGAGGTCACCACCCGCTACCCCGGGGCCGTCTCCTTCGCCCCCGGCCGCCCCTACGAGGGCTTCTTCGAGCCCGAGGACGTCCCGGCCCACCTTGAGCGCTTCCTCGCCCACCTCGCGGAGCGCGGGCTCGACCGGGACGCCGTGCGCAGCACGCTGTTCCAGTACGGCCCCACCAAGGGCATCATCGCCGACCTGGTGGCCCGCACCCTCGCCAACGACGAGCGCCTGACCGTCGACCCCGCGTCCCTCGTGCTCACCGTCGGCGCCCAGGAGGGCATGCTGCTCACCCTGCGCGCGCTCTGCGCCGGCCCGGACGACGTCCTGCTGGTCAGCTCGCCCTGCTACGTCGGCGTCACCGGCGCCGCCCGGGTGCTCGACCTGACCACCCGGCCGGTCCCCGAGGGCCCGGACGGCGGGCCCGACCCGCAGGCCGTGCTCGCCGCCGCGAGGGCCGTCCGCGCCGAGGGGCGCCGCCCGCGCGCCCTCTACGTCGTCCCGGACTTCGCCAACCCCTCCGGAACCAGCATGCCGGTCGACGCCCGCACCCGGCTGCTGGAGGCGGCCGCCGAGGAGGACCTCCTGGTCATCGAGGACAACCCGTACGGCTTCTTCGCCCGCACCCCGGGCCTGCGGCCCACGCTCAAGGCGCTGGACCGCCGCGGCCGGGTCGTCCACCTGGGATCCTTCGCCAAGACCTGCTTCCCCGGCGCCCGGCTCGGCTACGTCGTCGCCGACCAGGAGGTGGCCGGCCCCGGCGGGCGCAGCGGTCTGCTCGCCGACGAGCTGGCCAAACTGAAGAGCATGACGACGGTCAACACGCCCGCGCTCAGCCAGGCCGTCATCGGCGGCATGCTGCTGGCCCACGACTGCCGTCTGCGCGCCGCCAACGCCCGTGCCACGGCGCACTACGCGGCCGGCCTGGACACCCTGCTGCGGGAGCTGGACCGGCACTTCCCGGCCTCCGAGCGGCGCCGCCTGGGCGTCTCCTGGAACCGGCCGGACGGCGGCTTCTTCGCCGTGCTGACCGTGCCCTTCACCGCCGACGACGCGGCGATGGAGCGCTGCGCCCGCGACCACGGGGTGCTGTGGACACCGATGGCGCCGTTCTACCCGGCCGGCGGCGGCGAGCACCGCCTTCGGCTCTCCGTCAGTTCGCTGACGCAGGCTCAGATCATCGACGGTGTGGCGAAGTTGGCGGCCTTCATCGGCTCCTGAGTGCGCTCCTCCTGAGCGGGTGCGCAGCGTGGGCGTGCACGCCTCCTGAGCGCACGCACGCCCACGGGCCCGGCTCATGGCGAGCCGGGCCCCTCCCTCTGCCGTCTCCGGGCCCGGCCCGGCTCAGCGCGGCCCGGTTCGGCGTGTCCGGGTTCAGCGCACCCGGGTGGAGAACAGCCGGGCCGACCAGTACACCGCCAGGGCGGTCATCACCACGACCACCAGCAGCCCCTGCCAGACCGCGGCGTCCCCGGCGTGCCCCGAGAACAGCGCGCGCATGCCCTCCACCGCCCAGTAGAAGGGGTTCCACCGGGCGAGCTGCTGCAGCCACTGCGGCGCCAGGGTGAGCGGCAGCAGCACCCCGGACAGCAGCGCGATCGGCTGCGCGATGGTGTTGACCACCGGCGCCATCGCCGCGTCGGCCGGCACCATCAGGGCGATGCCGAAGGAGATCGCCGAGGTCATCAGCGCCAGCAGTCCCAGCAGCAGGTAGGCGAGCAGCAGGTTCAGCGGGCTCACCCGCAGGCCGAACGGCAGCGCGATCAGCGTGATCAGGACGGCCTGCACCAGCAGCGCCACCATCTCCCGCAGAGCCCGTCCGAGCAGCAGCGCGAGCCGGCTCACCGGGGTCACCCGGGAGCGTTCGATGATCCCGGCCTTGAGTTCGCCGAGCAGGCTGAAGCCGGTGAACAGCCCGCCGAAGATGCACAGCACCGCCAACAGGCCCGGCACGTACACCTGGTAGGCGTCGGCGTAGCTGTTCGCGCCCTCGGGGGCGAGCACCTTCTTCAGCAGGGGGGCGAACAGCAGGAGGTAGAAGAGGGGCTGGATGATGCCGACGGCGATCCAGACCGGGGTGCGGATCATCAGCAGCAGCTGGCGCTGGAAGACCAGCCAGGTGTCGCGGGCGAGCTTCACGGTCTCCCCAGGGGGTCGGACGGGGCAGGGTGGCGGCGGGTCATGGGGTGTCGGCCGCGGGGCCGGCCTGGCGCAGCGAGCGTCCGGTGCGGGCCAGGAACACGTCGTCCAGGCTGGGCCGTTGGAGCTGGACGGTGCCGGGTGTCACGCCGGCCGCGTCCAGGGCGCGCAGCAGCCGGGGGACGGCCGCGGCGCCGTCCTCCAGGTACAGCCGCAGCCCCCGGTCCCCGTCGGGCTCCAGCCGGTGCAGGTACGGCTGCGGGCGCAGCACCTCGCCCGCCCGCTCGACGGCGCCCTCCCCGGCGGCCAGGCCGAGCAGGACGACGTCACCGGAGATCTCCCGCTTGAGCGCCTCGGGCGTGCCCTCGGCCACCACCCGGCCGTGGTCGACGATGGCGACCCGGTCGCAGAGCGCGTCGGCCTCGTCCAGGTAGTGGGTGGTGACCACGACGGTCATACCCTCGGTGCGCAGCCGGCGGATCTCCTCCCAGACGTGCGCCCGGCCGGACGGGTCCAGCCCGACGGTCGGCTCGTCCAGGAACAGCACCCGGGGGCGGTGGATCACCCCGAGGGCGATGTCCACCCGGCGGCGCTGGCCGCCGGAGTAGGTGGCGCACGGCCGGTCGCCGAACTCGCCGAGGTCGAAGGCCTTGAGCGCGTCCTCGGCGGCCCGGACGGCCTGGGCCTTGGCCGCGCCGTACATCCGGCCCTGCAGCACCAGCTCCTCGCGGGCGCTGACGTTGTCGGTGGTGCCGCCGCCCTGGGCGACGTAGCCGATCCGGCGGCGGACCCCGGCCGGGTCGGTGAAGAGGTCGGCCCCGGCGATGACGGCGCGGCCGTCGTCGGGGCGGATGAGGGTGGCCAGCATGCGCAGGGTGGTGGTCTTCCCGGCGCCGTTGGGGCCGAGGAAGCCGTAGATCTCGCCGGCGGCGACGGCCAGGTCGATGCCGCGCACGGCGTCGACGCTCCGGCTGTCGCCGCTGCGGCGGGAGGTCTTCTTGCGGTAGGACTTGCGCAGTCCCGTGGTCTCGATCAACCGGAACTCCCGTACGGGGATGGGCTGCCACGGCACCTGGGAAGGCGGTGCTCGGCACCTGCGGAGGGCGGTGCTGCTGCGACACCCTAGGGTGAACTCCCACCCGGAAACAATGGCCTAGACCAATGGACGTGTGATCTCCGGTTCTGCTAAGGGGACTTCCCGGCCGAGGCGGTCAGCCGAGTGCCTCCAGCCGGTCCGCGGCGGCCACCGCACCGCCTCCGGCCAGCAGGTCCGTCCCGACCCGAACCGCCGCTTCCCGATGGGCCGTTGCCTCCAGCACGGTCCCCAGCGCCTCCGCCAGCCGCTCCGCGGTGACCCTGGCGAACGGCACCCGGAGTCCGGCCCCGACCGCCGTCACCTGCGCGGCCACGAACGGCTGGTCGTGCCGGATCGGCGCGGTGACCAGCGGCAATCCGTGCGCCAGGGCCTCGCCCACGGTGTTCATCCCGCCGTGGCACAGCACCGCGTCCAGCTCGCCGCGCGCCATCAGCGCCGCGACCGGCGCCCGGTCCACCGCGACCGCCCGCGCCGGAAGCGCGGGCAGCAGCCCGCGCGGCGCCGCGAACACCGGCTGCACGTCCTCGCCGCACAGCTCCAGTGCCCGCACGGCCCGGGCGAGGAAGGCCGCGCCCAGCTCCCCGGCCAGCGTCCCCATGGTGACCAGCACCCGCCGCCGGCCCGGCAGCAGCCGCTCCCACGGGAACCCCGGATCGTGCGGCCGCGCCGCGATCACCGGCCCGACCTGCGCGTGGTGCGGCGGCGCGGCGCGGCCGGTCAGCGCCGGACCGGTGGTGGCCAGCACCAGCGCGGGGGAGAAGCGCGGGTCGACGTACTCCGCCCCGGGCAGCCGGGCACGCTCCCACAGCCCGCGCAGCAGCCCGGTCATCCACGCCTCGACCTGCGGCAACGCACGGTAGGGGCGGCCCAGTTCCATCGCCCCGGGCGCGAAGCTCGCCCACGGCAGGCCGTGCCGGTGCGCGACCAGCGCGCCCGCCGGGGTGTGCTGGTCCACCAGCAGCACGTCCGGCCGGTACTCCCGCACGACCGCGTCCAGCGGCTTCGCGGTGAACCGCGCGTACGGGACGATGAAGCCCTCCCAGAGCGAGCGCAGAGCGGCCAGCCCGTGCCCGCCCTGCGCCCGGAACGCCCGGGTGCCGGTGCCCAGCACGCGGGCGTCACCGCCGAGCAGCGGGCGCAGCACCGACTCCGTACCGGTCCAGGCGACGTCGTGGCCGCGCGCGGCCAGTTCGGCGGCGATGCCCGCGGCCGGGTTGACGTGTCCGGTCAGCGGGGGCATCACCAGCAGGAACCGGGTCACCGGGCGCCCTCCTCGGGGAGCAGCCGCTGCAGGTCGGCGACGGTCAGCGCCTCCAGCCCGGCCAGGTCCAGCCCGGCGCGCAGCGCGGCCAGGTCGGCGGCCGGGCCGAAGCGCTCGCGCAGACGCCCGGCCAGCGCGGCGAGTTCGGCCTCGTCCAGCAGCAGGTCGCCGTCCAGCCGGGCGTCCGGGGTGACGTGGCGGGCCCAGCCGGGCGGCGCGCCGGCCACCTCGACCACGAGGGCGACCAGCTCCGGATCCAACGGCACGGCGGAGGACGGGGGTTCGGGATGCGACACGGGGGATCTCCCACCTGCTCGACGGCGCGGGGGTGAACGCGACCGCACCGGAGCGCAGTTGACGGCTTCCGGGAACGCGGTCGCGAGAGGGGTTCGAAGACGGCCCCGGGTCCGGTCTCGGATTCGAGATCACTTGTGCGACCCGGCGGGCGTCGGAATACTAGCCCGGGTGACCGCACTGGAGGCAGTGGCCGTTCACCTCCCCCCGCACGCCGTCCCCATCGAGGCGGTGGGCGAGCGCATCGGCCTGACCCCACGTCAACTCCGTCTCTTCCGCCGCTTCCACGGCCTGGACCAGCTGCGCCTGGATCCGACCGGGACGCTGCCCGACCTGCTCGAAGCCGCCCTCGACGGCCTGCCGGACCTGCGCGGACGCGAACGCGACATCCGCTTCGTGATCCACGCCCGCAGCATGCCGGTGGCGGTGCCCCACCCGCTCAACCCCCTGCACGAGCTGCTCGCCGCGCGCGGCCTCGGGCACGCCAACGCCTTCACGGTGACCCACCACGCCTGCGCGGTGGGCCTGCTGGCCATCGACCTGGCCGGCCGGCTGCTCGCGTCCGAACCCGACCCGGCGGCGCTCGCACTGGTCCTGGCGGGGGAGAAGACCTTCACCAGGGACGCCCAGGTGGTGCCGGAGACCGGCATCTTCGCCGAGGGCGCGGCCGCCTGCCTGGTCAGCGCCGGGGGCGAGCGGCACCGGGTGCTCTCCTTCGCGGTGCGCCAACGCCCCGAGTTCGACGGCCGGTTGGCCGGGGACCCGGACCTGCTGGCCCGCTACCAGCGCGAGTACCCGGACGTCATGGTCGAGGCGATCGAGGCCGCCCTCGACCGGGCCGGTCTGGGCCTCTCCGACTTGGCGGCGATCCTCCCGCACAACGTCAACCAGGCGTCCTGGCGGATGATCGCGCGCCGCCTCGGCTACCCGGTCGAGAAAGTCGTGCTGGACAACGTGCGGTCGGTCGGGCACAGTTTCGCTGCAGACAGCCTCATCAATCTTCACACCGCCATCACGCGGGGGCTGCTCCGCCGCGGCGACCGCTACCTGATCGCCGCCGCCGGTGTCGGAGCCACCTTCTCCGCGATGGCGATGCAGTGCTGACGACGCGCCGATGACCGGCCGGCGCACCTACCGACGACCAGTCGGCGACCAGCCGACGGCCAGCCGGCGACCGGTCGGTCGCCCGGGACCGTCGGCCACACCCCAGAGCCCTCCGGGCGCACTTCCCACGTACGACGGGACGGTACCCCCATGTCAGAACCCGTGGTCCAGACCACTGACCCCGAGCTGCGCGAGCGCATCCTGCACGGCATCGGCGAACTCCTGCCACGCGTCCTCAAGCGCGAACTGCCCGAGATCCCGCAGGACGCCTGCCTCTTCGACGACCTCGGCCTCACCTCCGCCGGCACCATCGAGCTCATCCTGGAGCTCGAAGAGTCGCTGGACATCCAGGTGGACGTCGAGCAGATCACCGAGGACGACCTGCGCTCGGTCACCAGGCTCGCCGACTACGTCGCCGGGCACGTCATCCCCGAGGACTGACCGGGTGCCCCCCGGCCCCTCCGGCCTGCGGATCACCCGGGCGCTCGCCCGCCGCTTCGACGGCCGCTCGGAGACCTCGCTCGATCCGGACCTGCGGGTGTTCGTCTCCGACCTGGTCCGCCCGTACGGCCTGCCGCTGCGCGAGGACCTGCTGCGCGAGGGCGTCGGCCACTCCTACGAGGAGCTGGCCGCCGGACTGCTGCGCGAGGCACTCGCCGAGGACGAGCCGGTGGACCTGCTGGTCCTCGCCTTCGACACCCCGGACGTCCGCCCCGGCGCGCCGTCCTCGCTCGCGCTCAGCCGGTCCGTTCCGGGCGAGCCGCTCGCCTTCGCGATCTGCGACCAGGGCACCGCCGCGGCGTTCACCGCCCTGCGGCTGGCCGCCGACCACCACCGCACCGGCGGCTGCCGTCGGGCCGTGGTGGTGCTCGCCGAACAGACCGCGCTGCACTACCGGCCGTCGGAGCCGGTCGTGTTGCCGGAGCGGCACGCGGCGGTGGTGCTGGTGTGCGAGGAGGAAGCCGGGGCCGGGCTGGCCGTCCGTCAGGTGACCGGTGCCGGTCCGCCCGAGGACGCGGTGCGGGCCCGGGCCGGGGAGCTGGGGGCGCGGGCGGAGGTCCTGCACGACGGCGGCTTCGGCACCGGGGAGCCCGCCCAGCCCTTCACCGGCCTCTGGGCGCGGCTGGCCGAACACCTGCCGCGCTGGCGGCGGGAGGAGCGGCCGGCCCTGCTCGCCGGGTACGACCGTCGGCTCGGGGTGCTCAGCACGGTGGTCCTGCCGTGAGCGGGGCCGTGAGCGAGGTCGAGTGCTGGCTCATCGACACCGGCCGGCCCGCGGCGGTCGTCGCCGACCTGTGGCAGCTGCTCGACGCCGACGAACGCGCGCGGGCCGACGGCATGGACCCGGTGCTGCGCGACCGGTTCACGGTGGTGCGCGGCGCCGTCCGGCGGCTGGTGGGCGCCCGGCTGGGCCGTCCACCGGCCGAGGTCCGCTGGCGGCGCGGGCCGAACGGCAAGCCCGAGGCCGCGGACGCCGGTGGCCTGCGGGTCAGCTGGTCGGCCTCGGGCACGCTCGCGGTGCTGGCCCTGGCCGAGCAGCGGGCGGTCGGCGTCGACGTCGAGCGACTGCACGAGGCCCGGACGGCCGAGCGGATGGCCGCGCGCTGGTTCCCGTTCGAGGAGGAGCGCTTCGTCGCCGAACCCGTCGAGCCGTCCGAGCGGGCGGCCCGCTTCACCGGACTGTGGTGCCGCCGCGAGGCCTGCGTGAAGGCGTACGGCGGACGGCTGACGCAGTCCTTCGGCGTGTCCGTGGTGGGGACGTCCCCGGTGCTGGTGGCCGACCCCGGCGGGCTCGGAGCCGGCCCGGCGAGGGTCTGCGACGTGCCCGTCCCGGGGCCGTTCCGGGCTGCCGTGGCGGCACTGGGCGATCCGCCGTTACATGTCAACTCCTGTGTATGGCAGCAGAGTTGACGGTCCGCTGAATCGAGCGGGCTTTGGTCTGGACCAGTCCGGCGGGCCGCTGGTAGCGTCCCGATCACACCCCCCCCGCTGAGCCCCTCCCGGCGAGCCGAAAGGCGCGTACGACGTGACTCCGCACGACCTGATTGCCCGCGAGGCGGCTCCGCGCGAAACGCCCCTCCCCGAGGCGGCCGCGCGCGAATCGACCGCACGCGAGGCGGCCGCACGCGAATCGACCGCACCCGAAACGGCCCCGCGCCGGACGGCCCCGATCGACCCGCGACCGGCCGCCAGGCAGGTCGGAGTCCGCTTCGCCGCCGTGAGCAGCGGATCCGGCCCGCTGACCCGCGGCCAGGACAACATGATCCGCTGCATCCGGAGCGACGCCCCGGAGCGGATCAACAAGGACTCCGTGTGGCCGGTGCCGGCCGGCACCTCGGTCCCGGCCGGCCTGGAGGCCCTGAGGCTGCTGGTCGAGCGGCACGAGTCGCTGCGCACGTCCTTCCCGCCCGGCCCCGGCCCGGACGGCTTCCCGGTCCGCCAAGTGGTGCACCCGAGCGGGCGCTTCACCGTGGCGGTGGTCGAGGCGGACGGCCACGACGACGGCCGGCTGGACGCCCTGGCCGGCGAGCTGGGGCGGGCCGACGTCGCCGTCCCGCTGGACCTGGCGGTGGCGCCCCGGATCCGGTTCACCCTGGTCGCCCGGGGCGAGCAGCTGCTCCGACTGGTGGCCGTGGTCTGCCACGCGGGTGCCGACGGCGCCGCCACCGCCGTGCTGATCCAGGACTGGTGCGCCCTCGCCGCCGGGCGGGAGCTGCCGCCGGTCGTGGCCCCGACACCGCTGCGGCTGGCGGCCGCGGAGCAGAGCCGGCAGGGCCGGCGCAAGGCGGCGGCCGGACTGCGGCACTGGGCCCGGGTGCTGGGCGGCGCCCCGCAGACCGTCTTCGCGGACCCGCGCGTCACCGGCCCGCCCCGCGACCACACCGCCTTGATGGTGCGCTCGGCTTCGGCGGCCGGGCACCTCGCCGCGGTCTGCCGCCGGGTCGGCGCCAGCCCGTCCGTGGTCCTGCTCGCCGCCTTCGCCGCGCTGGTCGCCCACCGGGCTGGCCGGCGGGGAGGCCTGGTCATGTCGGCGCTCTCCGCCAACCGCCACCAGGCCGAGCTGATCGACCACGTCGGCACCCTCGCGCAGGACGCGCTGATCCTGCTGGACACCGATGCGGCCGATCTCGACCAGCTGATCGGCCGCGCCAAGTCGGCGTCGCTGAAAGCCTATTGGAACAGCATCCTGGACGCCGAGCAGGTCTGGCAGCTGGTCGAGGACGTCGCCCACCGGCGCGGCTCCCGGTTCGCCCGCCAGGTGGTCGTGAACGACCTGAGCCTCACCGTCCCGCCGGCCGTCGCCGACGCCCAGCCGCCCCCGTCCCGTGACCCCGAGCTGACCCCGCTGCCCGGCCCGCCGCTGCCGGTCCGGCTGATGCTGGCGATCCTGCGGATCACCGGCAGCCTGGACTTCGTCCTGGTCGCCTGCCCCCAGGTGCTCGACGCCGAGGAGACCGAGGGGTTCGCCCGGGCGCTGCTCGCCCTGCTCGCGGCGGCCGCCGAAGGCCCGGTGCTGCTCGCCGACCTGCCCGCCGTGCTCGGCCCGCCGGCCGAACGGCCCGGCGGCGAGTGGCGGTTGGTCGACGGCTCCTGGATCGACCTCGCGGCCGTCCGCGCCCTCGTGGACGCCGCCGTCGGCCCGCACCGACTGTCGCTGGCCGAGGGGAGGCTGGTCGCCGAGATCGCCACCGACGATCCCGCGCTCGACCCAGCTACTGCGCACCGCGCCGTCGTCGCCGCCCTGCCGGGCCGTGACACCGCGATGGCGCCGCACCACTACGTCGTCCGGCGGGCGACGGCGGACGGTGAGGAGATCGAGGCCGGAAGCGGGCGGGATCCGGAGATCGTCGCCCGGCTGTCCGCACTCACCTGAAGGGATGATCCCGGGCGGGCGCGGGCCGCTCACTCCGACGGGTCCTCGGCGCGAACGGCGACGAGCCCCGCCGCTCACCGGGTCGGGTCCCCGTCGTCGTCGCCGAGCCCCCACGGGAGGTCCCACGAGCACGCGGAGGTGGCCCCCGAGGTGAGGCCCCACGGGCTCGGGACCTCCTCCGCGTCCTCGCCCTGCAGCGGCAGCCGGTCGATCACCGCGACCAGTGCGGGCGGCAGCTGCGGCGCCAGCCCCCGGTGCACCCGGGACAGGATGTCGCGCCGTACGTCGGCCGGCAGCAGCGGTCTGCTCATCCGCAACGGCCTTGGCCCGGGTGGGCGTTCGGCCGAGGAGAGCTGGTCCGACCAGGCCCGCCAGTAGTCGGCGTCGTCGGTCTCGCCGAGCATCAGGTGGTGCAGGTGCAGGCAGTACGCGGCCGTCCCGCTGCCGGAGCCGGCCGCGAAGCGCCACCAGAACTCGGCGCCCTCCTCCTTGCCGGTGGCGTACAGCAGCGCCCCGAACACCTCCGCTCCCTCGGGCTGGATCCGGCGCGCGTTCACCAGCAGGTCGAGCCCGCGCGAGGCGTCCGGCGCGCCCAGCACCAGGGCCACCACCAGGCCCAGTTCGAAGGAGGCCTGTTCGTACTCCGACGGCAGGTGGGTCGGCGCGGCGGTCAGCCGGGCCTGGCGCACTTCCGCGATCCGCTCGGCGTGGGCGCGTTCGGGCCGGGGCACCTGGATCACCGCACGCCCCCCGCCCGTGCCGCGAGCCCCGCCGGTGCCGTGCGCCCCGTCCGTCGTGCGCGCCCCGCCCGTCGGCCCCGGCCCGCCGGTCGCGTGCGCCCCGCGCGGGGACCCGCCCGCCCGCCGGTCCGTCACAGTTCGCCCCCGCGGTCCGGGAGTTCGCCCACCCCGAGCCGGCGCGCCAGCCGTTCGCGGGCGTGCCGCAGATTGGAGTGCACCGTCGCCACCGGACGCCCCAGGTATGCCGCGATCACCTTCACGTGCAGGCCGAGCAGGTAGCGCAGGATCACCACGTCCCGTTGCCGGTCCGGGAGTTCGAGGATCGCCGCGTAGAGCCGCACCTCGTCCGCCTCGCTCTGCAGCAGACCCTTGGCCACCTGCTTGAACGCGTTGATCACCGCGGCGAAGGTGACCGCCTCCACCTCCACCGGCTCCTCGGCGGAGACCCAGTCCGCGACGTGCCGGTTGGCCAACCGCCAGGTGTACGCGGCCGGTTCCTCGAACCGCAGCACCTGGGGCCAGCAGCGGGCCAGGTCGGCCTTCACCGCCGCGACCACCAGCGCGGCGTCGGCCCGACTGCCTATCCTGGTCAACGCGAGGGCGTGCCAAGCGGGTTCGTGCGTCTCGCAGAACGCGGCGTAGGTGAGGTCCAGGCGCAGGCCGAGGTCTCCGCCGAGCCCCCGGTCCGGGCCCGCCCCGCCGGTGCAGTCCACTGCCGTCCCGCCCCGGTACCCGCGCGCGGGGGCACCCCTGTCGATCGTCATCGAGCCTGCTTTCCGTGGCCGTCGGCTGCTCGCCAGGCCACCCGAGGGTCGGGCTGTCCGTGCCCATCCTCATTCCATCAGGCCTGTCACTCCAGGCTGCAAAGCGAACACTGATTGTCATCTCATGTGATACGACGGCTCGTTGAATCGATCCGGCGGTGATTGGCACCCGGTTACCGTGGGCAGCAATGCGATCGGTTGCCGGCATGCGAACGATGGACCGAGGGGGAAACGCGATGGGTCTCTACGACGGGGTGGACCTGCGGCTGAACGTGCCGCACTCGGCCCGGATGTACGACTACTTCCTCGGCGGCTTCACCAACTTCGCCGCCGACCGCGAGGCCGCCGGGCACGCCCTCGCCGTCGCGCCGTGGCTGCGCAGCGGCGCCCGCGCCAACCGCTCCTTCATGCACCGCTCCACCCGCGCCCTCGCCGAGGCCGGCTTCGACCAGTTCCTCGACATCGGCACCGGTATCCCCACCTCGCCCAACCTCCACGAGGTCGCCCAGCGCGTGGCGCCCGGGGCCCGCGTCGTGTACGCCGACAACGACCCGATCGTCCTCTCGCACGCCCAGGCGCTGCTCACCGGCACCCCCGAGGGCCGCACCGCCTACGTCGAGGCCGACGTCACCGACGTCGCCCGGCTGCTCGACGCCCCCGGGCTGCGCGACACCGTCGACCTCCGCCGCCCCGTGGCGCTCTCCCTCAACGCGCTGCTCCACTTCGTGCCCGACGCCCACGGCGCCTACGAGCTCGTCGAGCACCTCAAGTCCGTCCTCGCCCCCGGCAGCGCCCTGGTGATGACCCACGTCACCCCCGACTTCGCGCCCACGGACATCGCCGACCTGGTCCGCATCTACGAGTCCGCCGGCACCGCCGTCCAGGCCCGCACCCGCTCCGAGTTCGCCCGCTTCTTCGACGGCTGGACCCTCCTCGCCCCGGGCGTCGTCCCCACTCCCCAGTGGCGCCCGGCCCCCGACGATCCGCCGGTCTCCGCCCCGGAGGCATCCGCGTACGCGGCGGTGGCCATCCGGTCCTGACCCGTTCGGGTCGTTCCCGCCCCCGATTTCCGCCGTTGACGAACCATCGAGGCGTGCGGCGCGTCCTGTGACTCAGGAAGCGGCTCCGGCCGCGATGTCCGGATAGAGGGGGACCATGTCCACACAGTCGTCGGAATTCCGTCACAGCCGCCGCGCGGTCCTGGGGCTCGGCTTCGGAGCAGCAGTCGCCGTCACGGCCTCGACCGGCGGTGCGGCGTACGCGGAGAGCGGGCCCGACACCCACCGCCTGCTCGCGGCGATGGAGCGGGAACACGGCGTCCGCCTCGGCGTGTTCGCCCGGAACGTCTCGACCGGCAGGACGGTCCGCTACCGCGCGGACGAGGCGTTCCCGATGTGCTCGGTCTTCAAGACCCTCGCGGCCTCCGCCGTCCTGCGCGACCTCGACCGCAACGGCGAGTTCCTCGCCCGGCGGATCCACTACACCGCCGAGGACATCACGCGGTCCGGCGGCGAGGAGAGCGCGGCGGTGACCAAGGACCACCTGGCGGACGGCATGACCGTCGCCGAGCTCTGCAAGGCGGCCATCGACCACAGCGACAACACCGCCGCCAACCTGCTGCTCCGGGAACTCGGCGGCCCGACCGCCGTCACCGACTTCTGCCGCTCGATCGGTGACCGCACCACCCGCCTGGACCGCTGGGAGCCCGAGCTCAACTCCGCCGAACCGGACCGCGGCACCGACACCACCACCCCGCGGGCCATCGCCCGCACCTACCGCCGGCTCGCCCTCGGCCACGCCCTCCCGCCCGCCAAGCGCGAACAGCTCACCACCTGGCTGCGCGGCAACACGACCAGCACGAACCGCTTCCGCAAGGGCCTCCCGGCGGACTGGGCCCTCGCCGACAAGACCGGCTCCGGCCGGTACGGAACCGCCAACGACGTCGGCATCGCCTGGACCCCGTCCGGCGCGCCCGTCGTCCTCGCCGTGCTGACCACCAAGCCCGACGAGGCCGCCGTGCGGGACGAGCCCGTGGTCGCCGAGACCGCGGCGCTGCTCGCCTCCGTGCTCGGCTAGCCCGACCCGCCCGCAGGTGCCGGGGCGGCGGCGGGCCACGAGCCCCCGCCGCCCCGTTCCGTGCGGCACAGGCCGCTCCTCCCAGCCCTCCGCTCCTCCTCCCGGTTCGACCTCCCCCGGCGGCGCGCCGTCGCGGCCCCGGCCTCGCCGCCGTCCGCCGGGCTGATCCCGTACGCCCGTCCCGCCCCACCCGTGCGCCCCCGCCACGCCGGGGACAGACTGGTGGTGGACCGATGCTGCCCCGCGACGCTGGGAGACGCATGCTGCTGGGACTCACCACCGCGTTGGTCGCGACCGTCTGCTTCGGCTTCGGGGCGGTCTTCCAGGCCCGCGGTGCGCGGTCCGCCCCGCGGGCCGACCGGGTGCGGGCGGGGCTGCTGGCCGCGCTGGTGCGGTCGTGGCAGTTCCTGGTCGGGACGCTGGTGGACATCGTCGGTTTCGTGCTGAGCATCGTGGCCCTGCGCAGCCTCCCGCTGTTCCTGGTGCAGGCCGTCACCAACGCCAGTCTGGCCGTCACCGCGCTGGCCGCCGTCTGGCTGCTGGGCGCGCGACTGCACCGGAGCGACGTCGCGGGCATCCTCGCCGTCGTCGTCGGCCTGACCCTGCTGGCGCTGGGCTCGGGCAAGGAGGGGCGCAACCACGCCCCGGAGGCCTTCCACTGGGCGCTGCTCGCGACCACCGCCGTCATGCTGCCGGCCACGCTCGTCCTGGTGCGCCGGAACGGCACGGCGGCCGCCGCCGGGCTGGGCCTGCTGGCCGGGGTCGGTTTCGGGGTGACCAGCCTGGCGGTGCGGGTGATGGACGCCTCCGGCCTGCTCGCGATCCTCACCGACCCGGCGACCTACGCCCTGGTCGCCGGTGGTCTCGGCGGCTACCTGGCGTACGCCCTGGCGCTGCAGCGGGGCACCGTGACGGCCGCGACCGCCGCCGGGACGGTGGCCGAGACCTTCGGCCCGGCCCTGGTCGGCGTCGTGGCGCTCGGCGACGCCGCGCGTCCCGGGTTCGAGTGGTGCGCGCTGACGGGCTTCGCGGTGGCGGTGGGCGGCACCTTCCTCCTCTCCCGCTTCGGCGAACTGGAGGGCGAGTCGGCCGAGCTGGTGAGGCCGCACCCGGGCGCCGGGGCGGAGCAGGCGGTCCCGCCCCGGTAGCCCGGTCGGCGCCGCCGTGCGAAGGTGACTTGCCGGACAAATCGGACGGCGACTGGCCTCAGAGCGGCAGGTGCGCGATGGCGGAGGACCCCCGATCGGAACCCCACCCCGGATCCCGGCGGTCGGCGCCGACCGAGCGCCCGGTCGCGCTGATCACCGGCGCCTCCTCCGGAATCGGCCTCGCCACCGCCCTCCGGCTGGCCGGTGCGGGCTGGCGGACCCTGGTCTCCGGCACCGACCGCGCCCGCCTCGACGAGCTCGCCGACCGCACCGACGGCCTGGCCCTGCCCGAGGACCTGAGCAAGCCGGACGGTCCGCGCCGCCTCGCCGAGGCCGCCCTGGCCGAGGCCGGCCGGGTGGACGCCCTGGTCGCGAGCGCCGGCCTCGGCTGGCGCGGCCCGTTCGCGGAGACCCCCTCCGACACCCTCGACCGGATGATCGAGGTCAACTTCGCCGCCACGCTGCGCCTGGTCCGCCTCCTCCTGCCCGGCATGCTGGAGCGCCGCCACGGCCGGATCGTGCTGCTCGGCTCGATGGCCGGTCAGGTCGGCGTGCGCGACGAGTCGGGCTACGCGGCCACCAAGGGCGGGCTGACGATGTTCGCGGAGAGCCTCTGGTACGAGCTGCGCGGAACGGGCGTGGGGGTGCGCCTGGTCCTCCCGGGCGCGGTGGACACCCCGTTCTTCGACCGGCGCGGCACGCCGTACCAGCGCGAACGGCCGCGCCCCGTCTCGGCGGAGCGGGTCGCGGACACCGTCGTCGCGAGCATCACCACCGAGCGCGACCGCCTCTACGTGCCGCACTGGCTGGGCTTCCCGGCCCGCATCCACGGTGTCGCGCCGGGCGTGTTCCGCCGGATGGCCTCCCGCTTCGGGTGAGCCCGGGGTGAGGATCGCGACCGGAGCCCTCGCCGCCGCGGCCGCCGCGGAGTTCCTGCACCTCGCCCCCGCCGCCGTCCGGCTCCCACCGCTGCGCCGCACCGTCGCCCGCCGCATGGCCGGCCACGGCACCGCCCCGGGCCACGTAGCCCTGACCTTCGACGACGGCCCCGATCCGCGCAGCACCCCGTACGTCCTCGACGCGCTGGACGAACTCGGCGTCCGCGCCACCTTCTTCCTGCTCGGCGCGATGCTGGAACGCGCCCCCGAGCTCGGCGGCGAGCTGGTGCGGCGGGGCCACGAGGTCGCCGTCCACGGCTGGTTCCACCGGCAGCAGTGGTACCCGGCCCCCGCGCGCGACCTGCGCGAGCTGCGCCGCACCGAGGAGGCGGTGACCGGCCTGTGCGGCGCCCGCCCGCTCTGGTACCGCCCGCCGTACGGCGTCCTGACGGCCGGTCCGGCCCTGGCCGCCCGCCGCCTCGGCCTGCGCAGCGTGCTGTGGACCGCCTGGGGCCGCGACTGGACGGCGGATGCCACCGGCGCCTCCGTCTACGCGACCGCCCGCCCCGGCCTGGCCGGCGGCGCGACCCTCCTGCTCCACGACTCCGACTGCACCTCCGCCCCCGACTCCTGGCGCGCCACCCTGGCCGCCCTGCCCCTGATCGCCGCCCACTGCCGCGCCCGGCACCTCACCCTCGGCCCGCTCCGCGACCACGGGGTGCCCGGCCGCACGGACCGGCGGTGAGGCTCGACGCCCTTCGGCAGCAACGCCGTTGAAGCGGAGCCGACCCGACCGGGCCGGACCCGACCGGACCCGACCTAACCGGGCCCAACCTGACCGGACCCGACCTGACCGGGCCGGACCCGACCCTGGTCGGCTCGGTCGGAGCCCGCTACCCCAGTCCCACGCGTCGCAGGGCCTCCCCGAACCCGGCGCGCCAGCCCTCCGGGTCGGCGCCGGGCGAGGGCGCCGGGGAGGGGCGCTTCAGCGCCGCGAGGGCGTTGCGGACGACCTCGGCGGGGTGGGCGGAGGTGACGTCGGCGTGGCCGAGTTCGAGCTCGTGCTGGAGGTTGTCGCGCCCGTGCCCCTGGACCACGTCGAGGAGCAGCAGTCGCCGGCCGAGCGCGCGGGCCTCGCTGCAGGTGTCGCCGGAGCTGGTGACGACGAGGTCGGCGGCGGTCATCAGTGCGGGGACCCGGTCGGTGTGGCCGAACGGGTGCAGCCGGGGTTCGCGGCGGGCGGCGGCGCGCAGGCGGCGTTCCAGTTCCCGGTTGTGTCCGGCCACCGCGAGCACGTGCGGTCCGGCCGCGGCGAGGGAGACGGCGGCGCGGGCGAGCGGCCCGAGCCCCCAGGAGCCGGACATCAGCAGCACGCACCGGGCGTCCGCCGGCACGCCCAGCCCGGCGCGGGCCTCGGACCGTTCCGGCGGGCGGTAGAACGGCTGCCGCAGCGGCGCGGGCACGACGGCGATGTCGGCGTCCGGCCGGTAGCGCCGCACCGCGCACGCGGCGACCTCCGAGGTGACCAGGAACAGGTCCGTGCCCTCCTGCACCCAGAGCCGGTGCGGCGTGACGTCGGTGCAGAACACGAAGTGCCGGAACTCCCGGCCCTGCCCCCACTCCTGCAGCCGGTTGACCGCCGAGGTCGCGGTGGCGAACACCGAGACCACCAGCTGCGGCCGCTGCGCCTCGACCAGCTTCCGCAGCGCCGGGACGAGCCGGGTGCGGGCGGCCGCGTCCGCGAGCAGCGCGATCCGCGCGCCCGTCCGCAGCGCCGAGAAGTGGAACGCGTCGTACACCCCGGGCAGGTCGAGCAGCCGGCGGAAGACGGCCTCGCCGGCCGCGCCGGAGCGTTCGCCGAGCAGGGCCATCGCGTCGACCGTGTCGGTGGTCCAGCCGCGTTCCCGCAGGGTGTCCGCGCAGGCCTGGGCCATCACGTCGTGGCCCTGGCCGAGGGAGCCGGAGATCAGCAGGGCGTGCGGCATCGGGCGGCCCCGGTCAGGTGGCGGTGGACGCGGCGGTGGCGGCCCGGTACCAGTCGGCGTACCGCCGGACGCCCTCGGCGAAGTTGGTCCGAGGCGACCAGCCGAGCAGCCGCTTGGCCTGGGCGGAGGAGATCCGCCGCCCGGTGTAGTCGGCCTTGCGGCCGCCGATGTGCTCGATGCTCACGGGCCCGAGCAGGCCGTCGACGGTGTCGGCGATGTCGCGCACGGAGACGGCGGTCGAGCCCTCCAGGGCGAAGGTCTGGTCCTCGGCGGCGGGGGAGAGGGCGCGCACGTGGGCGTCGGCGAGGTCCTCGACGTAGACGAAGTTGCGGCTCTGCCGCCCGTCGCCGGCGATGGTGATCGGGCGTCCGGCCAGTGCGGCCTGGACGAACCGGGCGACGACCAGTTCGTCGCGCATGCGGGGCCCGTAGGGGATGCCGTAGCGCAGGATGGTGAAGTGCTGCCCGTACAGCTCGCGGTAGCTGTGCACGAGCATCTCGGCGGCCAGCTTGGTGGCCACGTACAGGTGGCCGCTGTGCTCCAGTTCGATCGGTACGTGCTCGTCCAACTCCTGCTCCTCGCCGCCGAGTTGCTCGCCGGCGAGGGCGGCGCCGTAGACCCAGACGGTGCTTGCGAGCACCGTCCGGCTGAGACCGCTGCGCCGGGCGGCCTCCAGGACGGCCTCGGTGCCGTCGATGTTGGTCCGCACGGCGCGGACCGGATCGGCGGAGACCTGCTCGACGTCGGCCATCGCAGCGAGGTGGTAGACCACCTCGCTGCCCGCCAGCGCGGCGGTGAGGGCCTTGAGGTCGAGGACGTCGATCCGCGCGTGCTCGGCGTCGGGGTTGAGGTACTGGTCGGTCATGTCCACCGCGAGGACCTCGTGGCCGGCCGCGATGAGGTGGTCCACGACGTGTGAGCCGATGAATCCGCAGCCCCCGGTGACGGCTATCCGCACGTTCTTGCTCCCTTCACTCCGGTCGGCTCAGCCGACCAGCCGCCGGTACACGGTCGAGACGGCCTCGATGACCTGCTCCGTCTCGTCCTCCGTCATGTCGGAGTGCACCGGCAGGCAGACCTGCCGTGCGCAGAGGTCCTCGGCGGCGGGCAGCGGCCCGCGCCGGTACGGGGCGAGCACCGGCTGGAGGTGCAGCGGCAGGTCGTAGACCTCGCCGGACAGCCGCACGCCGTGCTCCTCGGCGACCGCCCGCTTGAAGGCCGCACGGTCGGTGCCGGCCGGCAGCAGCGCCACGTACTTGTAGTAGTTGCCGCGGCAGCCCGGCGGTTCGAGCACCGGTGCCAGGCCGTCCAGCCCGGCCAGCGCCGCGTCGTAGCGGCGGGCGACGGCCCGGCGGGTCTCGATGAACTCCTTGAGCCGGCGCAGGTGCACCGCGCCGACCGCCGCGTGGAGCTCGCTCATCCGCCAGGAGTAGCCGAGCAGCACGTGGTGGTTGGTGGTGAAGGAGCCCTTGCCCTGGTCGCGGTAGATCCGGGCCTCGTCGCGCAGCTCCGGCGACTCGGTGAGGATCATGCCGCCCTCGCCGCTGGTGGTGACCTTCGTCGGGTAGAAGGAGAAGGCCCCGGCCAGCCCGAAGGTCCCGGCGGCGCGCCCGTCGACACTGCTGCCGTGGGCGTGCGCGGCGTCCTCGACCAGCGGGATGCCGCGCTGGTCGCAGAGCGCGCGCAGGGCGTCCACCCGGGGGGTGACGAGGCCGCCGATGTGCACCAGGACGACGGCGGCGGTGTCCGGGGTGAGGGCTGCCGCCAAGGTGTCGGGGGACAGCGCGAGGGTGGCCGGGTCGACGTCGGCGAACACCGGGCGCCCGCCCGCGTGGACCACCGCGCCGGCGGTCGCGTAGAAGCTGACGGCGGGGACGACGACGTCGCGGCCCCGGACGTCGACGGTGCGCAGGATCACCTCCAGCGCCGCGGTGCCGGTGCTCACCGCGACGGCGTGCGAGGCGCCGTGCTCGGCGGCGAAGGCCTGCTCGAAGCGTTCGGTCCAGGGACCGAGGGTGAGGGCGCCCGTGGTGAGCATCTCGGTCACCGCCTCGGCGACGGCCGCGCGGTCGCTCTCGTCGAACACGATGCGGGCGGCTGGAACGCCCATGGGGCACCTCCGGCGGCTGGCTGCTCAGGCAGCACCGATCAGGTCGGGTCGTCCCGAACCGCACGGACGGCGGTCGGGCCAGGCACATCACGCTACTTCGCCCGGCCGGGTCACGGCCCGTCGTCGCCGCCCGCACGGGTGAACCCGACTGCTTCCTCCGCAGGTAGGAGGGCTACTCCCGGCGCCGGGCGTGCGCTCCTCCGTACGGGGGAGGGCCGTACTGCGTCCGCAGTACGCAAACGGCCTGCGCAGGGACGACGACGGAGCAGGGCCCGCCGATCAAGGATTGGTCACGCTGCGGCGGACCGCGCCCTCAGGGGGCGTACGGCCCGCCCGCGGCGCGCCCTGTACCGAGCACCGCACCGAAGGAGTCCGCTCTCCCGTGGCCACGTTCCTCTACCGTCTGGGCCGATGGGCCTTCGTCCGGCGCCGGCTGGTGACCCTGCTCTGGGTCGCCGTGCTGGCGGCCGTCGGAGTCCTGGCGGCCAAGGCGCCCGCCGCGCCCGACGACGGCTTCTCGATGCCCGGCACGGAAGCGCAGAAGGCCTTCGACCTGATGAACGAGCGCTTCCCCGGCGGCCACGCCGACGGCGCCTCGGCCCGGCTGGTGTTCGTCGCGCCCTCCGGTCAGAAGATCACCGCCGCCCCCAACCAGCAGGCGGTCGAGCGGACGGTCGACGAGCTCGCGCACGCCGAGCAGGTCACCGGGGCGGTCAGCCCGTTCACGGCGGGCGCGGTCTCCAAGGACGGCACCACCGCCTACGCGACGGTCAGCTACGCCGCCAAGGCGGGCGAGCTGTCCAAGGGCGCCACGACCGCGCTGGAGCAGGCCGCCCAGCACGGCCGGGACGCCGGGCTCAAGGTCGAGGTCGGCGGCAACGCGCTGATGGCCAAGCCCGACGCGGGCGGCAGCAGCGAGGCGATCGGCATGGCGCTGTCCGCCGTCGTCCTGGTGATCACCTTCGGCTCGCTGGTCGCGGCCGGCCTGCCGCTGCTCACGGCGGTCGTCGGCGTCGGCCTCGGCATGGCGCTGATCACCGCGTTCGGCAGCGTCCTCGGCCTGTCCACCACCACCGGCACCCTCGCCATGATGCTCGGCCTCGCGGTCGGCATCGACTACGCGGTGTTCATCGTCTCCCGCTACCGGGCCGAGCTGACCGAGGGCCGGACACCGCAGGAGGCGGCCGGCCGGGCCGTCGGCACCGCCGGCTCCGCCGTGGTGTTCGCCGGCCTCACCGTGGTGATCGCCCTCGCCGGGCTCTCCGTGGTCGGCATCCCGATGCTGGCCAAGATGGGCATGGCCGCCGCCGGGACGGTCGTCATCGCCGTGCTGGTCGCGCTCACCCTGGTCCCGGCGCTGCTCGGCTTCATCGGCCGCAAGGTGCTGCCGCGCAAGGTCCGCAAGGCCCGGGGCGACGCCGACCGGGCGTCGACCCAGGAGAACGGCGGCTCCCGCTGGGCGCGGTTCGTGCTCCGCCGCCCGCTCGCGGTGCTGCTCGGCGGCGTGATCGGCCTGGGCGTCCTCGCGGCCCCCGCGCTCGACCTGCGGCTCGGCCTGCCCGGCGACGAGGCCAAGCCCACTTCTACCACCCAGCGCCGCGCCTACGACCTGCTGTCCGAGGGCTTCGGGCCCGGCTTCAACGGCCCGCTGACCGTCCTGGTGGACGCCAAGGGCGTCGCCGACCCGAAGGCCGCGGCGAACGAGGTGTCCAAGAAGCTCTCGGGCCTGCAGGGCGTCGTCACCGTGACGCCGCCGATGTTCAACAAGGCCGGTGACACGGCCCTGCTCAACGCGATACCGGCGACCGGCCCGAGCGAGGCCGCGACCAAGGACCTCGTGCACACCATCCGCGGTGACGCGGCCTCCCTCACGTCGGCCACCGGCGCGACGGTCCTGGTCAGCGGCACGACGGCGATGAACATCGACGTCTCGCAGAAGCTCACGGACGCCCTGGTGCCCTACCTCGCCCTGGTCGTCGGCCTCGCCGTCCTGCTGCTGCTGGTGGTCTTCCGCTCCGTGCTCGTCCCGCTGAAGGCGGCACTCGGCTTCCTGCTCTCGGTGGCCGCCGCCCTGGGCGCCGTGGTCGCGGTCTTCCAGTGGGGTTGGCTGGCCGACCTGATCGGCGTGGAGCAGACCGGCCCGGTGATGAGCATGATGCCGATCTTCATGATCGGCGTGGTCTTCGGCCTCGCCATGGACTACGAGGTGTTCCTGGTCACCCGGATCCGCGAGGGCTTCGTCCACGGCGAGCAGCCCGGCGAGGCGATCGTCACCGGCTTCCGGCACAACGCCCGGGTGGTCACCGCCGCGGCCTTCATCATGATCGCCGTCTTCGCGGGCTTCATCGGGATGAGCGAGCCGATGATCAAGATGATGGGGCTGGGGCTCGCCGCAGCCGTCGCGTTCGACGCCTTCGTGGTCCGGATGACCATCGTCCCGGCCGTCCTCGCCCTGCTCGGCCACCGCGCCTGGTGGCTGCCGCGCCGGCTCGACCGCCTGGTGCCGGACGTGGACGTCGAGGGCAGCAAGCTGCAGACGCCCGCCGCCGAAGCGGCCCCGATCCGGGAGTCGGTCACGGTCTAGCCCGGCCGGGATCCGCACGCCCACCGATTACCGTTGCAGTCAGGGGCCGGCGCCGCGCGCGCCCCCCGCCCCCGACGCGCGCCCCCGCGACCCCCACCCAGTACCCCCCCCGGCAGCGCCTGCGCCGGGACCCCCCCCCCCCATTGGGAGTGGGGGGCGGCG
>NZ_JBIWNL010000012.1:0-59028 GCF_044767225.1 Kitasatospora sp. NPDC101447
ACCTCCGCCGCGAACGGAGCGATCTTCGCCTCAGCCAGCGAACGCACCGCCTCACGGAGCATCTCGTGCTCCTCGGAGACACGGAAGAGATCGAAGTCAGCCGCCCCTGCGCTGCCCGCCATGTGATGCCTGCCTCGTCGTCCAGTGACCGAAGTCCAGTGACCGAAGTCGGATCCGGTCCGCTCGATCCGGTCCGATCGACGTCGAATCCGGGGTTAACTACCGTTCAGTAGAGATCCTAGGGCTCCGACCTGCGGCTGCCTAGCGCCCCGGGCGTGCGGGCGGCCCCTGCACGCCCGGACCGGACGGATAGCATCAGGGGCATCCGTACCGGTCGGATCCGCATCCTGACCGGTCGAGTCCGCCTCCAGGGAGAACCCGTGACCCTCCGCATCTCCGTGATCGGCACCGGCTACCTCGGCGCCACGCATGCCGCCGCCATGGCCGAGTTCGGCTTCGAGGTGCTGGGTCTGGACATCGACCCGGACAAGATCGCCATGCTCACCGCCGGCCGCGTCCCGATGTACGAGCCGGGCCTGTCCGAGCTGCTGCTCAAGCACGTGGCCGGGCACGAGGGTTCGACCGGGCGACTGCGCTTCACGACCTCCGTCGAGGAGGTCGCCGAGTTCGCCGACGTGCACTTCGTCTGCGTCAACACCCCGCAGCGCAAGGGCGAGTTCGCCGCCGACATGTCGTACGTGGACACCGTGATCGACGAGCTGGCGCCGCACCTGACCCGCCCCGCGCTGGTGGTCGGCAAGTCCACCGTGCCGGTCGGCTCGGCGGCCCGGCTGGCCGAGCGGCTGGCCGCCCTGGCGCCGGTCGGCGAGGGCGCCGAGCTCGCCTGGAACCCGGAGTTCCTGCGCGAGGGCTTCGCCGTCCAGGACACCCTGCGGCCGGACCGCATCGTGGTCGGCGCCCAGAGCGAGCGGGCCGAGCGGCTGCTGCGCGAGGTGTACGCCGAGCCGATCGCGGCCGGGGTGCCGTTCCTGGTCACCGACTACGCGACCGCCGAGCTGGTCAAGGCCGCCGCCAACTCCTTCCTGGCCACCAAGATCTCCTTCATCAACGCGATGGCCGAGGTCTGCGAGGCGGCCGGTGCGGACGTCACCCTGCTCTCCACGGCACTCGGCCACGACGAGCGGATCGGCCGCAAGTTCCTCAACTCCGGCCTCGGCTTCGGCGGCGGCTGCCTGCCCAAGGACATCCGCGCGTTCATGGCCCGGGCCGGCGAGCTCGGCGCCGACCAGGCGCTGACCTTCCTGCGCGAGGTCGACTCGATCAACATGCGGCGCCGCTCCCGGATGGTCGAGCTGGCCCGCGAGCAGTGCGGCGGCGGCTTCCTGGGCCGCCGGGTCGCCGTCCTCGGTGCGGCCTTCAAGCCCAACTCGGACGACATCCGGGACTCCCCCGCCCTGAACGTGGCCGCCCAGATCCAGCTCCAGGGCGCCCAGGTCACCGTCTACGACCCGAAGGCCGTGGACAACGCCCGCAAGATGTTCCCCTCGCTCGCGTACGCCGACTCCGCCCTGGAGGCCGCCGAGGGCGCCCACGTCGTCCTCCACCTCACCGAGTGGGCCGAGTTCCGCGAGCTGGACCCGGCCGAGCTGGGCGCGGTGGTCGCCGAGCGCCGCCTCCTCGACGGCCGCAACGTCCTGGACGCCGACGCCTGGCGCGCCGCCGGCTGGACCTACCGCGCCCTGGGCCGCCCCAGCTGATCCCCGCTTCCGGCGCCCGTCCCCGACCCGGGGGCGGGCGCTTCCGTTTGCCCCGAAGCGATGATTTGAACGCGTTCAAGTCATGTGCGAGGATCCGGGTGCACCGGCGGTCGCGCCGGTACGGGGAGACCGGGGGGTTCTTCATGCACGCCGAACGCGTCGAGCGGCACGCCGGACGGCACAGGTGGGTCACCGGGCTGTCGCTCGCCTTCCTGGGCATCGTCCTGATCGCGCCGCTCGCCTTCCTCGGCTTCTGCGCACTCCTGATGACCGAGGGCGGCAAGCCCCACGCGGTCGGCTGCTCGGAGGCGATGGAGTTCGCGGGCGGCTCGATGCCCGCCCAGGCCACCGAGGCCGTCTGCACGGACGACGGGGGCTGGCAGGACCGCGGCTACACCGTGGAGTTCAGGATGCCCCGGGACGAACTGGCCCAGCGGCTGACCGCCGCCTTCCCGCGGGTCCGGCCCGGCACCGACAACGCCTCCGGCCTGAGCTTCGGGAGCGCCGACGCCTCCCGCCCCGACGGGCAGGCCATGTTCGTCCACCTGGACGCCACCTACGAGGCCGGCGGCACCGCCCGCGTCAAGCTCCGCGCCTTCGACACCTGAGCCGGGCCGGAATCCCGCGCCCGCGACCGTCGTTGGTACCGGCATGACGAGCTACGGCGACGACGCGACGGTCCGCGAGATCCTCACCGACACCGGAGACACCTGGGCCGTGGTCGGCCTCTCCACCAACACGGCCAGGGCCGCGTACGGGGTGGCCCGGGTCCTGCAGCGCTACGGCAAGCGCGTCGTGCCGGTGCACCCGAAGGCCGAGACGGTCTTCGGCGAGCAGGGCTACGCCTCGCTCGCCGAGATCCCGTTCCAGGTCGACGTGGTGGACGTGTTCGTGAACAGCGCGCTGGCCGGGGAGGTGGCCGACGAGGCCGTCGCGGTCGGGGCGAAGGCGGTCTGGTTCCAGCTGGGGGTGGTGGACGAGGCCGCGTACGCGCGCACCCGGGAGGCCGGGCTGGCGATGGTGATGGACAAGTGCCCGGCCATCGAGATCCCGCTGCTGGACTAGCAGGCCGGACCAGGGGTTCAGCGGTTCAGGAGCGCTCGCCGTCCAGCTGCGCGATGGTCGCGATGGACGGCCGGCGGCTCGCCCGCAGCGTGGCGGCGACGGACTCGGCGTCGCGCAGCACGCGGACGGCGTTGTGCCAGGTGAGCTTGGCCAGGTCGGCCTCCGACCAGTGCCGGCGCAGGAGTTCGGCGACCAGGTTGGGGTAGCCGGCCACCGAGTCCAAGCCGTCCGGCAGGAAGGCGGTGCCGTCGAAGTCGCCGCCGATGCCGATGTGGTCGATGCCGGCGACCTCGCGCATGTGGTCGAGGTGGTCGGCGACGGTGGCGGGGGTGGCGATCGGGCGCGGGTGCTCGGCCTCGAAGGCGCGCTGGCGCTCCATGGCCGGCGGGGTGGTGTCCAGCGGGTGGAAGCCGTGGGCGCTCATGTTCGCGTCGGCGGCGAGGGTCCACTCGATGGCGGCGGGCAGGATGAACTTGGGCACGAAGGTGGCCATCGCCACGCCGCCGTTGGCGGGCAGCTGGGCGAGCACGTCGTCCGGGATGTTGCGCGGGTGGTCGCAGACCGCGCGGGCGGAGGAGTGCGAGAAGACCACCGGCGCCTCGGTGACCCGCAGGGCGTCCCGCATGGTGTCGGCGGAGACGTGCGAGAGGTCGACCAGCATGCCGAGCCGGTTCATCTCCCGGACGACCTCCTCGCCGAAACGGGTCAGCCCGCCGGCGACCGGCTCGTCGGTCGCGGAGTCGGCCCACGGCACGTTGTCGTTGTGGGTGAGCGTCAGATAGCGCACGCCCAGCTCGTACAGGGCGCGCAGGGTGGCGAGCGAGCAGTCGATGGAGTGGCCGCCCTCGGCGCCCATCAGGGAGGCGATCCGGCCCTCCGCGCGGGCGGCCTCCATGTCGGCGGCGGTACGGGCGAGGCGGAGCCGGTCGGGGTAGCGCTCGACCAGGGCGTGGACGAAGTCGACCTGCTCCAGGGTGGCGCTCACCGCGTGGTCGCCGGCCAGCGAGGCGGGGACGTAGACGGACCAGAACTGCGCGCCGACCCCGCCCTCCGCGAGGCGGGCGAGGTCGGTGTGCAGGCGGTCGCTCTGGTCGGCGGCGAGGTCGAGCGCGCCGAGGTCGTACCCGGCCTGCTCGCGCATCGCCCACGGGAGGTCGTTGTGGCCGTCCACCACGGGGGCGGTGCGCAGCAGGGCGCGGGCGCGGTCCAGCGGGGCGGGGGAGTCCGTCGGAGAAGTCATACGGCCTGTTCTACCCCACCCCACCAGCGGGATTACTTGCCGAAGCCGAAGGAGCCGGAACCGGCCACCTTGGCCCGGAGCTTCTTGCCCTTCTCGGTGGCCTGGCTGTTCAGCTCGGCCTGGAAGTCGGTCATCTTCTCGGCGAGTTCGGCGTCGAAGGCGGCGAGCATCCGCACCGCGAGCAGGCCCGCGTTGCGCGCGCCGGCCACCGAGACGGTCGCCACCGGGACACCGGCGGGCATCTGGACGATCGACAGCAGGCTGTCCATGCCGTCCAGGTAGCGCAGCGGCACCGGCACGCCGATGACCGGCAGCGGGGTGACGGAGGCCAGCATGCCCGGCAGGTGGGCCGCGCCGCCGGCGCCCGCGATGATCGCCTTGAGTCCGCGCTTGTGGGCGTTCTCGCCGTACGCGACCATCTCGCGCGGCATCCGGTGGGCGGAGACGACGTCTACCTCGTACGGGATCTCGAACTCGTCCAGGGCCTGGGCGGCGGCCTCCATGACGGGCCAGTCGGAGTCCGAGCCCATGACGATGCCAACGACTGGAGAGGTCATTCGGTGATCGTTCCTCGCAGGTAGGCGGCCGCGTGGCGGGCGCGCTCGCGGACGTCTTCGAGGTCGTCCCCGAAGACGTTGACGTGACCGACCTTGCGGCCGGGCTTCACGTCCTTCCCGTACATGTGGATCCGCAGCCCGGGGTCGCGGGCCATGCAGTGCAGGAAGGCGTGGTACATGTCCGGGTAGTCGCCGCCGAGGACGTTGACCATGACGGTCCACTTGGCGCGCGGCCGGGGGTCGCCGAGCGGGAGGTCGAGGACGGCCCGCAGGTGGTTCTCGAACTGCGAGGTGACGGCGCCGTCCTGGGTCCAGTGCCCGGAGTTGTGCGGGCGCATGGCCAGCTCGTTGACCAGGATCCGGCCGTCGCGGGTCTGGAACAGCTCGACGGCGAGGTGGCCGGTGATGCCGAGCTCGCCGGCGATCCGCAGGGCGAGCTGCTGGGCCTCGTCGGACAGCGCCGGGTCGAGGTCGGGCGCCGGGGCGGTGACCTCGGCGCAGACGCCGTTCTCCTGGACGCTCTCCACGACCGGGTAGGCGACGGCCTGGCCGCTGGGCGAGCGGACGACGCTGGCGGCCAGCTCGCGGACGAAGTCGACCTTCTCCTCGGCCAGCACGGGGACGCCGGCCAGGAACGGGGCCTGGGCCTCCTGCTCGTCGTCGACGACCCAGACGCCCTTGCCGTCGTAGCCGCCGCGGACGGTCTTCAGGACGACCGGGTAGCCGGAGCCCTCCTCGGCGAACGCGGTGACGTCGGCCGGGTCGGCGACGATCCGGTGCCGGGGGCAGGGCACCCCGATGGAGTCCAGCTTGGCCCGCATCACGCCCTTGTCCTGGGCGTTGACGAGCGCCTCCGGGCCGGGGCGGACGGCGATGCCGTCGGCCTCCAGGGCCCGCAGGTGCTCGGTGGGGACGTGCTCGTGGTCGAAGGTGATCACGTCGCAGCCGGCGGCGAAGCGCCGCAGGGTGCCGAGGTCGCGGTAGTCACCGAGGACGACGTCGGAGACCACCTGTGCGGCGGAGTCCTGGGGCGTGTCGGCGAGGAGTTTGAACCTGACCCCGAGCGGGATGCCCGCCTGGTGTGCCATGCGGGCCAGCTGCCCGCCGCCGATCATGCCCACCACTGGAAAATTCACATTGCCCGGGGAAGTCACTCCGCCAGGATATCCGGGCCGGTGGGGGGTGGTGGAGCCGCCGGTGGGCCTCGGGGAGCGGACGCGCGTAGATGTCAAGTCGGCCCCCTCACGTCTGAGCCGTCCGGTGGAAGCGGGTAGCCTGGACGGCCAGGTCCTGGTCTACGCGGTCCGATCATGTGCGTGCACGCAGGGCTCAAGGGGCGACCGCACCGCTGCGATCAGCCCTTTCGACCCGCAGGCACATGGAGGCAGTCCGGTATGGCGACGACCGCAGCTTCGAACTCCTCGCTCGCGCAGAAACTGCGCGGGCTCCAGGGCGAAGTCGTGAAGTTCGGCATCGTCGGCCTGAGCGGCGTGGTGGTCAACTTCGCCGTCTTCTGGGTCTGCATCAACGGCCTGGGCCTGGCCTCGGTGCGGTCGAACATCGCGGCGACGGTGATCGCGATCGCGACCAACTACCTGGGCTACCGCTACTGGCTGTACCGGGACCGCGACGCCGCCTCCCGCAAGCGGGAGATCACCCTCTTCCTCGTCTACAGCGGCATCGGCATGCTGATCGAGACCGGCGTGCTCGGCTTCTCGGTGTACGTGCTGAAGCTGGACTCGCACTACGAGCAGCTGGGCGCCAAGGTGATCGGCCTCGCGGTGGCCACCGTGTTCCGCTTCGTCTCGTACCGGACCTGGGTGTTCAAGGCCGACCCGGAGCCGGTCGAGCTGCCGGCCCAGCAGCCGGTGGGCACCGCCGACGGCCAGGACCTGGCCGCCCAGGCCGAGCTGATGCTCGCCACCGAGCAGATCCGCTACGCGAAGGCCGAGTAGCCCCCTCCCCGCGTACCACCGCAGCCCCGGCAGGCCGAACCGGCCACCGGGGCTCGCCGTTTCCCGGGCTTGCCGCCTCCGCCACCGCCGGAGGAGAGTGGTTACCGAAGGCGAGCGCGGTCGGCGAACGATCACGGCCGAGGGGGGTCCAGGAGGCTCGCCATGACGTTCGTCCAGATCATCGACTGCAAGACCGACAGGCTCGACGACCTCAACCGGCTGATGGACACCTGGGTCGAGGCGACCAGGGGCCGGCGGACCGCCTCCCACGCGGTGGTGGGCACCGACCGTTCCGACACCAGGCACGTGGTGGAGATCGTGGAGTTCCCCTCCTACGACGAGGCGATGAAGAACTCCCGCCTGCCCGAGACCGACCGGATCTTCCGCGAGATGGTGGCACTCTGCGACATGCCGCCGACCTTCACCGACCTCGACGTGACCCGCGCTCTCGGGTTCGACAAGGCCACCGCGAGCCGGGTCCTGGAGGAGCTGTCCCGCGGCAACCTCGACGTCATCGACGAGTGCATGACCGCCGACTACCGCGACCACGACTACGGCAGCGAGAGCGACGCCGTCGGCCCGGCCGCGTTCCGGGAGCGCTGCAGCGGCTACCTGGGCGCCTTCGACTTCCGCTTCGACACCGAGGGCCAGATCGCCGAGGGCGACGAGGTGGCCACCCGGTGGACCTGGCACGCCACCCAGAAGGCCGACTTCATGGGCGTGCCGAACACCGGCAAGTCGGTGGTCGGCCGCGGCACGACCACCTTCCGCTTCAAGGACGGGAAGATCTGCGAGGGCTGGTGGCAGTGGGACGTGATGGGCCTGATGCGCCAGCTCGGCGTGCTCCCCGGCGCCTGACCCCGTCGGGGCCCGTCGGCACGGGCCGGAGGACGGGCCCGTGGCCCGTCAGTCCTCCTGGCTGCGCCCGAGGAAGAGCGCGAACACCGGGGGCTTCAGCGAGAGCAGTTCGAGCCGCCCGCCGTCCGCCTCCGCGAGGTCGCGGGCGACGGCGAGGCCGATGCCGGTGGAGTTGCGGCCGCTGACCGCGCGCTCGAACACCCGGTTGCCGAGGTCCGGCGGCACCCCGGCGCCCTGGTCCTGCACCTCGACCACCACCGAGGTGCCGGACGGCCGGACCCGCAGGGTGATCGTCCCGGCGCCGTGCATCAGCGAGTTCTCGATCAGGGTGGCCAGCACCTGGGCGACCGTCCCCGGGGTGCCGACGGCGGTGACCCCGTGCAGGCCCTCCAGGGACAGCACCCGGCCAGTCTCGCGGAGCGACGGCCCCCACTCCTCCACCTGCTGCTTGATGACCTCGTCCAGGTCGAAGGCGACGGCGGTGGGGCTGCGCGGGTCGCGCTGGGTGGTGAGCAGCCGCTGGACGACGTCGGTGAGCCGCTCGACCTGCTGGAGGGCGATGGTCGCCTCCTCCTTGACCGTCTCCGGGTCCTCGGCGAGGGCGATGATCTCCTCCAGCCGCATGGAGAGCGCGGTGAGCGGGGTGCGCAGCTGGTGCGAGGCGTCGGCGGCGAGCCGGCGCTCGGCGGTGAGCATCCGGGCGATCCGCTCGGCGCTGGTGTCCAGCACCTCGGCGACCCGGTCGAGTTCGGGCACCCCGTAGCGGCGGTCGCGCGGGCGCGGGTCACCGGAGCCGAGCCGTTCGGCGGTCTCGGCGAGGTCGGTGAGCGGCCGGGCGAGCCGCTTGGCCTGCCAGACCGCGAGCGCCACGGCGGCCTGGACGGCCAGCAGGGCGACCACGCCGAGCAGCAGCAGGTTGTTGGCGATCTCGTGGTCGACGTCCGCGCGGGACTGCTCGACGGTGACGGTCTCGCCGCTGTTGCCGCGCTCGACGGCCTTCAGCAGGTGGTCGCCGGCCGGGCGCTGACCGGCCGAGAGGACCGGCTGGCCGGGGACCTGCACCTCGACGTAGCTGCCCTCGGTGACCTGGCTCTCGAAGGCCCGCTCGTTGGTGACCGACTCACCCGCCGCGATCCGGCTCTCGACCAGGGCGAGCACCCGGACGGCGGCGGCGTCGACCCGGTCCTGGGCCGAGTTGACGATGGTGCGCTTCTCCACCAGGGCGAGCGGCACGCAGAACACCACGACCACCACCAGGACGACGCCCAGCAGCGAGTTGATCATCCGGCGTTTCACGCTGCCGCTCCCCGAGGTGTTCCGCTTCACCGGCCGTGGCCCGGTCCTGGTCTCCGTACGGGGCTAATTCTTCTCGAACCGGAACCCCACCCCGCGCACGGTGGCGATGTAGCGGGGGTTCGCCGCATCGTCGCCGAGCTTCTTGCGGAGCCAGGAGATGTGCATGTCCAGGGTCTTGGTCGAGGTCCACCAGGTGGTGTCCCAGACCTGCCGCATGATCTCCTCGCGGGTGACCACCCGGCCGGCGTCCCGGACCAGGACGCGCAGCAGCTCGAACTCCTTGGCGGAGAGGGTGAGCTCCTCGTCGCCGAGCCAGGCGCGGTGCGACTCGATGTCGATCTTCACCCCGTGCGCGCCGGTGGTGAGCTGGTCGACGTTGCCGCGCCGGAGCAGCGCCCGGACGCGGGCCAGCAGTTCGGCCAGGCGGAAGGGCTTGGTGACGTAGTCGTCGGCGCCGGCGTCCAGGCCGACCACGGTGTCCACCTCGTCGGCGCGGGCGGTGAGCACCAGGACGGGGCAGCTCTTGCCGTCGGCGCGCAGTCGGCGGCAGACCTCAAGGCCGTCCATCTCGGGCAGCCCGAGGTCGAGGACGACGAGGTCGACCTCCTCGGTGAGGCCGGCGGCCAGTGCGGTCGGACCGTCCTCGCGGACGAGCACCTCATAGCCCTCGCGTCGCAGGGCCCGGGCGAGCGGTTCGGAGATCGCCGGATCGTCCTCGGCGAGCAGCACACAGGTCATGTGGTGATGGTAGTCCGCCGGGGTATGCCCGGACGCCCTGTGAGGTAGTTCACAGAGCGTGATCGTTATACAAGCATTCAAGTGATCTCAACAGGGCGTTGCAGTCCGCCGGTTCAGTGCAGATTCCCCTTCTCGATCTTGAATCCGAAGGGAGAGAACCCCATCTACCATGGATCGATCGGGGAGATCCGTTGATCCCTTTGCCATCGGCATACCTAATCCATGCCTTTTGTCATCTGATAGAGCCAAATATCGCCACGTAGAGTGGTTTCGTCCACGTCCGCCGCCACCCCCCTAGGCGGACGCTGTCAGGCAAGGAACCACTACACATGGCGTCTACCACCCGGGTTGCCGACCTCGCGTCGACCTCCCCCAGCGGCAAGACCTTCCTCGGGCACCCCCGAGGCCTCGCCACGCTGTTCATGACCGAGATGTGGGAGCGCTTCTCCTACTACGGCATGCGCGCCCTGCTCATCTACTACCTGGTCTCCGGCGGTGCCGACGCGGCAGCCGGCAGCCAGGGCGGCGGCCTCGCCATGAAGGCGACGATGGCGACGGCGATCTACTCCGTCTACGTCTCCATGGTCTACCTCATGGCCTACCCCGGCGGCTGGTTCGGCGACCGGGTCTGGGGTGCCCGCAAGACCGTCACCGTCGCCGGTTTCGTGATCATGGCCGGCCACCTCGCGCTGGCCGTCCCGGGCCAGGCGGCGTTCTTCGCCGGCCTGCTCCTGGTCGCGGTCGGCTCCGGGCTGCTGAAGGCCAACATCTCCACGATGGTCGGCCACCTGTACAACGGCCCCGAGGACCCGCGCCGCGACGGTGGCTTCACCGTCTTCTACATGAGCATCAACCTCGGTGCCTTCGCCGCCCCGTTCATCATCGGAACGGTCGGCAAGGAGTACAACTGGCACCTGGGCTTCGCCCTGGCCGCCGTCGGCATGGGCCTCGGCCTGCTGCAGTTCCTGCTGGGCACCCGCCACCTGAGCCCCAAGAGCAGCCTGGTCCCGAACCCGCTCATGCCCGCCGAGCGCAAGAGCCTGCTGCTGAAGGCCGGTGCGACCGTCCTCGCGATCGCCGTCTTCTACGGCGCCGTCGTCGCCCTGGGCGTCTACACGCTGAACTGGGCCCTGGTGCCGCTGACCATCGCCGGTCTGCTCATCCCGGTCGTCGTCCTGACCCGCATAAAGCGCGACAAGGACCTGAGCACCGGCGAGCAGTCCAAGATGTCCGCGTACATCTGGTTCTTCGCCGCGGCCGCCATCTTCTGGATGATCTACGACCAGGGCGGCTCGACGCTCTCCCTGTTCGCCGACAAGAACACCGCGGACACCCTGCTCGGCTTCGGCTTCTCGGCCACCTGGTACCAGTCGCTGAACCCGCTGTTCGTGATGGCGCTCGCGCCGGTCTTCGCCTGGCTGTGGCTGTGGCTGTCCCGCCGGAACAAGGAGCCCAACACCATCGTGAAGTTCGCGATGGGCCTGGTCCTGATCGGTGCCTCGTTCTTCATCTTCATCGTCCCGATGAACATGGCGGGCGACGGCAAGGTCTCCCCGATGTGGCTCGTCTCGATCTACATGATCCAGACCATCGGCGAGCTGTGCCTCTCCCCGGTCGGCCTCTCGGTCACCACCAAGATGGCGCCGCAGAAGTACGCCTCCCAGATGATGGGCGTCTGGTTCCTCGCCGTCACCGCCGGTGACTGCACCACCAGCCTGCTCTCGCTGGCCGGCGTCAACCTGGACGGCACCGGGATCATCGCGCTGCAGGCAGCGCTCGCGACCCTGGCCGGCGTCGCGGTCTACATGGGCCGCAAGCGCGTCCAGGCGCTCATGGGCGGCGTCCACTGACGCCCGCCTGACCGGCCCACCGCTTCCGGGGCCGCCGTGGATTCCTGAGATCCACGGCGGCCCCGGTCGTTTTTCCGCCCACGGTGCACGGCGCCCGGTACGGCGGCGGGCCCACGGCACCCGGTACGGCGGCGGGCCCACGGCACCCGGTAGGGCGGCGGGGACCGGAGAACAGCGGGCCGCGAACAGACCTCGGAGGAGAGGAACGGGCCCCCGCGAACGGCGAGGGCCCGGGAACGACGAAAGGCCCCCGCGAACGGCGGGGGCCCGGGAACGACAGGAGGCCCCCGCGCCCGCCACCCCGGGGGCGCGGGGGCCTCCCGCAGACCGTCGGTCAGACCTCGCGGACGCCCGCTCGCCAGACCGCGGCCGTCAGCGGCACGCCCGGCCGGTAGGCCAGGTGGACGTGCGAGGGTGCGTCGAGCAGCAGCAGGTCGGCGCGGGCGCCGGGCGCGACCACGCCGACGTCGGTGCGCCGCAGCGCCTGGGCGCCGCCCACGGTGGCCGCCCGGACCGCCTCGTCCGGCGTCATCCCCATCTCCCGCACCGCCACCGCGATGCAGAACGCCATCGAGCTCGTGAAGCTGGAGCCCGGGTTGCAGTCGGTGGACAGCGCCACGACCGCCCCCGCGTCCAGCAGCCGGCGCCCGCTCGGGTACTCGGCCCGGGTGGAGAACTCCGCCCCCGGCAGCAGGGTCGCGACCGTCCCCGAGCCGGCCAGCGCCGCCACGTCCTCGTCCGTCAGGTGGGTGCAGTGGTCCGCCGAGGCGGCCCCCAGCTCGACGGCGAGCTGCACGCCGGGCCCGTACGAGAGCTGGTTGGCGTGGACCCGGGGGGTGAGGCCGCGCTCGATGCCGGCGGTCAGGATCGCCCGCGCCTGGTCGCCGTCGAAGGCGCCCTTCTCGCAGAACACGTCCACCCAGCGGGCGTGCGGGGCGCAGGCGTCCAGCATCTCGCCGGTGACCAGGTCGACGTACCCGGCCGGGTCCTCGGCGTACTCGGGCGCCACCACGTGCGCGCCGAGGTAGGTGGTCTCCGGGGTGTGCCGGGAGGCGATCCGCAGCGCCCGGGCCTCGTCCGCCACCGTCAGCCCGTAGCCGGACTTGCACTCGATGGTGGTGGTGCCCTGGCGCAGCGCCTCCCGGACGAACCGGTCGAGGTTGGCCTCCAGTTCGGCGTCGCTCGCGGCGCGGGTGGCCGCCACGGTGGTGCGGATCCCGCCTGCCGTGTACGCCTGCCCGGACATCCGGGCGTTGAACTCGGCGGTGCGGTCGCCGGCGAACACCAGGTGGGCGTGCGAGTCGACGAAGCCGGGCAGCAGGGCCCGGCCCTCGGCGTCGAAGCGCTCGTCCGCGGCCGGGGCCTGTGCCGCCGGGCCGACCCAGGCGACGGTGGCGCCGTCCAGCACCACGGCCGCGTCGGCCAGCAGGCCGAGCGGCCCGCTGCCCTGTCCGGGGTCGTTGGTGACCAGGCTGCCGATGCCCGTGATCAAGGTGGTCCTGGTGCTCAAGACAAGGCCTTCCGGAGGGAGGTGGACTGGGGTTCCAGCAGCGGACGGGGTTCGGCGGGGCGTTCGACGGGGGTTCAGCAGTCCAGCGCGCCGATGGCGGACCGCAGCGCGCCGGGCACGTCGGCCACCAGCTGGTGCACGCCGTCCCGCACGACGTGCCGGCCGCCGACCACCACATGCCGCACGTCCGCCGCCGAGGCGGCGAAGACCGCGATCTCGGCGCCGAGCCGGGGCGGCGGGCCCGCGGTGCGGACCGAGTCCAGCGCGATCACCGTGAAGTCGGCGAGCGCCCCGGCCTCGACCCGGCCGGCCTCCGGCCAGCCCAGCGAGGCGTGGCCGTCCTCGGTGCCGGCCCGCAGCAGCGCGTTGGCCGTCCAGTGGCCGCGGGTCCGGGTGCGCAGCCGCTCGTCCAGCTCCAGCGCGCGGGCCTCCTCGAACGGGTCGATGACCGCGTGGCTGTCGCTGCCCAGGGTGATCGGGCAGCCCGCCGAGGCGAGCCGGCGGGCCGGGCCGATGCCGTCCGCGAGGTCCCGTTCGGTGGTGGGGCACATGCAGACGGTCGTGGAGGAGTCGGTGAGGAGCTTGACGTCCTCGTCGGTGAGGTGGGTGGCGTGCACGACCGAGGTGCGCGGGCCGAGCGCGCCGTGGTCGGCGAGCAGCCGGGTCGGGGTGACGCCGTGCGCGGTCAGGCAGGCGTCGTTCTCGGCGGTCTGCTCGGACAGGTGGACGTGCAGCGGCGCCTTGCGCATCGCCGCCCAGTGCGCGACGGTGCCCAGCTGCTCGGCCGGGACGGCCCGGACCGAGTGGATGGCGGCGCCGATCCGGGCGTGCTCGCGGGGCTTGAGCGCGTCCACGCGCTCGGCCCAGGCCTGCGCGTCGCCGTCGCTGAACCGCTGCTGCGGCTTGGTGGGCTCGGCGCCGAAGCCGGCCGACAGGTAGCAGGTGTCCAGCAGGGTGATCCGGATGCCGGCCCGGGCGGCGGCCTCGATCAGCGCCTCGCCCATCGCGTTCGGGTCGGTGTAGCGGGCCCCGCCGGGTGCGTGGTGCAGGTAGTGGAACTCGCCGACGGCGGTGATCCCGGCCAGCGCCATCTCGGCGTAGACGGCGGTGGCGAGCTCCAGGTAGGCGTCCGGGTCGAGCGCGCCGGCGAACCGGTACATGGTGTCGCGCCAGGTCCAGAAGGTGCCGGAGCCGACCTGCACGTGCCCGCGCAGCGCCCGGTGGAAGGCGTGCGAGTGGGCGTTCGCCTGCCCCGGCAGCAGCAGCCCTTCGAGCCGGACGGCGCCGGGCGGGCAGGGCCCGCTGTCCGGCGTCACCGAGGTGGTCCGGCCGTCGGGGCCGGTGGCGATCAGCACGTCCCGCTCGACCACCGGCCCGTTCGGGTGCGGCAGCCAGGCGTACTGGGCCCAGTAGCTCACTGCGGTCACTGACACGCGAGGTCCTCCAGTACGTCGGCGAGGGCGGTGACCCCGGCCAGGCAGTCGGCCACCTCGGCGTGTTCGGCCGGGGAGTGGGAGACGCCGCTGGGGTTGCGCACGAACAGCATGGCGGTCGGGATCGCGGACGCCAGGATCCCGGCGTCGTGTCCCGCCCCGGTGGGCAGCACCGGGGCGTCCAGCAGCTTGGCGAGCCGGTCGCGCAGCGGCCCGTCGAAGTCCACCACCGGGGTGTAGGACTCGCGGGTCAGCTCGACCCGGACGCCGTCGCGCTCGCCGCGCTCGGCGGCGGCCTGCTCGATCTCGGCGACCAGCGCGGTGAGGGTGCGCTCGTCGGCCGCCCGGGAGTCCAGCCAGCCGCGCACCAGCGAGGCGATCGCGTTGGTGCCGTTGGGCTCGACCGCGACCTTGCCGAAGGTGGCCAGCGCGCCCGCCAGCTTCGCCTTCTTGCGAGCGGCGAGCACGGTGTTGGCGTAGGTCAGCATCGGGTCGCGGCGGTCCTCGATCCGCGTGGTGCCGGCGTGGTTGGCCTCGCCGTGGAAGTCGAACCGCCAGCGGCCGTGCGGCCAGATCGCGCCGGCCACCCCGACCGGCTGCCCCTCGGCGAGGTAGCGGCCCTGCTCGACGTGGAGTTCGACGAAGGCGCCGATCCGGGCCAGCCGGTCGTCGTCCGCACCGATCCCGGTCGGGTCGTAGCCGGCCTTCTCCATCGCGTCGGGCAGCCGGACGCCGGCGGCGTCGCGCAGCTCGTACGCGGCCTCCTGGGAGAGCACGCCGGCGGTCAGCCGGGAGCCGATGCAGGCCACGCCGAACCGGGCGCCCTCCTCGTCACCGAAGTTGACGATCGCCAGCGGCCGGGTGAACTCCGTTCCCCGGGCGCGGAGTTCGTCCAGCGCGGCGAAGGAGGAGACCACCCCGAGCGGGCCGTCGAAGGCGCCGCCGTCCGGGACGGAGTCCAGGTGCGAACCGGTGACGACGGCGCCGCCGGCCTGCGGATCGCCCAGCCAGGCCCACTGGTTGCCGTTGCGGTCCAGTTCGTACGCCAGACCGCGGTCGCGGGCCTGCTGCTCGAACCAGGCGCGACACTCGGCGTCGGCGGAGTTCCAGGCGAAGCGGCGGTAGCCGCCGGTGGAGGCGGAGCGGCCCACGGGGAGCAGCTCCGCCCACATCTCCTCGAAGGACGGGACCGTCACAGTTCACCCATCGGGACGCGCACGCCACGCTCGGCGGCGACCTCGTCGGCGCGGTCGTAGCCGGCGTCCACGTGCCGGATGACGCCCATGCCCGGGTCGTTGGTGAGCACCCGGCGGATCTTCTCCCCGGCCAGCGCGGTGCCGTCGGCGACGGTGACCTGCCCGGCGTGGATCGAGCGGCCGATACCGACGCCGCCGCCGTGGTGGATGGAGACCCAGGAGGCGCCGGAGGCGACGTTGACCATGGCGTTGAGCAGCGGCCAGTCGGCGATGGCGTCCGAGCCGTCCAGCATCGCCTCGGTCTCCCGGTACGGGGAGGCGACCGAGCCGCAGTCCAAGTGGTCACGGCCGATGACGATCGGCGCGGACAGCTCGCCCGAGGCGACCATGTCGTTGAAGCGCTCGCCGGCCTTGTCGCGCTCGCCGTAGCCGAGCCAGCAGATGCGCGCGGGCAGGCCCTGGAAGTGCACCTTCTCCTGGGCCATCTTGATCCAGCGGTGCAGCGACTCGTTCTCCGGGAAGAGGTCGAGGACGGCCTTGTCGGTCTTGTGGATGTCCTGCGGGTCGCCGGACAGCGCGGCCCAGCGGAACGGGCCCTTGCCCTCGCAGAACAGTGGGCGGATGTACGCGGGGACGAAGCCGGGGAAGGCGAAGGCGCGGTCGTAGCCGGCCAGCTGGGCCTCGCCGCGGATCGAGTTGCCGTAGTCGAAGACCTCGGCGCCGCGGTCCATGAAGCCGACCATGGCCTCGACGTGCTTGGCCATCGACTCGCGGGAGCGCTGGGTGAACTCGGCGGGCTTCTCGGCCGCGTAGGTCGCCATGTCGTCGAAGGCGACGCCGACCGGCAGGTAGCTCAGCGGGTCGTGGGCGCTGGTCTGGTCGGTGACGATGTCGATCGGCGCGTCCATCGCGAGCAGCTGCGGGAAGACCTCGGCGGCGTTGCCCAGCAGGCCGATGGAGAGCGGCTGCTTCTTGTCGCGGGCGGCGGTGGCCAGCTCCAGCGCGTGGCTGAGGTCCTTGGCCTCGACGTCCAGGTAGCGGTGCTCGATCCGGCGGGAGATGCGGGACGGGTCGCAGTCGATGCAGATCGCCACGCCGCCGTTCATGGTGACGGCCAGCGGCTGGGCGCCGCCCATGCCGCCGAGGCCGGCGGTGAGGGTGATGGTGCCCTCCAGCGTGCCGTTGAACCGCTTGTTGGCGACGGCGGCGAAGGTCTCGTAGGTGCCCTGGAGAATGCCCTGGGTGCCGATGTAGATCCACGAGCCGGCGGTCATCTGGCCGTACATGGTGAGCCCGAGGCTCTCCAGCCGGCGGAACTCCTCCCAGTTGGCCCAGTCGCCGACCAGGTTGGAGTTGGCGATCAGCACCCGCGGCGCCCACTCGTGGGTCTGCATCACACCGACCGGGCGGCCGGACTGGACCAGCATGGTCTCGTCCTGCTTCAGGCCCTGCAGCGTCTTCACCATGGCGTCGAAGGAGCGCCAGTCCCGTGCGGCCTTGCCGGTGCCGCCGTACACGACCAGCTTCGACGGGTGCTCGGCCACCTCGGGGTCGAGGTTGTTCATCAGCATCCGCAGGGCGGCCTCCTGCTGCCACCCCTGCGTCGTGAGCCCCGTGCCACGCGCCGCGCGCACCTCGCGCGGCCCGCTCGCCTGCTGCTGCACCATAGTCCCGGCCTCCCTGCGGATGGATTCATTCAAGCTCTGTTCGACTGAATATAACTAAACAAGCGGGTTTCGACCAGACCCCGGAACAATCCGATCAAGGCGTGAGACAACACGGCCGCCCGCCATACGCTGGGGCCCCGAACACCAGCCACTCGGCCCATCAGAGGACCTCATGGCAACCACCCCCGTGCGCCCCGGCGCCCTGCGCCGAGCAGCGGAAGAGATCGAGCGCAGCACGGAGCTGCGAGTCGAGATCATCGGAGGCGCCCTGCTGATGTCTCCGCCCCGCCGAGGCAAGCACGCCGGAACCGTGCGACGACTCCGCGAACGGATCGGCTCACGACTGGCCGGAGGACTCGGCGTCTACGAGTCGGCGTCCGTCGGCCCGCCGGACGCCGAGGACGACTACGCGACTCCCGACCTGCTCGCACTGCCCGTCGAGTGGGAGAACAACGACGCCTGGTTGGCCGAACCTCGCCGCACCGCCCTCGCCGTCGAGGTGGTTCCCACCCTGTCGCCCGTCAGCCACCTCGCGACCAAGACCAGCTGGTACGCCGTCGCGGGCGTGCCGACGCTCCTCGCGCTCGACCCGCGCAACGGCAGCTGGACGCTCTACACCCACCCCCGCGACGGTGCCTACCAGGGCATCCTGCACGGCAAGTACGGCGAGCCCGTCCCACTGCCCGCGCCGCTGCCCGCCGAGCTGGACACCTCAGGTCTCCCCCTGTACGCGCCCCGCAGCTGAGTCAGGCCGCCGCGTCACCGTCCCAGTCGATGCCGATCTCGGCGAGCCAGCGGCGGTCGTCGGCGTCCGGGGTGGGCGGGGACGGCGGGCGGGGGATGTTCTGGACGGGGCCGAGGCCGTACTTCTCGGCGGCCGCGGCGGCGCGGGCGTCGGGTTCGATGACGCCGACGTGGACGGCGGACTCGTCGCCCGGGTCGAGGACGGTCAGTTCGGGTTCGGGCAGGCGCCGCAGGGTGACTCGGCGCCCGCAGGTGGGGCAGGACCATTCGTCGGCACCCGAGGCCAGGCGGGCGACGAACTTCATCTCGTGGATCACGCGCATGGGTGACACCCCCTGCAGGAGGGGATGCCCGGGTTTGTGACGGCTACTCCCCTGTCGCTGCTCCAGGCCGCGTCCGTTCCGGGCTGCGGCTATTCCAAGAAGAGCCCGCGTGCCGCCGCCGACTGCTCGATCGCCTCCAACCGGGCTTCCGCGCCCGGGAGTTCGTCGCACATGGCCTGCAGCAGCACCCGGCCGAGCATCATCGGCGCGCACGCGGTGTCGAAGACCAGCCCGGTGCCGACGGCGGCCGGCAGCATCAGGTCGGAGAGCTTGGCGACCGGCGCGAAGGCGCTGTCGGCGACGGTGAGCACGGTCAGCCCGCACTCCCGGGCCACCGCCAGGGCGTCCATCAACTCCCGCGGGTAGCGCGGCAGCGCGAAGCAGAGCAGCGCGGTGGCCCCGGCCGCGGCGGCCTGTTCGAGGCGATCGGCGAGCATGCTGCCGCCCTCGTCCAGGAGCCGGATGTCCGGGTGCACCTTGGCGGCGAAGTAGGCGAAGCCGCGGGCCTGCGCCGAGGCGGCCCGCAGGCCGAGCACGGGCAGCGGGCGGGAGGCGGCGAGCAGCCGGGCGGCCCGGATGATCGGCTCCGGGTCGGCGAGGAGTTCGGCGAGGTGGCGCAGGTGCGCGATCTCGGCGAGCACGGCCTGCTGGTGCTCGTTGCGCACCGCGTCGTCCGGGGTCTCCGGCGCGGTCGGCTCTCCCCCGCCGAGTTCGCGCAGCTGCTTGCGCAGCGCCGGGTAGCCGTCGTACCCGAGGGCGACCGCGAAGCGGGTGACGGAGGGCTGGCTGACGCCCGCGAGTTCGGCGACCTCGACGCTGGACAGGAACGGCGCCTCGGTGGCGTGCCGCACCAGGGAGTGCGCGATCCGGCGCTGGGTCGGCGTCAGCCGGTGGCCCTCGAAGAGCTGGAGCAGCCGGGCGGAGGGGCCGACGCTGCCGGTCTCGTCGGTGGCGGTCATCAGCGGTACCTCCGGGTGCGAGCGGTTCGGACGACGACTGTGCAGCAGCGGGCCGCGCCTGGCAAAGACGTCTCGTACGGCGGGACGCAACGTGAGACGTCCCGCGGATCGGACCGGATCGAACGGTATCCGGACACTTCCGAGCCGGGCCCGGGCGGTCGCCGGGTCCGGCTCGGGGTAACCCTGATTTGTCCCTGAGCCCGCCCGGATTCCCCCCGCGAACGGATGGACCGGGCGTCACCGCGGGGCCAGGCTGGACCCCATGGACACTCGCCAGGACGATCTGCGGCGCGACCTCGACGCCACCCTGCAGGCCCGCAAGGAGCTCGGCAAGGAGTACGAGGACGAGCTCGTCGACTCCTTCATGAAGCGCCTCGACGCCCGCCTGGACGCGCGGGTCGAGCGCTCCGTGGCACAGCGGATGGACGACCACGAGCCGGGTCCGTACCGCGACCGCCACCACCGGTCCCGCCGCCAGGGCTGGACCAAGCGCTCCGGCAGCGGGCTCGCGGTGGTCTCGATGGCCTTCGGCATCCCGTTGACCGCGATCGCCAGCAACCCCACGAACGGCGGCTTCGCCGGTCTGCTGGTCTGCTGGGCGGGCATCGTCGGGGTCAACTTCGCCGCCGCGTTCGGCGAGCGCCGCAACCGTGAGGACCGTCGGCCGCGGAGCGACTGGGACTGAGCCCCGGTCGCCCCGCGCCGGCGGTGCGTCAGGCCAGCGGGCCGGTGACCTCTTCGACCGCGCGCACCAGGTCGCCGGAGGCGACCAGCGCCGCGGCCGCCTCCAGGTCCGGCGAGAGGAAGCGGTCGCGGCCGGCGCCGCCGACCCCCGCCTCCCGGGCGACGGCCAGCGCGGCCGCGGAGGCCGGGGCGATCCGGCCGGCCGAGTCGGCCTGCTGACGGATCTCCAGCGCGCGGGCGGCGGCGGTGAGTTCGACGGCGAGGATCCGGCCGAGGTTGTCGACGGCCTGGCGCAGCTTGCGCGCGGCCGACCAGCCCATCGACACGTGGTCCTCCTGCATCGCGGAGGACGGGATCGAGTCGACCGAGGCCGGGACGGCGAGCCGCTTGTTCTCGCTGACCAGCGCCGCCTGGGTGTACTGGGCGATCATCAGGCCGGAGTCCACGCCCGGGTCGTCGGCCAGGAAGGCCGGCAGGCCGTGCGAGCGGGCCTTGTCGAGCAGCCGGTCGGTGCGGCGCTCGGAGATCGAGCCGAGGTCGGCGGCGGCGATGGCGAGGAAGTCCAGCACGTACGCGACCGGGGCGCCGTGGAAGTTGCCGTTGGACTCCACCCGGCCGTCCGGCAGCACCACCGGGTTGTCCACCGAGGCGGCGAGCTCGCGGGAGGCGACCAGCTGGGCGTGCGCCAGGGTGTCGCGGCCGGCGCCGGCCACCTGCGGGGCGCAGCGGATCGAGTACGCGTCCTGGACGCGCGGTGCGTCGTCCTGGTGGTGGCCGGTGAGGCCGGAGTCCTTGAGGACGGCCAGCATGTTGGCGGCGCTGAGCGCCTGGCCCGGGTGCGGGCGGATCGGGGCGTGCAGCTCGGGGGCGAGCACCTTGTCGGTGCCGAGCAGCGCCTCCAGGCTCATGGCGGCGGTGATGTCGGCGGTGGTGAACAGGCGCTGCAGGTCGGAGATGGCCATGACCAGCATGCCGAGCATGCCGTCGGTGCCGTTGATGAGGGCCAGTCCCTCCTTCTCCAGCAGCTCGACCGGCTCGATGCCGGCGGCGGCGAGCAGCTCGGCGACGGGCTTCTCCTCGCCGTCCGGGCCGGTGGCGGTGCCCTCGCCCATCAGGACCAGCGCGCAGTGCGACAGCGGCGCGAGGTCACCGGAGCAGCCGAGCGAGCCGAACTCCCGGACCACCGGGGTGATGCCGGCGTTGAGCAGGGCGGCCATGGTCTGCGCGACCAGCGGACGCACCCCGGTACGGCCGGAGGCCAGCGTCTTCATCCGCAGGAACATCAGCGCGCGGACCACCTCGCGCTCGACGGCCGGGCCCATGCCGGCGGCGTGCGAGCGCACCAGCGACCGCTGCAGCTGGGCGCGCAGCTCGGGGCTGATGTGCCGCACGGCGAGCGCGCCGAAGCCGGTCGACACGCCGTAGACGGGGCGCGGCTCGGCCGCGAGGGCGTCGATCCGCGCACGGGCGGCCGCCATCTCGGCGAGCGCGTCGGGACCGATCTCGACCCGGGCGTTGCCCCGGGCGACGGCCAGAACGTCCTCGGCGCTGACGTCGGCCTTGCCGACCAGGACCAGCGGAGCGTCGGGGGCCACAGCACTGTGCATATCCATATACACCATCACATCAGGTGAATGAAGATATGACAACAGGTGCTCGCCATTCGGATTCTCCGACCTCGGCGTCCACAGCGCACCCCGCAGCCCCCTCGCACCCCCCGCCCCGCCGGTACTCCCCTACGACCCGAGCTCCGCCTCGATCAGGTCGACCGCCCGGCCGGTGCCGCCCTCGGCCCGTCCGGCGGCGGACAGCGCGCGCAGCCGCTCGGCCACCGCAGGATCCCCGACCAGCTCCAGCAGCGCCACCCGCAGCGCCTCCGCAGCGCCCGCGAGGCCGGCCAGCTCGCCCCCGACGCCGACCTCGACCTGGCCCTCGAACTCCTCTACGGCCCGCTGCACTACCGCTGGCAGTACCGGCTCGGCCCGCTCGGCCACGACCACGCCGACCGCCTGGTCGACGCCGCACTGCGCGCCCTCGGTCCGCGGACCGCTAGCGGCGGTTCGAGCGCCTGACCCAGAGGACGACCAGGACCGTCACCAGCAGGACGATCAGCAGCGCCGTGGTCAGCCACCCGAGGAAGCCGTGGAAGAACCCGTGGAAGAAGCCGCGCTTCACCTTCTTCTTCGTCTTCGACTTCGACTTGGACCCGGCGAGCCGGGCGATCCGGTGTACCCCGGCCCCGTCCCGCGCCTGCGGCACCCGCTCCGGCGCCGTACGCGCCGCTCCCGCCGCCCCCGCCGTCCGCACCACCGGCACCGCCGACGCCGGAGCGGCCACCGCCACCCCGCCGCCGAGCACCAGCACCCCGGCCACCGCCGCACCCGCCAACCGTCTGCCCACGCCACGCCCCCCGTTGCCGCTCGACCGGCCACCCACCATCCCACCGCCGCGCCCCCGGTGACAGCCCCGGCCCCCGACCGCGACCCACCCGCGACACACCGGTCACCGAACCGGAACACGCCCGGGAGCACCCGCCGTCCGGGCGCTCACACCACCGGGGGCGAGGCCGCGCCCGCCAGGGCGACGGCGGCCAGCGCGCGCATCGCGCAGGCGGCCTGGCCGAGGGGGAGGGTGGCGTCGTCGGCGAAGAGTTCGACGAGCCAGCCGCCGGCCGCGTTCTGGCCGCCGGCCGCGACCATGCCGCGGTAGCCGGAGACGACGAGCATGGCCTCCTCCGCCGGGTCGTTGCCGGCGGCGCCGGCCCGCAGGGCGAAGGCGCCGCCGCGGACGGCGCGGCGGGTCATCGGGTAGTGGCGCAGGTCGAAGACGGCGTCTGGGGCCTCGATCTGGGCGCGCTGGGTCTCGGCGCGGGTGCTGCTGGGGCCGCTGGTCATCCGGTAGACGGCGTGCTGGGCGGTGCGCATGAGGTGGGAGCCGGGCGGGACGTACGAGACCCACCAGCCGACGGCGTCGAGCAGCCGGGCCGAGGTCTCGGCGACGACGACGAGCTTGGCGAGGGTGTCGGCCGGGTGGACGGCCCGCGCCGCGGCGGCCTGGTCGAGGGCGGCGAGGACGGCGGTGAGCAGCTGGCCCGGGTCGGCGCTGTGGGCGGCGCCGCGGAACCGCCGCCGGTCGCCCGTGCCGGCCCGGCCGTTCGGCCCGCGCCGCCCGTCGGCCCGGTGGTGCGGGTCGGCGGCGTCGGCGAGCAGCACGGTGGGGTCGGGCGAGAAGCCGGGGCCGTGGCTGCGCCCGGCGACCACCGGGTGGGCGGCGCGGGCGGCCTTGGCCCGGTACTGGGCGGCGTCGGCGAGGCGGAAGAGCCGGTCGGGGGTGGTGACCGGACCGATGGAGTCCCCGGTGGAGGCGACGCCGCAGGCCACGCCCTCGCCCTCGGACAGCGCGAGCGCCCGGGCGCACAGCTCCTCGGCGACGGCGACCACCTCGTCGGCCTTCTGCCCCTCCACCAGCAGGCAGAACTCGTCGCCGCCGAGCCGGGCGGCGAGGCTGCCGGGGAGTTTGGCGGCGGCCAGCGAGAGCTGGTGGGCGAACCGTTCCAGCAACCGGTCGCCCATCTCGTGGCCGAGCTGGTCGTTGACCCGCTTCAGCCCGTTGACGTCGCAGACGACCAGCGAGACCACGGTGTTGTGCCGGTTGTGCGCCTCCAGCGCGCTCTCCAGCCGGGCGTCGACGGCGCGCCGGTTGGCGAGGCCGGTGAGCGGGTCGGAGAAGGCGAGCTTGCGCAGGTCGGCGAGGCGTTCGGTCTGGGCGAGCCCGGCGGAGACCTGGGCGGCGAGCAGGGTCGCGTAGTCGGCGTCGGCCTCGGTGAACTCGGGCATCCCGACCGACCGGGCGAGGTACAGCTCACCCCAGGCCTGCCCGTGCAGCACGATCGGCGCGACCACGCAGCAGGCCCGTCCGCGCCGGCGCAGCGCCGCGGCGCGTTCCCGGCAGTACGCGCCGGCGGTCGGGTGGGTGTGGCCGGCGTGCGGTTCGGTGTTCTCGGCGCTCTGCAGCCAGGCGCGCGGCAGCCGCCCGGTGGTCCAGCGCTCCTCCAGATAGGTGACGATCTCGGGGAAGTCGGCGACCGGGTACGACTCGTCCTCGGGCAGTTCCTCCTCGCCCGGGGCGAGGTCGCCGTGGTTGACCAGCACCCGCAGCCGGCCGGACTCGCGGTCCCAGACCGAGACGGCCGCCATGGTGGCGCCGAGCGCCTCGGTGGCCCGGGTGGCGGCGGCCCGGACGGCCTCCAGGGGGGTGAGTGCGCCGGCCATGTCCTGGGCCAGCTCGACCACGGACTGCAGCCTCAGGTCGGGCAGCGGGTCGCGGTGCCGCGAGCCGCCGCAGTCGCAGCCGCGGTCCGTCATGATCGCCTCACTGCTCACCGGCTCGCCTCGCTCCCTGTGCTCGGTCCTGCCAGACCCCCGTCGCCCGGTCGCACCCGACCGGCCGCTTGCACCAAGACTATGGCGGTTTCGTTCGGTTATGCCCCGTTTGCCCGGATGGACCATCTCAGAACCGTACGGGTTTCAACCGTTCGACACCCGCAGAACAGCAGCCGAACCCCTCCCGTCGCCGCCCGCTCCGTCCTCCCGGCGCCGTGCCAGGCACCGCGCCGCCGCTACTCCGGCTTCAGCCGCCGGGTCAGCAGCCACGGCTCCACCAGCCCGAGCCCCCGCACCGGCCGCCGCCACATCGGCTGCAGGTGGAAGCGGGCGCCGGCGTCCGGCCCCGGCATCGGCAGCCCGGAGGCGGGCATCCCGGCGGCGGCCGACAGCGCCTCGGCCAGGCCCGGCCCCTCCGAGTCGGCCGGGGCGACGCTGCCGTTCTGCTCCAGCGCGGCGGCGAACTCGCCGTCGATCAGCACCGCGTCCTTGGGCGCGATCGAGGTGAGCCGGCTGGCCAGGTTGACGGTGGTGCCGAAGACGTCGCCCATCCGCGAGGTGACCGTGCCGAAGGCCATGCCGACCCGCAGCGGCGGGATGGCGTCGTTCCCGGCCAGTGCCTCGATCAGGCTGAGCGCGATCTCGGCGGCGGTCGCCGGGTCCTCCGAGACGTAGAGGATCTCGTCGCCGAGGGTCTTGATCACCCGGCCGCCCTGTCCGGCGATCAGGTCGGAGCAGGTGTTCTCGAAGGTCTCGACGAGCTCGCCGAGCTCCTCCTCCTCCAGCCGCCGGGACAGCCGGGTGAAGCCGACCAGGTCGGCGAAGCCGACGGCGAGCCGTCCGCTGGTGATCTCGTGGTCCTCGGCGGCCTGCACCACCCGGCCGGTGACGGCGGCCAGCTGGCGCCGCCAGACGTACACCAGGAACTGCTCCAGCTCCGGCAGCAGCAGCTCGACCAGCGGGTAGGCCACGTCGGCGCGGGTCAGCCCGGGTTCGACGGACTGGGTGAGGTTCTCCAGGAAGGTGTCCATCTGCCAGCCGGCCAGCCGGGCCGTGGTCTGGCCGGTGGAGCGGGCCACCTGGATGGCCATGGACTCGCTCAGCAGTCCGGACTCGACCAGGCCGGCGAGGCGCCGCAGCGCGATCACGTCGCCGTCGGTGAGCGCCCTGGACTGGCCGATGTCGGGGAAGCCCATGGCCCGCCAGAACCGGGTGGCCAGCTCCATCGGGACGTCGGCGGCGCGCGCGGCCTGGTACGGCGTGTAACGGCGCGGCGCGTCCAGGATCAGGCGTTCCAGTTCGAGCGCGACCGTGGGGTCGTTGCTGCCCGCCGTCGTGCCGCTGCTGCCGTCCTCTGCCACCGGTCCGTCCCCGTGCGGTCGCCGCACTCGCCTCGTGTCCTACCTGTCCGGGCGCACCGCCCGCCACCCAGGCGGGCAGTGGCGCGCCTCACACCGCTGCCAGGTGGAATGTTCGCACGGAATCGCCGGATCCGGGGCATCAGCCCGGGTCAAGGAGAGGTGAAGACTGCCGTTCAGCGGGGCTCGGGGCGCACGTGGACGACGTCGCCCGCGCCGACCGCCCGGCGTGCGCCGTCGGGCGTACGAACCACCAGCCGCCCGTCGCCGTCCACCGCCACCGCCTCGCCGACCAGCTCGGTGTCGCCGGGCAGGTGGACCTTCACCTGGCGGCCGAGCGTGGTGCAGCGGTCCACGTAGGCGCGCAGCAGGTCGCTGGCGTGCGGGTCGCCGGCGGCGGCCGTCCACTCGCGGTACAGCTCGGCGAGTTCGCGCAGCAGGGCCCGCAGCAGGGTGCCGCGGTCGGTGGTGGCGGCGCCGGCCAGCGCGAGCGAGGCGGCGGTGGGGACGGGCAGCTCCTCGGCGCGCAGCGAGACGTTGAGGCCGAGGCCGACCACCACGGCGCCGCCGGCCAGCTCGGTGAGGATGCCGCCGACCTTGCGCTCCGCGCCGTCGATCTCCACCTGCAGGTCGTTGGGCCACTTCAGCCCGACCTCGACCTCGGCGATCCGGCCGAGCGTGCTGGCCGCGGCCACCCCGACCAGGATCGGCAGCCAGCCGTAGCGCTCGACCGGCACCTCCTCGGGGCGCAGCAGGACGGACAGGAACAGCCCGGAGCGGGCCGGGGCGGTCCACTGCCGGTCCAGCCGGCCGCGCGCGGCGCTCTGCGCCTCGGCCACCAGCACCGCACCCTGGGCCGCGCCGGCCTTGGCCCGGGCGGCGAGGTCGCTGTTGGTGGAGCCGGTCTCGGTGACGACGTCCAGGGAGGTCCAGAGCCCGCCCGGCACGAGCAGGTCGTGGCGCAGCGCCTCCTCGTCGAGCGGCGGACGGTCCAGGTCGGTCCACGGCGACGGTCCGGTGTGGCCGAAGCCGCGCAGTCCGCTGCGGCGGGGGGTGTCGGAGGCGTTCATGCGGGAAACCCTAGGGCGTGAGCGCAGCCGGGGGGCGTAGGCCGCCCCATCGTCCCGCAGAACGGCCGTCAACAAAACTGTGTCGATGGCCATAACGCCAGGACGTGCCGAATCGCCCTCCGCGCTGGCTACGCTACCCAGCGGTAGTTCGTAGCGCCGCCCTGCCCTCATGCGCGGGCCCCATCCACCCGGTCCGCGCGCACTCGAACAGGTCGCGGCCATGGATCAGGGAGAGCCACCGGATGACCGAGGCGCCGTACGACCCCCACACGACCGCCGGCAAGCTCGCCGACCTGCGGCGCAGGCTCGACGAGGCGGTGCACTCCGGCTCGGCCAAGGCCGTGGAGAAGCAGCACGCCAAGGGCAAGCTGACCGCCCGCGAGCGGGTCGTGGAGCTGCTGGACGAGGACTCCTTCGTGGAGTTCGACGAATTCGCCCGGCACCGCTCGACCAACTTCGGCCAGGAGAGGAACCGCCCGTACGGCGACGGCGTGGTGACCGGCTACGGCACCGTCGACGGCCGCCAGGTCGCGGTCTTCGCCCAGGACTTCACCGTCTTCGGCGGTTCCCTCGGCGAGGTCTTCGGCGAGAAGATCGTCAAGGTGATGGACTTCGCGCTGAAGACCGGCTGCCCGGTCATCGGCATCAACGACTCCGGCGGCGCCCGGATCCAGGAGGGCGTGGTCTCGCTCGGCCTGTACGGCGAGATCTTCCGCCGCAACGTGCACGCCTCGGGCGTCATCCCGCAGATCTCGCTGATCATGGGCCCCTGCGCCGGCGGCGCGGTGTACTCCCCCGCGATCACCGACTTCGTGGTGATGGCCGACAAGACCTCGCACATGTTCATCACCGGCCCGGACGTGATCAAGACCGTCACCGGCGAGGACGTGGGCATGGAGGAGCTGGGCGGCGCGCGCACCCACAACACCAAGTCCGGCAACGCGCACTACCTGGCCGCGGACGAGAAGGAGGCGGTCGAGTACGTCAAGAGCCTGCTCTCGTACCTGCCCTCCAACAACCTGAGCGACCCGCCGTCCTACGCCGAGCAGGCCGACCTGTCGGTCACCGACGAGGACCTCGAACTCGACACGATCGTGCCGGACTCGGCGAACCAGCCGTACGACATGCGCAAGGTCATCGAGCACATCGTCGACGACGGCGAGTTCCTGGAGACCCAGCCGCTGTACGCCGGCAACATCATCACCGGCTTCGGCCGGGTCGAGGGCCAGTCGGTCGGCATCGTCGGCAACCAGCCGATGGACCTGGCCGGCTGCCTGGACATCAACGCCAGCGAGAAGGCCGCCCGCTTCATCCGCACCTGCGACTCGTTCAACATCCCGGTGCTGACCTTCGTGGACGTGCCCGGCTTCCTGCCCGGCACCGAGCAGGAGTGGGACGGCATCATCCGCCGCGGCGCCAAGCTGATCTACGCCTACGCCGAGGCCACCGTCCCGCTGATCACCGTGATCACCCGCAAGGCCTTCGGCGGCGCCTACGACGTCATGGGCTCCAAGCACCTGGGCGCCGACCTCAACCTGGCCTGGCCGACCGCCCAGATCGCCGTCATGGGCGCGCAGGGCGCGGTCAACATCCTGCACCGCCGGGAGATCGCCGAGGCCGAGGCGGCCGGGAACGTCGAGGAGAAGCGGGCCGAGCTGATCGCCTCGTACGAGGACACCCTGCTGAACCCGTACCTGGCGGCCGAGCGCGGCTACGTCGACGCGGTCATCGCGCCGAGCGAGACGCGCCGGCACATCGTCCGGGGCCTGCGGGCGCTGCGCGGCAAGCGCGAGGTGCTGCCGCCGAAGAAGCACGGCAACATCCCCCTGTAGGCCCCATCCCTGTCGGGAGAGAACCAGCCATGTCCCCGATCCACGTGCTGCACGGGCAGCCGACCCCCGAGGAGCTGGCCACCGTCCTGGCGGTGGTCCAGGCCCGGGCCGCCGCCGCGCAGGCCGCCGCCGAGGCGGCGCGTCAGGCCGGCGCCGGCCCGGCCTCCCCCTGGAACGACCGCTCGCGCCTGCTCCGCCCCGCCCTCCGCCCGGGCGTCAACGCCTGGCGGACGTCGGGCTGGGCGCACTGAGCCGAACCGACCGCACGCGGAGCAGGAAGTCGGCCCGTCCGACGTCCTGCTCCGCCGTCGTCGACCGTCCGTCCACCCCCGGCGCGCCGGGGCGGAGGGGCGCGCCGGGGGCAGCAGGCGCACCGGGGCCGCGCGCACGCCGGAGCGCGAGGCGCGTCCGGGCGGCGGACGCGCCCGGACGGCCGTCAACCTGAGTACGGATACTCAGGCGTCCGGGCCCGGCGCGGCGCACTCTGGACGGGTGCTCTGGTCAGACCCCCGTGACGAGCCCTCGCCCGAGGCCCGTCGAATGCAGGAACGGATGCAGCGGGCCGGCAGGGTGCTCGCCGCCATCGTGCTGGTGGGCTCCGTCCTGATCATGATCGCCCGACTGTTCACCTGAACGGCGGACACCGGCACCCCCGGAGCGGCACCCCCTACGCTGGTGGCCATGACCGACCAGCGCACCCTCGTCCTCGCCTCCGCCTCCCCCGCCCGCCTCGGGCTGCTGCGCCAGGCGGGTCTCGACCCGCGCGTGGTGGTCAGCGGCGTCGACGAGGACGCGATCAGCGCCGCCTCGCCCGCCGAGCTCGCGCTCGTCCTGGCCGAGGCCAAGGCGAAGGCCGTCGCCGCCGACCTCGCCGGCGGCGAGCTGGTGATCGGCTGCGACTCCGTCCTGGAGCTGGACGGCCGGGCCCTCGGCAAGCCCGCCGACGCCGCCGAGGCGGTGGCCCGCTGGCAGTCGATGCGCGGCCGCGCCGGGGTGCTGCGCACCGGCCACTGCGTGATCGACACCGTCACCGGCCGGCAGTCCTCGGCCACCGCCTCCACCACCGTCCGCTTCGGCACCCCGGACGACGACGAGATCGCCGCCTACGTGGCCTCCGGCGAGCCGCTGCACGTGGCCGGGGCGTTCACCCTGGACGGCCGCTCGGCGCCCTTCGTCGAGGGCATCGACGGCGACCCGGGCAACGTCATCGGCCTCTCGCTGCCGCTGCTGCGCCGCCTGCTCGCCGACCTCGACGTCCGGATCATCGATCTGTGGACCAACTGACCTGCCGCATCCGGCCGTCGGACCTCTAAGCTGACCGCCGTCCGGACGGGGAGGGAACGCGGCGATGACCGACAGCGTGCTCAACGTGGTGCTCGGACTGGTGGCCAGTGCCATCAGCGCCGGGCTGGGCTGGCTCGCCCAGAACCTGCGGCGGAGACGGCGGCTGGAGCGGATCCGCGCGTTCTTCGGAATGCCGCCCGGGGGCGAGTGCCTGCTGGTGGTGAACCGGCACACCGCCTCGGCCAGTGGCAAGAGCGTGTCGCGCAACGACGTGTTCGCCCTCATGGAGTTGGCCTCGCTGGTCAAGGAGTGCGGGGCCCACGCCGACCTCGTCGGCCACGAGGACGTCCGCCAGGGGCTGGGCCACAAGGCCGAGTTCTGCCTCGGCGGACCGTCCAGCAACGACCGGACGGCGGCGCACCTGGCCTCCTGGCTGCCCGGGGTGACCTTCACGGACGTGGGCGGTAGCGCCCCGGAGCTGTCGCTCGCGGTGGGTGGCGAGGAGTACCGGTACGAGCCCGGGTCCGCGCCCTCCGGTGGCCAGGCCTTCGCCCTGCTCGCGCGGCTGCACCCTTCGCCCGACGGCCGGCCCGCCTTCCTGGTGTCCGGGCAGACCGCGGTCTCCAACCACGCCGCCGTGCGCTACCTGGTCGCCAACCACCGCCGGCTCGCCCGGCGGTACGGCGAGACCGGCACCTTCGCCCTCGTCCTGCGGGTCGTCAACCCCAAGGCGTACGGTCCGGACGTGGTGGAGCTCGCGGCGGACGTGACGGCCCAGGCGGTCCAGCGGCCCGCCGCCCGCTCAGGCGTCGCTTGAGCGGTCCGGGCGAGAGTGTGGCCCATGCCACCGTCCCGCCACGCCGCAGCCCCGTCACCCCCCGTGGCCCCCGGCGCTCCGGCCCCACCCGGCGCGACCTGCGGAGTCTCCGTACCGGCCGGTATCCGGGGGGCGAAACCCATCACCGAGCGTGTGGGATAGTTCACAACCCGGGGCTACTCGCCGGTACTGCCCAGGAATCCATAAACTCATCGAGGTTCAAGAAGGGAGCCACAGTGCGCAAGGTGCTCATCGCCAACCGCGGGGAAATCGCAGTCCGCGTCGCCCGGGCCTGCTCGGACGCCGGTATCGCCAGCGTCGCCGTCTACGCCGAGCCGGACCGGGATGCGCTGCACGTCCGCGCGGCCGACGAGGCTTACGCGCTGGGCGGTGACACCCCCGCTACCAGCTACCTGGACATCGCCAAGGTCCTGAAGGCGGCCGCCGACTCCGGCGCCGACGCCGTCCACCCCGGCTACGGGTTCCTGTCGGAGAACGCCGACTTCGCCCAGGCCGTCCTCGACGCGGGTCTGATCTGGATCGGCCCGCCGCCGCAGGCCATCCGCGACCTCGGCGACAAGGTGACCGCCCGGCACGTGGCGCAGCGCGCCGGTGCCCCGCTGGTCGCCGGTACGCCGGACCCGGTCTCGGGCGCCGACGAGGTCGTCGACTTCGCCCGGGAGCACGGCCTGCCGGTCGCCATCAAGGCGGCCTTCGGCGGCGGCGGTCGCGGCCTCAAGGTCGCCCGCACCCTGGAGGAGATCCCGGAGCTGTACGAGTCCGCCGTGCGCGAGGCGGTCGCCGCCTTCGGTCGCGGCGAGTGCTTCGTCGAGCGCTACCTGGACAACCCGCGGCACGTCGAGACCCAGTGCCTCGCCGACAAGCACGGCAACGTGGTGGTCGTCTCCACCCGTGACTGCTCGCTGCAGCGCCGCCACCAGAAGCTGGTCGAGGAGGCGCCCGCGCCGTTCCTGACCCCCGAGCAGAACGCCGAGCTGTACCGGGCGTCCAAGGCCATCCTGAAGGAGGCCGGCTACGAGGGCGCCGGGACCTGCGAGTTCCTGGTCGCGCTGGACGGAACGATCTCCTTCCTGGAGGTCAACACCCGTCTGCAGGTCGAGCACCCGGTCACCGAGGAGGTCACCGGCCTCGACCTGGTCCGCGAGATGTTCCGGATCGCCGACGGCGAGGAGCTCGGCTACGGCGACCCGGAGGTGCGCGGCCACTCCTTCGAGTTCCGCATCAACGGCGAGGACCCGGGGCGCAACTTCCTGCCCGCGCCCGGCACCGTGACGCTGTTCGCCCCGCCGTCCGGCCCGGGCGTGCGCCTGGACTCCGGCGTGGAGACCGGCTCGGTCATCGGCCCGGCCTGGGACTCCCTGCTGGCCAAGCTGATCGTCACCGGCCGCGACCGCAAGCAGGCCCTGGAGCGGGCCCGCCGCGCGCTGACCGAGTTCAAGGTGGAGGGCATGGCCACCGCCATCCCGTTCCACCAGGCGGTCGTCACCGACCCGGCGTTCGCGCCCGAGGTGCACGGCAGCGACGAGCCGTTCAAGATCTTCACCCGGTGGATCGAGACCGAGTTCGAGAACACCATCCCGCCGTTCGCCGGTGCGCCCGGCGAGGGCGAGGAGGCCGAGGGCCGCGAGACCGTCGTGGTCGAGGTCGGCGGCAAGCGGATCGAGGTCTCGCTGCCGTCCTCGCTGGGCGTCTCGACGGCCCCGGCGGCCGGTGCGGCGGGTGCCGCCAAGGCCAAGCGCCGGGTGGGCGCCAAGAAGGCCGGTTCGGCCGTCAGCGGTGACACCCTCGCCTCGCCGATGCAGGGCACCATCGTCAAGGTCGCCGTGGAGGAGGGCCAGGTCGTCGCCGAGGGCGAGCTGATCGTGGTCCTGGAGGCGATGAAGATGGAGCAGCCGCTGAACGCCCACAAGGCGGGCACCGTCGTCGGCCTCAAGGCCGAGGTGGGCGCGAGCGTCAGCAGCGGCGCCGCGCTCTGCGAGATCAAGGACTGACCCTGATCGAGGTCTTACCCGCCCTGTCGGGCGACGACCGGTCCGTACGCCCCTCGGGGTGTGCGGACCGGTCGCTTTCCGTACGCGGCCCGGCCGGGCCGCTCAGCGCCCGCGCGGCAGGCCCATTTCGGCCAGCCGGACCGGCATCCCGCCGGGGCCGACCGGGCCGCCGTGGGCACCGGGGCGGCGCTGGCCGGGCAGCGGGGCGCCGCCGGGCGGCGGGCCGGCGCGGCGGGCCATCGGGCCGGGCTGGGTCTGGTGGACTGGGCCGCTGCCGGTGCCGTGCACCGGGGCGTCGCCGCTCGGGGCCGCCCCGATCGGTGCGAGGTCGATCTGCACCCCGCAGTCGGCGAGCGCGTCCAGTTCGCGGGCGGTGCCGTCGTCCGCGGTGGCCTGCTCGTCGGTGACCAGGCGGGTGATCGTCTCGGTGGCGACGGTCTGGAACATGCCGGCCGCGCCGAGCTTGGTGTGGTCGGCGAGGACGATGACCTCGGCGGCCGCCAGCACCATGGCCCGGTCCACGCTCGCGGACAGCATGTTCGCGGTCGACAGCCCCCGGTCGGCGGTCAGCCCGCTGCCGGAGATGAAGGCCTTGGTGACCCGCAGCCCCTGCAGCGACTGCTCGGCACCACTGCCCACCAGGGCGTAGTTGGAGCCGCGCAGGGTGCCGCCGGTCATCACCACCTCGACCCGGTTGGCGTGCGCCAGCGCCTGGGCGACCAGCAGCGAGTTGGTGACCACCGTCAGACCGGGCACCCGCGCCAGGCGGCGGGCCAGCTCCTGGGTGGTGGTGCCGGCCCCCACCACGACCGCGTCGCCCTCCTCCACCAGGCCGGCGGCGAGGTCCGCGATGGCGCTCTTCTCCGCCGCGGACAGGTGGGTCTTCTGCGGGTAGCCGGGTTCGCGGCTGAAGCCGCCGGGGAGCACCGCGCCGCCGTGCCGGCGGTCGAGGAGCCCTTCTGCCTCCAGCGCCCGCACGTCACGGCGCACGGTCACTTCGGAGGTCTGGACGACGCGGGCCAACTCCCGGAGCGAGACGGCTCCGTTGGCGCGCACCATTTCGAGGATCAACTGGCGACGTTCTGCAGCAAACACAGAACCGACGGTAACCTGCGTGACCGTCTGCTTTCAGGCGTTTGCAGCTAGTAGCGGGAATTGCTCGCGCACGAGCGGCGCGTGACCGTACAATACGCGCCGTCAATAGCCCGGGACTGCGCCCGCCGTCCGGGTGACGGTCGGTCATGCGCGAGGGGGGGGCGCCGATCGGCGACCGCCCCTCAACTGTGCGCCGGACGCTCAGGATTCGCCGTCGGCCCGCTTGCGGATGTGCAGCTGCCGGGCGGCCTCGGCGGTCGAGCCGGAGACGGACGGGTAGACGGTGAAGGCGCTGGCCACCTGTTCGACCGTCAGATTGGCGTCCACCGCGAGCGAGATCGGGTGGATCAGCTCGCTGGCGCGCGGGGCGACGACCACACCGCCGACCACGATGCCGGTGCCCGGACGGCAGAACAGCTTCACGAAGCCGTCCCGGATGCCCTGCATCTTCGCCCGCGGGTTGCCGCGCAGCGGGAGCTTGACCACGACGGCGTCCATCTTGCCGCACTCCACGTCGGCCGCGGTGTAGCCGACGGTGGCGATCTCCGGGTCGGTGAAGACGTTGGAGGCCACGGTCTTGAGGTTCAGCGGCTGCACCGCGTCACCGAGCGCGTGGTACATGGCGATCCGGCCCTGCATGGCCGCCACCGAGGCGAGCATGAAGACGCCGGTGCAGTCGCCGGCCGCGTAGACGCCGGGCGCGGTGGTGCGGGAGACCCGGTCGACCTGGATCTGGCCCCAGTCGTTGAGCTTGACCCCGGCCTCCTCCAGGCCCATCTCGGCGGTGTTGGGGATCGAGCCGACCGCCATCAGGCAGTGCGAGCCCTCGATCACCTTGCCGTCGGCCAGGGTCACCTCGACCCGGTCGCCGATCCGCTTGACGCTCTCGGCCCGCGAACGGCCCATCACGTTCATGCCGCGGCGGCGGAAGACGTCCTCCAGCACCTCGGCGGCGTCGGGGTCCTCGCCCGGAAGCACGCGGTCGCGGCTGGAGACCAGGGTGACCTTGGAGCCGAGCGCCTGGTACGCACCGGCGAACTCGGCGCCGGTCACACCGGAGCCGACCACGATCAGCTCGCGGGGCAGCTCCTCCAGGTCGTACACCTGGGTCCAGGTCAGGATCCGCTCGCCGTCCGGCTGGGCGTCCGGCAGCTCGCGCGGGTGGGCGCCGGTGGCGATCAGCACGGCGTCGGCGCGCAGCGAGTGCACGGTGCCGTCGGGCGCGTCCACCAGGACCTCGCGGGAGCCGTCCACGGCCTGCCCGCCGGTGCCGAGCCGGCCGCGGCCGCGCAGCACGGTGACGCCGGCCCGGGTGACGGACTGGGTGATGTCGTGGGACTGCGCGATCGCCAGGCGCTTCACACGGCGGTTGACCTTGCCCAGGTCCACGCCGACGACCCTGGCGGCCTGCTCGTTGGGGGGCGTGTCGTCGGCGACGATGATGCCGAGTTCCTCGTACGAGCTGTCGAAGGTGGTCATCACCTCCGCGGTCGCGATCAGCGTCTTCGACGGAACGCAGTCCGTGAGCACCGCCGATCCGCCCAGACCGTCGCGGTCGACGACGGTCACCTCCGCGCCGAGCTGTGCGGCGACCAGAGCCGCCTCGTAGCCGCCGGGTCCGCCACCGATGATCACGATCCGAGTCACGCTCACCATTGTCCCGCACGCCGGGAGCGCCGCCACGCCGGGGTCCGGGCTTCCGTACCTTCGTCCAGTAGCCCGGTCCGGGCGCCGCCCCGGCTACGCTGGCCCCCATGCCCCTTTACGCCGCGTATGCCACCAACCTCGATGCCCGGCAGATGACCCGCCGAGCCCCGCACTCCCCGCTGCGCGGCACGGGGTGGCTGGACGGCTGGCGGCTCACCTTCGGCGGCGAGCAGCTCGGTTGGGAGGGCTCGCTGGCCACCGTCGTCGAGGACGAGAAGGACCAGGTCTTCGTCTCGCTGTACGACGTCTCGCCGATGGACGAGGACGGCCTGGACCGCTGGGAGGGCGTCCAGCTCGGCATCTACCGCAAGATCAAGCTGCGCGCGCAGACCCTGGACGGCTCCATCCCGGTCTGGACGTACGTGCTCAACGACTACGAGGGCGGACTGCCCGCGGCCCGCTACCTCGGCCTGATCGCCGACGCCGCCGAGAGCGCCGGCGCCCCGCACGACTACGTCATGGACCTGCGCCGCCGCCCCTGTTAGAGCCGCGGTCGAGGGTCCGAAGAGGGGCCCCACAGAACTGCTGGGGGTCCGTCAGGGCTTCGCGCCCCAGCTGCGCACGGTCTCGGCCAGCACCCCGGCCACCGCCGCGCGGCGGGCCGGCTCGGTGCGCAGCCCGTTGCCCAGCTCGACGTGCAGCCACGGCACCCCGACGCCGGACGCGAACCGGCCCTCGACATTGGTGGTGCCCTCCAGCTGCCCGCACTTGTCCCGCCAGGCCCGGCAGACCGCGTACCCGGCCCGGCCCAGCCCGGCGGCGGTGAGCTCGGCGGCCGGTCCGGCCTGCCCGGCGCCGCTGGAGACCACCGCGTCCTGGCCGGGCAGGCTGCCCTCGTCGAAGCCGTGCACCTGGATGCCGGGCAGCCCGCGGCCGGTGAGCGCCTCGACCACGGCGGCGAAGACGGTGTCGGAGCGGTGCGCGACGTCCGAGGAGCCGTCCGCCCCGGCCCGGCGGTGCGCCCCGGCGAGCACCAGCACACCGCCCGGCGCGGCCCGGAACAGCTCCACGCCGAGCGCCTCGGTCCGGGCGTCCGACACCGGGTGGGGCACTTGCACCGTCCAGTTCGGCCGGGCCGAGAGGTCCAGGTAGATCCGGCCCCAGCCGCGGGTCCCGTCCGCGGTGCCGTCGGCGATCTCGGCCACCCGGTGGCCGGTCGCGGCCTCGGTGAACTCGGTGAGCCGGTAGCCGACCCGGGCCAGCGCCCGGCCGGCCTGCTCGGACTGGCCGTCCAGCTCGCCGAGCACGCCGTCGGCCACCGCGCGGCGCTGTGCCGCGTCCGGCGCGGTGTACGGACCGTCCGAGGTGAACTCGGCGGTGTACTCGTCCACCCGGGCCGCCAGGTCGACCGGCGCCGGGCCGGAGGGCCCCGACCGGACCGCCCGCGGCTGCCCGGCCTCGCCACGCGCGACGAGGGTCAGCACCCCCGCGAGCACCGCCAGTACCAGCAGCACTGCCGCCGGCAGCAGCAGTGAGCGTCGCGAACCCCGAGTCTCCATGGCGGACGAACCTACCGTGCCCGCCACCGCGGCCATGATCCACGCCGGGACCGGCCGGATCGACACCCAAGCGGCACCGGATCGACACCGATATGTGACAGGTTTCGGTGAACCGCTTCGTACGCTGGTTCGGCTTGACCTGTTCTTGATCATTGCTTGACCGGGAAGGCCTGCCGCCGCCTCCCGGAGCCGGCACGGCGAGCCGGAGGAGAACGAGGCCCCTCGTGAGCACGGCACCCAACCCGCCGCGGCAGCACCGCTACCGCCGCCGGGCCGACATGCCGCTGCTCGGGGGCATCCGCCCGCCCATCGTGCTGCTGCTGGTCCTGCTGCTCGCGGTCGCCGCGATCACCGCCCTGGCCGTCGGCGGACTGCGCGTCGACGACACCCCGCAGGCCGTCCGCGAGTCCCACCAGTACGCCGCCGAGGACACCGCCGCCTCGCTGCGGGCCGGACTGCACGAGAGCGCCACCGACCTGCGCCGGGCCGCCACCCGGTACGAGAGCACGCCCGCCGAGCCCGCCGCCGTGCTGACCGCACTCGGCCAGGCGTACCACAAGTGGCGCGGCACGGTGGTGGTCCGCCCCGACACCGGTCGGCTGCTGGCCGCCCGCGGCGAGACCGTCCCGCTGGCCGGCCTGGACCTCACCAAGGTCACCGACACGGCGCCCGCGCCCGTCCTGGTGCCCTCCACCGCCGGCACCCGGCTGCTCACCTTCGCGCTGGTCGCCACCAAGGCCGACGGACGCGCCCTGCTGGTCGCCTCCGACAACCTGCGACTGCCCGGCATCGCCACCCGCAAGGAACAGACCATCCAGGTCCTCGACGCCGGCGGCGCCGTCCTGGACACCACCGGCGCGGCGCTCACCGCGGACGGCGACCGCAAGCTGGTCACCGCCGCCCGCGAGCGCGCCGCCCGCCAGCACCCGGCCCCCGGCGAGACGGCCTCCGGCAGCCTGGCCGGCAGCCCGGACGCCAAGGGCGAGCGCCGGGTCGCCGGCTGGGCCGCCGTCGCCACCCCCGACGGGCACGACCCGGCCACCCCGCTCGGCCTGACCGTGGTGTCCACCAGCACCGTCGACGGCAAGCCCGGCAACCTGCGCCACCCCATGCTCGGCCTGGCCGCCGCCGGCGCCCTGATCGTCCTGGCCCTGCTGCTCGCCTGGTACCTGAACCGCAGCCTCCAGCGCCCGCTGCTGGGCCTGTTCCTGGAGTCCCGCCGGCTCACCCGCGGCGACCGGCTGGAGCAGCCGGTCCGCGGCCCGAAGCGGGGCGAGGCCGGCCGGATCGCCCGCGCCCTGGAGGAGCTTCGGCTCCAGCTCCTGGACCCGGCCCGCCCGCCGGCCGACGCCCCCGCCCGCGGGCGCCGCCCCGGCACCGCGCTGCCGCTCGCGCTCTGCGCCGTCCTGGTGCTCGGCTGGTCCGGCCCGCTGCTGTTCCTCGGCGGCAACGACCCGACCGTACGGGTGCCCACCCAGGTCGTGGCCGGTCAGCGCGACCGCACCGACACCGCCGCCGACCGGATCCGCCAGGCGCTCAACGAGGGCTACGCGGACCTGCGTTCGATCGCCCCCTCGCTCACCGAGGCGTCCGTCGGCAAGGCCGAGACCCAGCTGCGCGACACCCTCGCCGAGCACGACCGCTACCGCTCGCTCTACGTCCTCGGCGCGAACGGCGAACTCCTCGCCCACGCCGGCGAGACCCCGCACCGCACCGGTCCGCAGGCCCTCGGCCCGAGCGGCGTGCTGCTGCTCAACAGCTCCGGCAAGGAGCCCCGGATCGCCGCCCGCGCGGCCCTCACCGCCGCCCCGGCCGACGCCGAGACGGAGGGCGCACCCGAGCCCAAGGGCCCCGTCCTGGTCGGCGAGTTCAAGACCGACTTCCTCAGCGGCCTGCTGGTCCGCCCCGGCCTCGGCCGGGTCTGGCTGGTCGACGACCGGCAGCGGGTGCTCGCCGCCAACGAGGGCTACAGCTCCTTCGGCGAGCTGCCCGACGGCCGCGGCCGGACGATCCTCGACGGCGCCAAGAAGTCCGCCGCCGCCGACGTGCTCCGCGACGGCGGCGACCCGGCCCTGCTCGCCGCCGCCCCGCTCGGCGGCAACGGCAGCGTCGCCAAGCTCGGCTGGTCCGTCGTCACCGCCAACCCGGTGGCCTGGCTGCACCTCGACCAGAACCGGGCCGACCGGCGGGCGATCCTGGCCGGCATGCTCGGCCTGGCCGCCGCCGCGCTCTGCCTCGGCTGGCTGTACATCGCCGTCGGCCTGCCGCTGCGCCGCCTCGCCGCGAGCGCCGAGGCGCTGGCCGCCGGGGACCGCCGCACCGTGCTCTACCCCGTCCACCACGACGAGGTCGGCGCCGTCGCCCGCAGCCTGGAGCTGATCCGCCAGGAACTGGTGCGCGCCGAACTCGCCGAGCGCGCCGTCCGCCGCACCCCCGCAACCGCTCGCTGAGCCCCGCCCGAAGGACCTCCCGTGCTCTTCCTCTACGTCGTGCTGCTGGTGTGCTGCGCCGTGCTGCTGGTGGCCGGCATCGTCGAGCAGCGCCGGCACTTCACCGCGCTGGAGCAGATCCCGACCCGGGTCCTGGTCAACGGCATCCGCGGCAAGAGCTCGATCACCCGCCTGTGCGCGGGCGCGCTGCGCGGCGGCGGGCTGGTGACGGTCGCCAAGACCACCGGCACCGCGGCCCGGTTCATCCACCCGGACGCCACCGAGGAGCCGGTCTACCGCAAGTTCGGCATCGCCAACGTGGTGGAGCAGATCGGCATCGTCCGACGCGCCGCCACCTACCGGCCGGACGCCCTGGTGATCGAGTGCATGGCCGTCATGCCTGCGCTCCAGGAGGTCAACCAGACCAAGCTGATCCGTTCCACCATCGGCGTGCTGTGCAACGTCCGCGAGGACCACCTGGCCGAGATGGGCCCGACCCTGGACGACGTCGCGCGCTCGCTCTCCCGCTCGATGCCGGTCGGCGGGGTGTGCGTCACCGCCGAGCAGGAGCGCGTGCACATCCTGCGCGAGGAGGCGGCCAAGCGGGACTGCCGGCTGATCGTGGTGGACCCGGAGACGGTCACCGACGAGGAGCTGCGCGGGTTCAGCTGGTTCACCTTCAAGGAGAACGTGGCGATCGCCCTCGCCGTCGCCGAACTCCTCGGCGTGGAACGGCAGACCGCGCTGCAGGGCATGTGGGCGGCCCCGCCGGACCCGGGCGTGCTGTCGGTCGAGCGCTACCGCACGGCGGACGGCAAGCGGCTGCGCTTCGCCAACGTCTTCGCCGCCAACGACCCCGAGTCCACGCTGATGAACGTCCGCCAGCTGGAGGACCTCGGCGCGATCCACCGCCCGCTCAACGTGGTGATCAACTGCCGCCCGGACCGGGTCGAGCGCAACGGCCAGATGGGCCAGATCGTCCCGGACCTCGACCCGGACACGGTCTTCCTGATCGGCCACCCCACCAAGAGCGCCCGCGACGGGATCCCGGCCGGCTGGTCGGGCCGCGTCGTCGACCTCGGCGGCGACAAGCGGGACCCGGAGCGGCTCACCGCCGAGCTGCTGGCCGAACTCGGGCCGGACTCCTCGCTGGTGGCGGTCGGCAACATCCACGGCCAGGGCGAGCTGTTCCTGGAGGAGCTCGCCCGGCTCGACGCCGACGCGGCCCCGGACGCGCCGGAGACCCCGGAGTACGCGTACCACGAGCCCGAACCGCTCTACCCGGAGCCGGACTACCCCGAGCCCGCGTACGAGGCCGACCCGTACCCGTACCAGCACCACTACCAAGGCCAGTACGCCGACCCGGACCCGTACGCCGACTGGCACGCCTACCCGGCCCCGGCCCCGCGCACCGAGCCGGTCTACCGCCCCGAACCGCTCCCCGACTCCTGGTACGACACCCACCACCGCACCACCGCCCCCTACGGAGACCAGCAGTGATCCCCACCGAGCTCACCCCCGAGATCGCCGCCATCGGCATCGCGCTCGGCCTGGTCTTCTCCCTGGTCTGCTACCTGACCACCAACCTCTCCCCCGGCGGCATGATCACCCCCGGCTGGCTGGCCCTCACCCTGGTCGAGTCCCTCCAGCGGGTGGCCATCGTGATCGGCGTGACGGTGCTGACCTACCTCGCCATCCGGGTCGTCCAGAAGCTGGTGATCCTGTACGGCAAGCGGCTGTTCGCCGCCGTGGTGCTGATCGGCGTGCTGCTGCAGGCCACCGTGATGCTGGTCCTGCAGCGCGAGCTGCCCACCCTGTACGCCAACCAGACGCTCGGCTTCATCGTCCCCGGCCTGATCGCCTACCAGCTGGTCCGCCAGCCCCGGGCGGCCACCCTGATGGCCACCAGCACGGTGACGCTCGCCAACTACGTCGTCCTCACCGCCGGCGTCCTGCTCGGCGCCCTGCCCGGCACCTGATCCTGACGGGAACCCCCATGCCAGTGACCCGCAAGTCCCTGCTCAGCGGCGGCCTCGCCGTGACGCTGCTGGCCGCCAGCGGCTACCTCACCGTCCAGTTGCGGGACCGCGACCGGCAGCCGGCGGCCGGCAGCAACGCGCCGCTGATCACCGCCGCCGTGCCGTCCCCCACCGTGGACGCCGGCACCGCCAGGGCCGCCGCCCCCGCCCAGTACCGCTACGAGCGGCTGGCCGGCCCGGACCGCACGGTGGTCCGGGACGCCCGCGGCGGCGTGGTCGCCACGCTGACCGACAGCGCCCGCACCGCCGTCCTGGCCGGCCCCAGCCGCACCTTCGCCGAGCCGGGCACCACCGCCGCGACCGTGGTGACGGACAGCTGGGTCCGCCTGATGCCGCAGGCCTGGAAGCAGGGTGCCGAGCAGGAGGCCTGGTTCCGCACCTGGTTCCAGCAGGCGCTCGGCTCCACCGCCGACGACGTCCTGGCCGCGGCCGGCCAGTACGTCGCCGGGGCGCCGGCCGAGAAGGACGCCAAGGGCGTGCGCTTCAAGGGCGACGCCTCCTTCGGCCCGCTCAACCCCAACGGTTCGGTCGGCAACGACCTGCGGCTGGAGCAGACCGACTTCTTCGACTACCTCGGTGTGCCGTACACGTTCGCCGACAAGGTCACCCGGCAGCCCGACAAGACCCGCTACGGCTCCTTCGACTGCTCGGGCTTCGTCCGGATGGTCTACGGCTACCGCTCCGGCTACCCGCTGCTCTCCAAGGACGCGGCCGGACCGGGCCTGCCGCGCACCGCCAACGGCCTGGCCCGGCTCGGCCCCGGTGTCCCGGTGATCCCGCTGACCACCGCCGCCGGTTCGGAGACCACTCTGCGCCCGGCCTCGATCGACCCGCTGCAACCCGGCGACCTGGTGTTCTTCGAGATCGACGCCCGCACCGGCGCTCGCCTCGACCACACCGGCATCTACCTGGGCCTGGACACCGACGGCCACCCCCGGTACATCTCCAGCCGGGAGGAGGCGGACGGCCCGACCTTCGGCGACAAGGGCGGCACGGCACGGCTGGACGACAACGGCATGTACGCGAAGGGGCTGCGCAGCGCGAAGCGGCTCTGATCGGCCGTGTGTGTGGAAATCGACAAGGGGCGTCACCCGGACAGCCCCACCCAGCTGTGCTTTCGGGTCAACCGGGTAACGATCCGGCATGCCGCGCCGGATTTTCTACGCGCGTAGTCGATTCCCGTCTATCCTCGGACCCGTGAACGCTTCTCCTCAGTCGGTCGTCTCCACCGACCCCTATGCCGCCGCCCAGGCCGCCGCCGAGCGCCTGCGCGAGCTGACCGGTGCCGAGCGGCACGACGTCGCCCTGGTGATGGGCTCCGGCTGGGTGCCGGCCGCCGACGCCCTGGGCGAGACCGTGGCCGAGTTCCCGGTCACCGACCTGCCCGGCTTCCCCGCGCCCGCCGTCGCCGGCCACGCCGGCAAGATCCGCTCGGTGAAGATCGGCGACAAGCGCGCCCTGATCTTCCTCGGCCGCAACCACTACTACGAGGGCCACGGCGTGGCCACCGTCGTCCACGGCGTGCGCACCGCCGCCGCGGCCGGCTGCGGCATCATCGTGCTGACCAACGGCTGCGGCGGCCTGCGCCAGGGCTGGACCCCGGGTCAGCCGGTCCTGATCAGCGACCACATCAACCTGACCGCGGACTCCCCGATCGTCGGCGCCAACTTCGTCGACCTGACGGACCTGTACTCCAAGCGCCTGCGCACGCTGTGCCGCGAGGTCGACCCGACGCTGGACGAGGCCGTCTACGTCCAGTTCCGCGGCCCGCACTACGAGACCCCGGCCGAGGTCAACATGGCCCGGGTGATCGGCGGCGAGCTGGTCGGCATGTCCACCACGCTGGAGGCCATCGCCGCCCGCGAGGCCGGCTCCGAGGTGCTCGGCATCTCCCTGGTCACCAACCTGGCCGCCGGCATGACCGGCGAGCCGCTCAACCACGAAGAGGTGCTGGAGGCCGGCAAGGCCTCCGCCGAGCGCATGGGCGAGCTGCTGGCGAAGGTCCTTGAGCGGATCTGACGCCCACCAGGCGCAGAATCATGAGTGACGGGGCCCGCAGGCGGTCGTGATCCGCTGATCACACCCGCCTGCGGGCCCCGTCCGCATGTGCACACCTCTTCTCCCTTCGCGCGGAACCATCCGGCCGACACACCGACGCACTTCCCGATGGAGCAGGCACTATGACGCAGGCACCCACCACCGACCTCCTCGCCCGGGCCCGGACCTGGCTGGCCGAGGACCCCGACCCGCAGACCCGCGAGGAGCTCGGCGCGCTGCTGGCCCGCGCCGAGGGCCCGGAGGCCGAGTCGGACAGCAAGCTCGCCTGGGCGGAGCTGGCCGAGCGCTTCGCCGACCGCCTCCAGTTCGGCACCGCCGGCCTGCGCGGCGAACTCGGTGCCGGCCCGATGCGGATGAACCGCGCCGTGGTGATCCGGGCCGCCGCCGGCCTGGTCTCCTACGTCAAGCAGCAGGGCCTGGGCGACCTCGTCGTCATCGGCTACGACGCCCGCCACAAGTCGTACGACTTCGCCCGCGACACCGCCGCCGTGGTGGTCGGCGCCGGCCTGCGCGCCGCGCTGCTGCCGCGCCCGCTGCCGACCCCGGTCCTCGCGTTCGCCGTCCGCCACCTGGGCGCGGCCGCCGGCGTCACCGTCACGGCCAGCCACAACCCGCCGCAGGACAACGGCTACAAGGTCTACCTGGGCGACGGCTCTCAGATCGTCCCGCCGGCCGACGCCGGGATCGCCGCCGAGATCGACGCGATCGGCTCGCTGGACGACGTCCCGCGCGCCGAGGACGGCTGGGAGGTGCTCGGCGAGGACGTCGTCGAGGCCTACCTGGCCCGCGCCGTGTCCATCGTGGACCCGCACAGCCCGCGCGATCTGGACGTCGTCTACACCCCGATGCACGGCGTCGGCCGCGACACCCTGGTCGCCGCCTTCCGGCAGGCCGGCTTCCCCGCGCCCACCGTCGTCGCCGAGCAGGCCGAGCCCGACCCGGACTTCCCGACCGTGGTCTTCCCCAACCCGGAGGAGCCGGGGGCGATGGACCTCGCCTTCCGCACCGCCGCCTCGGTCGGCCCGGACATCGTGATCGCCAACGACCCGGACGCCGACCGCTGCGCGGTGGCCGTGCCCACCAACGGCAACGCGGCCGGCAGCGGCAGCGACGCCGTCGGCTGGCGGATGCTGCGCGGCGACGAGGTCGGCGCGCTCCTCGGCTCGGCCCTGGTCGCGAAGAAGGCCGAGGGCACCTTCGCCACCACCATCGTCTCCGCCACGCTGCTCGGCCGGATCGCCGAGGCGGCGGGTCTGGGCTACGCCGAGACGCTGACCGGCTTCAAGTGGATCTCCCGCGCCGAGGGCCTGCGCTACGGCTACGAGGAGGCGCTCGGCTACTGCGTCGACCCGCAGGGCGTCCGCGACAAGGACGGCATCACCGCCGCCCTGCTGGTCGCCGAGCTCGCCGCCACCCTCAAGAAGTCCGGCCGCACCCTGTCCGACCTGCTGGACGACCTGGCGCTGGAGCACGGCCTGCACGCCACCGACCAGCTGTCCGTGCGGGTCCAGGACCTCTCGCTGATCGCCGACGCCATGCGCCGCCTGCGCGAGCAGCCGCCGACCGTCCTGGCCGGCCTGACCGTCACCCGCGCCGACGACCTCGCGGCCGGCTCGGCCGAGCTGCCGCCCACCGACGGCCTGCGCTACTACCTGGCGGGCGAGGCCGTCCGCTCGGCCCGCATCGTGGTCCGCCCCTCCGGCACCGAGCCCAAGATCAAGTGCTACCTGGAGGTCGTCCTCCCGGTCGGCTCGGCCGCCGACCTCGCGGCCACCCGGGAGCGCGCCGCCGGCCTGCTCGCCGGCATCAAGCAGGACCTCGCCGCAGCCGCCGGCATCTGATCGCGGCACACGCGAACGGGCCCACCGGTCGACCGACCGGCGGGCCCGTCGTCGTACGGGGGTGCGGGCTCTGGCCGCGCGGGGGTGCGGGCTCAGGCCGCGATGACCGCGACCAGCGCCACCAGGCCGACCAGGGCGGGGGCGATCACCCACCAGCACCAGCGCACCTCGATCGGGCCGGCGGCCTCGGGCCGGCGGGCGTTGCGCTCGGCCATCTGGGTCAGCACGTCGGTCACCTGGTCGGACCAGGCGCGGGTGGGGTCCGGGGAGCCCTGGACGACCGGGTTGGTCCGGCTCGCGAGGCCCATCCCCAGTCCGGTCCGGGAGGCGTGCTCGGCGTTGCTGCGGCTCTGGGCGCGGTTCGCGCGCTTGCGCTGGCGCAGCGACACCGGCACCGCCCAGACCTGGTACTTCTTGTCGCCCGCGAGCAGTTCGACCGAGTACCCGGCGCGCAGCGCGTCCACCGAGGCCCACGGCGCGGTGATGGTCCGCCACGGGTTGCGCACCACCAGCCGGCTGCTCGACGCGCGCACCACCGGGCGCAGCGTGTAGGCGATCACCGGGAAGGCGAACACCGGGAGGGCGGCGAGGGCGACGTACGGGGTCTTCCCGGTACCGGTCACCGCCGCGTCGCCGATCAGCCAGGTGGCGAGGGCGAGCAGGAACACGCCGGAGATCACGCCGGGGACGGAGCGGTACACGCGGTCCGCGTACTCGGGTTCCCCGTCGGGGGCGGCCGGGCCCCGGTGGGGCGTACCGTCGGAATCGGTCATGGCGTCGATTCTGCCCCATGCCCCGTGCGCCGAGGTCTCGGTCCGGCCACGAAAGGTGGCCGCTCTGGCGCACTACTACGCGCGTAGATATGCTGGTCTGGTGACTATGTCCACTGTTGCAGCCAATGCCCTCGGCGTTGCGGGCAGCGGCCTTCAGGACGTTGCGGCGTCCGAGGCCTCGCTCCGCCGCTTTCTGCACGGCCTGCCCGGCGTCGACCAGGTCGGCCTGGAGGCGCGTGCCGCCACCCTCGGTACCCGCTCGATCAAGACCACGGCGAAGGCGTACGCCATCGACCTGGCGATCTCCATGATCGACCTGACCACGCTGGAAGGCGCGGACACGGTCGGCAAGGTGCGCGCGCTGTGCGCGAAGGGCAGGACCCCCGACCCGACCGACCCGAGCACCCCGCGCGTCGCCGCCATCTGTGTCTACCCGGACATGGTCGCCACCGCGAAGGACGCCCTGCGGGGCACCGACATCCAGGTCGCCTCGGTGGCCACCGCCTTCCCGGCCGGCCGTGCCGCCCTCCCGGTCAAGCTCGCCGACACCGCCGACGCGGTCGCCGCGGGCGCCGACGAGATCGACATGGTGATCGACCGCGGCGCCTTCCTCTCGGGCCGCTACTTCGACGTCTACAACGAGATCGTCGCCGTCAAGGAGGCGTGCAAGCGCGCCGACGGCAGCTACGCCCACCTCAAGGTGATCTTCGAGACCGGCGAGCTGCAGACCTACGACAACGTCCGCCGGGTGTCCTGGCTGGCGATGCTGGCCGGCGCCGACTTCATCAAGACCTCCACCGGCAAGGTCGCCGTCAACGCGACCCCGCCGGTCACCCTGCTGATGCTGGAGGCGGTCCGCGACTTCCGCGCGGCCACCGGCGTCCAGGTCGGCGTGAAGCCCGCGGGCGGCATCAAGACCACCAAGGACGCCATGAAGTACCTGGTGATGGTCAACGAGACGCTCGGCGACGACTGGCTGACCCCGCACTGGTTCCGCTTCGGCGCCTCCAGCCTGCTCAACGACCTGCTGATGCAGCGCCAGAAGCTGGCCACCGGCCGCTACTCCGGCCCCGACTACGTGACGGTGGACTGATCACCATGGCCAAGAAGAAGAACATCGAGGAGCCCACGGCCAAGCCCGCCGGCGGCCTCTTCACGTACGCTCCGGCCCCCGAGTCCCCCGCCGCCGCGGGCGACATCGCCACCTCCTACGGCCACTTCATCGGCGGCGAGTTCGTCGACTCCTCCGGCAGCGAGGCCCTGAAGACCGTCAACCCGGCCACCGAGCAGGTGCTCGCCGAGTTCGCCCAGGGCACCGACGAGGACGTGGACCGCGCGGTCGCCGCCGCCCGCAAGGCCTTCGCCGACTGGTCGGCGCTGCCGGGCAGCGAGCGCGCCAAGTACCTCTTCCGGATCGCCCGGATCATCCAGGAGCGCGGCCGCGAGCTGGCCGTGCTGGAGTCGATCGACAACGGCAAGCCGATCCGCGAGACCCGCGACTTCGACATCCCGACCGTCGCCGCCTGGTTCTTCTACTACGCGGGCTGGGCGGACAAGCTGGACTACGCGGGCTTCGGCCGCAACCCGCGCCCGCTGGGCGTGGCCGGTCAGGTCATCCCGTGGAACTTCCCGCTGATGATGCTGGCCTGGAAGATCGCGCCCGCGCTGGCGACCGGCAACACGGTCGTCCTGAAGCCGGCCGAGACCACCCCGCTGACCGCGCTGCGCTTCGCCGAGATCTGCCGCCAGGCCGGTCTGCCGAAGGGCGTCGTCAACATCGTCACCGGTGACGGCCGCACCGGCGCCGCGCTGACCGCCCACCCGGACGTCAACAAGGTCGCCTTCACCGGCTCCACCCCGGTCGGCCGGGCGATCGCCAAGCAGCTGGCCGGCAGCCGCAAGAAGCTGTCGCTGGAGCTGGGCGGCAAGGCCGCCAACATCGTCTTCGACGACGCGCCGATCGACCAGGCGGTCGAGGGCATCGTCAACGGCATCTTCTTCAACCAGGGCCACGTCTGCTGCGCGGGCTCGCGCCTGCTGGTCCAGGAGTCGATCCAGGACGAGCTGCTGGACGCCCTGAAGCGCCGGATGTCCACCCTGCGGGTCGGCGACCCGCTGGACAAGAACACCGACATCGGCGCCATCAACTCGGCCGCGCAGCTGGCCCGGATCACCGAGCTGACCGACGCCGGCGAGGCCGAGGGCGCGGACCGCTGGTCCCCCGAGTGCGAACTCCCGGGCAACGGCTTCTGGTTCAAGCCGACCATCTTCACCGGCGTCAGCCAGGCCCACCGGATCGCCCAGGAGGAGATCTTCGGCCCGGTCCTGTCGGTGCTGTCCTTCCGCACCCCCGACGAGGCGGTCGCGAAGGCCAACAACACCCCGTTCGGCCTCTCCGCCGGCATCTGGACGGAGAAGGGCTCGCGCATCCTCTGGACGGCGAACCGGCTCAAGGCCGGCGTGGTCTGGGCCAACACCTTCAACAAGTTCGACCCGACCTCGCCGTTCGGCGGCTACAAGGAGTCGGGCTACGGCCGCGAGGGTGGCCGCCACGGTCTGGAGCCCTACCTGAATGTCGAGGCCTGAGATGTCTGACACGACCTTCGCGCGTCTTGACGTCCTCAAGACCTACAAGCTGTACGTCGGCGGGAAGTTCCCGCGGTCCGAGAGCGGGCGGGTGTACGAGGTGACGGACTCGAAGGGCGACTGGCTCGCCAACGCCCCGCTGGGCACCCGCAAGGACACCCGGGACGCCGTCCTGGCCGCCCGTGCCGCGGTCAAGGGCTGGGCCGGCACCACCGCGTACAACCGCGGCCAGGTGCTGTACCGGGTGGCCGAGATGCTGCAGGGCCGCCGCGAGCAGTTCGCCGCCGAGGTCGCCCTCTCCGAGGGCATCGGCCCGAAGAAGGCCGCCGCGCTGGTGGACGCCGCGATCGACCGCTGGGTCTGGTACGCGGGCTGGACCGACAAGGTCGCCCAGATCTCGGGCGGCGCCAACCCGGTCGCCGGTCCGTACTTCAACCTGTCGACCCCGGAGCCGACCGGCGTGGTCGGGATCGTCGCGCCGCAGGCCGGCTACGGGCACTCGCTGCTCGGCCTGGTCTCGGTGATCGCCCCGGCGATCGCCACCGGCAACACGGTCGTGGTCGCGGCCGCCGCGGACGCCCCGCTGCCCGCGCTGTCGCTGGGCGAGGTGCTCGCCACCTCGGACGTCCCGGGCGGCGTGGTCAACATCATCTCGGGCCGGACCGCCGACATCGCCCCGACCCTGGCCTCGCACCAGGACGTCAACGCGCTGGACCTCACCGGGGCCATCGCCTCCGACGGCCCCGGCGCGGCGCAGGCGCTGGAAGCGTCCGCCGCGGATACCCTGAAGCGGGTGGTCCGTCCGGAGCTGGACCCGTTCGCCCAGGACTGGACCAATGCGCCCGGTACGGAGCGGCTACTCTCCTTCCTGGAGACGAAGACGGTCTGGCACCCGATGGGTATCTGACCCACCCCGCCCCTCGGGGCGACAACTCCACAGACTGGCCGTCCCCAGTGCCCTCTCCCCCCCAGGGCCCGGACGGTCATTGGACGGACCCGCGCCTCTCCCCCCCTGGCGCGGGTCCGTCGGTGTTCCGGCACCCCTCCGCCGCCGTTCCGTCGACTTTCGTCACCCGCGCCGCCGACTTTCGGCGCTCCCGCGCACCCGTCCGGTCCGGCGAGGATCGCGGTGACGGGGCGATCGAGGGGGGCGCATGGGCGAGTTCATCGGCGAGCTGACGGCACTGTTCGCGGACGGCCTGTACCGCAGGTACCACGTGGCCCGCACCACGCGCCGGCTGGCCGCCGGGCGGCCGGTCCGGGTGCCCTGCTCGGCGCGGACCGGCCGACGGACCGAGTACGTCAACGGCACCCTGCACCTCACGCCCGGGGCCGACACCGCGGCCTTCGTCCCGCGCGGCGCCGACCGGCTCGAACTGCCCACCGGGGGAACCTTCCACGAGCCCGAGCCCGACACCTGGCACAGCCAGGACTGGGCCGCCACCGCCTATCTGCCGCCCGGCGCCGAGGACCCGGTCCACCTCCAGGTCGACAGCCGCTACCTGCCGGTGGTCCACGTCGCCCTCGCCGGCCCGAAGTCGCAGCAGAAGGTCTGAACCGACCGGTTTCGGCAACGGGCCGGGATGCGTCAGACTGGTGTCCCGTGAGTGACTCCCCCATGAACCCCGCACCGGCCGCGCATGCCCGGGTGATCCTGCTCTCCGGACCCTCCGGGTCGGGGAAGTCCTCGCTCGCCGAGCGCAGCGGACTGCCCGTGCTCCAGCTCGACGACTTCTACAAGGACGGGGACGACCCCACGCTGCCGCGGCTGCCGGACGGCGCCGTCGACTGGGACTCCCCGCTGGCCTGGCACCGCGGCCAGGCCGTCGCCGCCATCCGCGCCCTGTACAAGCGCGGCCGCACGGACGTCCCGGTGTACTCGATCCCGGACAACGGCCGGGTCGGCACCCGCACCCTGGACCTGGACGGCGCCGGCGCGTTCATCGCGGAGGGCATCTTCGCCGCCGAGATCACCACCGAGTGCGCCGAGGAGGGCCTGCTCGGCGACGCCCTGTGCCTGCGCAACGGCGCGCTCACCACGGCCTGGCGCCGGCTGCGCCGGGACGTCCGGGAGGGCCGCAAGTCGCTGCCGGTGCTGCTGCGCCGCGGCTTCCGGCTGATGCGGGCCGAGCGGTCCATCGTCGGACGGCAGGTCGCCCTCGGCTCGTACGCCTGCGCCGGACCGGAGGCCGAGCGGCGGATCCGCACCGCGGCCCGGCCGGCCGAGCTCTCCGCCGCCTGAGCCGGCCCGCAGCCGCCGCGGCGGCACGGACAGCACGACGACGGGCCCGGTGCGTCTCCCCCGCACCGGGCCCGTCGCCTTTCCGAACGGTCCTCGGCTCCCCCACGGACATGCTCCCCCGAGCCGCTGTCCCCGGACCGTGACCGTCCGATTCCCGTCCCCCGACGGGAGTCCTCGTTACGCGACCAGCTCGCCGAACGCCCGGACGGTGTCGCCCGACTTGTTCAGGTGCTCGTCGTCGCGCAGCCGGCGCAGGGCGCGCCAGATGCTGCTCTTGACGGTGCCGACGCTGATCCCCAGCACGTCGGCGATCTCCGGGTCCGTCTTGCCCTCGTAGTACCGCAGCACCAGCATGGTGCGCTGGTTCTCCGGCAGCTTCGCCAGCGCCTGCCAGAGCACGGTGCGCAGCTCGGTGCCGCCCATCGCGTCGGTGTCGCCGGCCGTCTCCGGCAGCTCCTCGGTCGGGTACTCGTTGACCTTGCGGCGCCGCCAGGCGGAGATGTGCAGGTTGGTCATGGTGCGGCGGAGGTAACCCCCGACCGCGGCCTTGTCGGTGATCCGGCCCCAGGCCCGGTAGGTGCTGAAGAGCGCGCTCTGCAGCAGGTCCTCGGCCTCGTAGCGGTCACCGGTGAGGTGGTACGCCGTGGCGTACAGGGAGGCGCGGCGCTCGCGCACGTACGCGGTGAACTCCGTGATGTGGTCCTCCGCGGCGGCCGAGTGCTCCCCCTGCGCGCCTCCCTGTCCGGCCTCGGTGGTGCGGGCCGCGGCGGGGTTCAACCGCAGCAGCGTCGCACCGGCGGCCTCGCGACCCGCCGACTCCCCCGAGCCGACCGTCCGCAGACCGTTCCCCCCGGCCCCCCGGTTCCCCCCGGGGGCCTCCGTGCCCTCGACGCGGACGGGGAGGATCCCCCGCAGCGTCAGGGTGGTGCCGGAGTCGACCGAACTCCCCAGTCGGCCGATCCCGTACAGCTCCCCCGTCCTGCCTCCGCCGCTCACCCGGCGGGCGACAGGGTTTCCACCGGTGCTGTGCGCGCACCCCCGTACGGTCACGGCACCGGAGTTCTCGTCGGTCCTGACCTCGTACCGGGTCCGGTGGGTGGTCGCTGACGAACGCGCGGTGCGGACAGCCGGGTTGGTCCGGGTCTGAAGCATGGCGGTCATCGTGCGCCCCCTTGGATCGGTACGAGCGGTTCCGGTAGCCGCCCTCCAGCCGGCCTTCCGGCCCGCTGTCCTGCGGCGACATGGAAAATCCTGCCCGCCGGTTGTGATGACGCTGTCCGCCGACTGTCACAGGGGTGTCACAGGCGGGGGCCTTTCGTCCCGGTCCGCCTCCCTCCGTACCGGACGCCGGTGGCGGTCCTTCCGGTTCCCGTACGGTCCGTGAGCGGTCCGGGGGGTGATTCGGGGCTGCGGGTGGGCCAAAATGGGGCCGTGCCTTTCCTCCTACTCATCGAGGACGACGACGCCATCCGGACCGGCCTCGAACTCGCCCTCACCCGCCAGGGCCACCGCGTGGCCACCGCCGCCTCCGGTGAGGACGGTCTGAGGCTCTTCAAGGAGCAGCGGCCCGACCTGATCGTGCTGGACGTCATGTTGCCCGGGATCGACGGCTTCGAGGTGTGCCGCCGGATCCGGCGCACCGACCAGCTGCCGATCATCCTGCTGACCGCACGCTCGGACGACATCGACGTGGTGGTGGGCCTGGAGTCCGGCGCGGACGACTACGTGGTCAAACCGGTGCAGCCACGCGTGCTGGACGCCCGGATCCGGGCGGTGCTGCGGCGCGGCGAGCGGGAGAGTTCGGACTCCTCCGCGTACGGCACCGTGGTGATCGACCGCGCGGCGATGACCGTCACCAAGGACGGACAGGACCTCCAGCTCACCCCGACCGAGCTGCGGCTGCTGCTGGAGCTCAGCCGCCGCCCCGGGCAGGCGCTCTCCCGCCAGCAGCTGCTGCGGCTGGTCTGGGAGCACGACTACCTCGGCGACTCGCGCCTGGTGGACGCCTGCGTGCAGCGGCTGCGGGCCAAGGTCGAGGACGTGCCGTCCGCGCCGACGCTGATCCGCACCGTGCGCGGGGTGGGCTACCGGCTGGACCCGCCGGCCTGAGACCTCCCCTCCCCTCCCCCTCCCCCTGCCCTCCGACCGCTGACCTCCCGTACCACGACAGGCTCTTGTGACTGACCATCAGACGACTGCCCGGCGTTTCCCGGCGGGCCGGTGGCGACGGCTGCGCTCCCTGCGCGTACGGCTGATCGCGGTGTTCGCGGCGGTCGCGCTGCTCGCCGCCGTTTCGGCCTCCGGCATCGCGTACTGGCTGAACCGCGACGCGGTGCTCAAGCGTGCCCAGGACACCGCGCTGAACGACTTCCGGGTCTCGCTCAGCCGCAACGTCTCCGAGCTGCCGCTGAACGCGGCCTGCCCGGAGCTGGCCACGCTGGCCTCCAACGTGGCCAGCTCCGGCCTCAGTTACGACGTGGTGGTGGTCGACCCGGCGCACCCGGAGTGCCCCTCGGCCTCCTCCGACCCGACGCGCTTCACGCTGGCCGACGTGCCGGCCGCGCTGCAGTCCACGGTCGCCAAGCCGCGCGAGGTCACCGAGAGCAACCCGTACCCGTACCACCTGTACTGGCAGCGGCAGAACCTGGAGGGCCGGCCGTTCGTGATCGGCGGCACCAAGGTGGTGCCGAACGGCCCGACGGCGTACATGTTCAAGTCGCTGGAGAACGAGCGGGCCGACCTGAACACGCTGGGCTGGTCGCTGGCGATCGCCACCCTGCTCGCGCTGATCGGCTCGGCGCTGCTCGCCCAGGCCGCCTCGGCCACCGTGCTGCGGCCGGTCAAGCGGCTCGGCGACGCGGCCCGGCGGCTCGGCGAGGGGCACCTGGACACCCGGCTCGAAGTCGACGGCGCGGACGAACTCGCCGATCTGGCGCGGACCTTCAACCGGACCGCGGAGCAGCTCCACGAGCAGGTCGAGGAGCTGAGCGCGCGCGAGGCGCAGAGCCGGCGGTTCGTCGCCGACATGTCGCACGAGCTGCGCACCCCGCTGACCGCGATGACCGCCGTCACCGACATCCTGGAGGACGAGGCCGAGTCGCTGGACCCGATGATCGAGCCGGCCGTCCGGCTGGTGGTCAGCGAGACCCGGCGGCTGTCCGACCTGGTGGAGAACCTGATGGAGGTGACCCGCTTCGACGCCGGCACCGCCAAGCTGGTCGCCGACGAGATGGACATCTCCGACCTGATCATGTCCTGCATCGACGGGCGTGCCTGGTACGACGCGGTCGAGGTGGACGCCCCGCGCGGCATCCTGGCCGTGGTCGACCCGCGCCGGCTCGACGTGGTCTTCGCCAACCTGATCGGCAACGCGCTCAAGCACGGCGGCTCGCCGGTGCGGGTCAGGGTCCGGCAGTCCGAGGACTCGGTGGTGGTCGAGGTCAGCGACAGCGGCCCGGGCATCCCGGAGGACGTGCTGCCGCACGTCTTCGACCGCTTCTACAAGGCGGACCGGGGGCGGGCCCGCTCGGAGGGCAGCGGCCTGGGGCTGTCGATCGCGATGGCCAACGCGCAGATACACGGGGGGACGATCACGGCGGCGAACGGGGAGGTCGGCGCGGTGTTCACCCTGACACTGCCGCTGACGCCACCGCCTCCGCCGTCCGCGGGCGGGGCCGAGAACGGCCCCGCGCGCGACGCCGTCGAGGACAAGGACGCCACGTGACCGCCCCCACCCGCACCGCCCTGCGCCGCACCGCCGGCGCGCTGCTCCTGCTCGCGCTGGCCTCCGGCTGCGGCATCCGGCCGACCGCCGTACCGGTCGACGCCGGCGCCCCGGCCAGCCGGACGGCGTGCCCGACCACCCCGCACATACCCACCGCGCTGGCCACCCCGACCGGCCCCGCACCGGCCGTGACCGCGGCCCGCGGCGCCGCCAAGGGCGCCGCGAGCCCGAGCCCGTCGCCCACGCCGGTGGTGCCCGGCAGCCCGCCGCCGGACAACGCGTTCAGCGCGGTGCCGACGGCCTCGCCCTGCAAGTAGCGGAGGGCGCCGGGGGCGCGTTCGGGAATGTTCACGCCCGACGTGGAACCGCCGCGCCACCGGCTCACGTCCTTCCCCCCGTGCAGCGACATGGCACCAGGACACGCGAGGAGCGTTCCGGCGCGGGGACCGAGAGCAGCCCGGCGGCGGCCGTCCACCGTTCCCTCCGGCCGGCCGGACTGACGGGCCTGGCCCTGTACCTGGCGCTGGTGCTCTGGGTGGTGCTGAGACCGCTTCCGGTGGCGTGGGTGTACGACGCCAACCTGACGCCGCTGGCCTCGCTGCGCTCCTCCACCGGCTGGCAGGTGGTCGGCGAGCTGCTGCTGCTGGCCCCGCTCGGCGTCCTGCTGCCGCTGGCCGGCGGGCGCCTGCGGGCCCCCTGGCTGCCGTCCTTCCTGCGCACCACCGGCGTCTCCGCGCTGCTGGCGACCGGGCTGGAGTTCCTGTCCTCCTGGACGCCGGGGCACGTCCTCAACGTGGACCACATCCTGTTCGCCGTGATCGGTGTGGCCACCACGCACGTCGCGCTGGTCCCCGGCCTGCGCCACCTGCTCCGGGAGCGTCGGCCGCGGGCGCCCCGGGTGTCCGTCCTGGCCGTCCCGCCGGTGACCGCCGTCGGCCGGGTGGCCGCCGTCGCGCCCGCCCCCCGGCCGTCCGTCGCCCGTCCGCGCGCCTACGCGGAGCCGACGCCGCCCGTCCGCTGAACCGGCGCCACCCGACCGCCCACCTCGACCAGCCCGCCCGGGCGCAACCCGGTCAGCAACTGCGAGCCCCGGCCCTGGGTCACGGTCAGCGCCCGGCCGAGCCGCGCGGTCAGCAGCAGGGCGGCCGCCCCGGTCGCCTCGTCCTCGTCGATCCCGTCGCCGCGCCCGGGGAAGGCCCGCGCCCGGACGGTGCCGGCCGCCTCGTCCTGCCAGGCCCAGGCGTAGATCCACTCCCCCGGCGGCGGCACCTCCAGCGCCTCCACCTCGGCTACCGATCCGTACTGCCGCAGCGTCCGCGGCGGGGCCCACTGCGGCCGGGCCTCGATCCGGGTCACCCCGTCCGCGCGCCGCACGCCCACCACGCCGGCGGCCGTGACCAGCCGGTCCACCCCGAGCAGCCAGGCGGCGCCCACGCACGGGTGCCCGGCGAACGGCAGACGCAGCGTCGGGGTGAAGATGTCGATCTCCCCGCGCTCCGGGTCGTCGACGAACACCGTCTCGCTGAAGCCGAGTTCGTGCGCGATCCGCTGCCGGTCGGCGCGCTCCGGGACGGCGGCGCCGTCCCGCACCACACCGAGCTCGTTCCCGTACCGGCCGTCAGGTCCGCAAAAGACCCGCAGCACCTCATACTCAGTCATTTCCCACCTCGTCAATTGCCGCTCCGGCAGAGCGCAACGACACCGTGACGTAAAGGCCGCGACGAATGTCAGCCGCCTCCAGTACTGTGCGCTCTCGTCCCCAAACGGTTCCGCCGTTGTTTCTTCCCTCCCACAGGAAACCCCCCTTGAACAATCTCGACTTCAGCGCCGAACCGCTGTTCTCCTGGTACGTCGTCCTGCTGGCGCTCAGCGGCGTCCTCATGCTGCTCCTCGGGGCCTTCGCCGGCGGGCTGAAGGTCGGCCTGCGGATCCTCAACGTCGTGGTCGCCCTCGGTTTCCTGGGGTACGCCTACTACCTCGCGTTCGTCTTCGAGGGCGGCACGTACTACATCTTCTTCAAGGTGTTCATCCTGCCGGTCGCGCTGATCGCCGGTTCCGTGAAGGCGATCGTCGAGCGCAGCAACGCCAAGAACCAGCCGGCCCCGCAGGCCGTCGCGTTCAACCCGAACGCCCCGCAGGCGCCGTTCAACCCCAACGCGCCGCAGGCCCCGTTCAACCCCAACGCCCCGCAGCCGGGCGTGCCGCAGGCCGCCACGCCGTACCCGCCGGGCGTCCCGCCGCAGCCGGTGGCGGACAACCCGTACGCGCAGCCCGCGCCGCCGGCCCAGCCGCCGCACCCGGCCGGCTGATCCGGACGCACCCGTCGCACGAACGCCGGAAGGCCCGTCCGTCACCGCTCTGCAGCGGATGACGGACGGGCCTTCCGGCGTCTGCGGGGTCGCGCCCCGGTGCCGCCCGTGGGCGGCCCTACCCGTTCCTGCGGCGGCGCGCCACGACCAGGGTGCCCACGCCGAGGGCTATCGCGACCGCACCGGTGATCGCCATCGGCGCGGAGCTGGGGCCGCCGCCGGTGGAGGCCAGCCGGGTCTCCGGGGTCGGCGCCGCGGCGGTGACCACCTGCGGGAGGCCGGCCGCCGGGCTCGGCGCCGCGCTGGTGGTCTGGACGACCGGGACGACCGCGACGGCGGACGGCGCCGACGCGGTCGGCGTCGGGGTGGCCGACACGGTGGGCACCGGCGTCGCGGTGGAGCCCGCCGCGGCCACGATCGTGAAGTCGGCCTTCGGGCTGGACGCCTCGCTCCCGCTCTCGCCCTCGCCGGGCAGGCTGCCCGCGAGGGCCGCCAGGGACTGGGCCATGGCCGGGGTGTCCCTGGTGAAGGACAGCCGGACGTCGATCGTCCGGGTCTCGCCCTTCGCCAGCGCCATCACGTCGGCGCTCTTGTCACCGGTGCGCAGCCCCAGGTAGAGCCAGCCGGGGTGCTCCGAGCTGCCTGCCGGGGTCCCCTCCAGCCAGGCCCCGCCGGCCGTCCTGAACTCGAACCTGACGGTCTCGGAGGGGAGCTCGGTCGCCCCCCGGAAGACGATCGCGGGCAGGATGCGGAGGTCCTTGCCGCTGGTGTTGGCGAAGACCAGCCTGAACGCCTTCGCCTCGCCACCCGCCGTGAAGGCGGCGGGCACGCCGTCGAGCCTGACGTCCGCCGTGGCGGCGGGCCTGGGCGCCGCGGTCGTCGGCGTGACCGCCGGGGCGATGACCAGGTCCGAGAAGCCGATCGCGGAGGAGACCCGCTGCTCCGGCGGCAGGGCGGGGTCCGAGACGACGGCGCTGAACCCGGGCGTCACCCGGCCCGCCGGGGTGTCGGCGGCGACGGTGAGCCGCAGCCGGTAGACGGCCTCGGTACCGGGCGCCAGGTGCAGCTGCGCGGGCTGGTCGAGGTCCCAGAGGCCGCCGCTGTTCGTGGCCCGCACCTTGGCGTCCTGCCACTGCGTGCCGCCGGGCGACCGGTACTGCAGCGTGAACTGGCTCGGCTTGGTGGCGGTACCGGTGTCCCCGATGACGACGGAGGACGCGGGCACGTCCATCTGGTGGTCGGCGGTGTTCCTGAGCGTCACGGTGAACTCCACCGGCGCGGCGCCCGCCTTGACGGTGCCGGGCAGGCCGCCGAGGGCGACGGTGACCGGAGAGGGCTGGGCCTGGGCGCCCTGGGTCGCCGCGACGGCCCCCGGGGCGGCGAGGACGGCCGGGGCCTCGACGACGGCCAGGCCGGAGGCCAGGGTGACGGCGGCGGTCGCGGCCAGGAAGCTGCGCTGTGGAATGCGCAATGTCAACCTCACGAGAGAATTCGGACAGAGCCCAACAGAACGTGAAATCGCTTGCGTGAGAGGCCATTTCCTGGCGATGGCGCGCCGATGTTCCGCCCCCCGGCCAACAGCGACTGCGGCATCATATCGAGCCCATTCCACGGGCCCGCGGCGGGAGGTCACGGGGCATTCGGTCCGGGCCGGAGGGCGGTGGCCCTCAGGGTCACCCTGAGGACGACCCCGACGTCCGGCTACGCCTCCCCGGTGAACGTTCGGGGTGCGGAATCACCTGCCGGGCTGAGGCTTTCGCGCCGGCGACGGCGGAGCATGGAAGTACGCCCGCCGGACCGGCCGGACCGGGTCGCACCGTGCGGACCAGATCAGGAGTACACCATGAGCGCGCGCCTTGCCCGTCCCCGCCACAACCGCGTCATCGCCGGCGTCTGCGCCGGGATCGCCGCCCGCTTCGGGCTGACCCCGGGGACCGTCCGGCTGATCTTCCTGCTGTCCTGCCTGCTGCCCGGCCCGCAGTTCCTGCTCTACCTCGCCCTCTGGCTGCTCCTCCCCCAGGAGCCGTGAGCCGTCAGCCGCGAGCCGCGAGCCGCACGCTGTGAGCCGTGAGCCGTGAGCCGTCGCGGCGGAACGCGGACGGGGCGCCCCCCCCCGGGGGGGGGGGGGGGGGGGGCGGCCGGGGGGGGGGGGGGGCGGCCGGGGGGGGGGGGCCGCAC
>NZ_JBIWNL010000012.1:59038-90636 GCF_044767225.1 Kitasatospora sp. NPDC101447
CCCCGGGCCCCCGCCCCCCGCCCCCCCCCCCCCCGCGGCCGGCCGCCCGCCCCCCGCCCCGGGGGGGGCGGCCCCCGCCCGGCCCCCCCCCCCGGGGGGGGGGGGGGGGGCGGCCCGTCCGTGTGTCGGCGGCTGCGGAATCAGCCGCCCAGGCCCGGCAGGCCCGGAAGGGCGCCGGTCAGCCCGCCGAGGGGGGTCTTGTCGAGACCCGGGACGGAGGGCACGGCGGCGCGCTGCTGGGTGACGCCGGCGAGCGGGGCCTCGGCGGCCGGGGCGGCGTGGCCGACGCTCGGGGCGAGGGTGCCCAGCGTGCCGGTGACCTTGTCGCCGCCGGGCAGCTTGGCGGCGGTGTCGGTGACCGCCCCGGTCACCGCGGGGTTCGTCACCGCGCCGGTGGGCAGCCCGAGGCCGCCGGGCGCCGGGGCGGCGTCGGCGGAGGCGGTGCCGGCGCCGATCGCCGCGATGGCGATGCCGAGCGCCGCGGTGCCGGCGGCCTTGAGAGCCTGCTTCATGGTTCGTCCCCTTGGGTCCTCGTCGGAGGCCGACGACGCGTACGGCTTCCGGCGGACGGGAGGCCGCCACCGTGCCTGGTCGGCAATGACTGGCACACCGTAGTGAGCCGGTCGCGCGAGAACCAAGGAGCGTTCACTCACCCGAGTGAGTAGTCGGATGAACGCCAACTTCCGTGCGGAAGAAGGCCGTTCATCCGACCGAAAGGAGCGCGTCAGCGCTACGGCTCAGTTGCCGCCGGTGCCCGCGCTGAACAGCCACTCGGCCTTCAGCTCGGCGTAGCCCGGCTTGATCACGTCGTTGATCATCGCCAGTCGCTCGTCGAAGGGCAGGAACGCGGACTTCATGGCGTTCACGGTGAACCACTCCATGTCGCCCAGGGTGTAGCCGAAGGCCTCGACCAGGTGCCCGAACTCCTGGCTCATGCTGGTGCCGCTCATGAGCCGGTTGTCGGTGTTCACCGTGACCCGGAACTTCAGCCGGCTGAGCAGCCCGATCGGGTGCTCGGCGTACGAGGTGGCCGCCGCGGTCTGGAGGTTGGAGGTGGGGCACATCTCCAGCGGGATGCGCTTGTCGCGCACGTACGCGGCCAGCCGGCCGAGCTCGACGCTGCCGTCCTCGTTCACCGTGATGTCGTCGACGATCCGCACGCCGTGGCCGAGCCGGTCGGCGCCGCAGCACTGCAGGGCCTCCCAGATCGACGGCAGGCCGAAGGCCTCGCCCGCGTGGATGGTGAAGTGGTTGTTCTCGCCCTTGAGGTAGTCGAAGGCGGCCTGGTGGCGGGTGGGGGGGTAGCCGGCCTCGGCACCGGCGATGTCGAAGCCGACGACGCCCGAGTCCCGGTGGCGGTTGGCCAGTTCGGCGATCTCCTGCGAGCGGGCGGCGTGCCGCATCGCGGTGATCAGGGTGCCGATGCGGATCCGGTGGCCGGCCGCGCGGGCGTTGGCCTCGCCCAGGCGGAAGCCCTCCTGGACGGCCTCGACGACCTCGTCGAGGGTCAGGCCGCCCTCCAGGTGCTGCTCGGGGGCGTACCGGACCTCGGCGTACACGACGCCGTCGGCGGCCAGGTCCTCGGCGCAGTCGGCGGCGACCTTGATCAGGGCCTCGCGGGTCTGCATCACGGCGCAGGTGTGCGCGAAGGTCTCCAGGTAGCGGACCAGCGAGCCGGAGTCGGCGGCCTCGCGGAACCACTCGCCGAGTTCCTTGACGTCGGTGGTGGGGAGTCCCTCGTAGCCGACGGCGGCGGCCAGCTCGACGACGGTCTCCGGACGCAGCCCGCCGTCCAGGTGGTCGTGCAGCAGGACCTTGGGCGCGCGGCGGATCTGGTCGGCGGCGGGGATGCGCGGGCCGGTGCCCGCGGTGGTGACGGGGATCTGCTTCTCCATTGCGGAAATATAGCCCCTACGCGCGTAGACCCACCACTGCGAACACCACCGAATGGTCCAAACTCCGCCCGGAATTCCACCGACCGGTCCATAGGATCCGCCAAACCGCCCTGGCCGTTCCGGAATACCGCGACGACGGTTTCAGTCGTGCTGGAGCAGCCGTCCGCGCCGGGACAGCACGAAGTCCCGGAACGCCTTCGCCGGCGGCGTCAGCGGCCGCCCCGCCGCCCAGGCCAGTCCGACCGCCCGCCGGGTACGCGGCGCCGTCACCTCCAGCTCCACCACCCCGGGCCGCGGCACCAGGGCCGGCGGCAGCAGCGCCACCCCCAGCCCGGCCGCCACCAGACCGCGCAGCGTCTCGGCCTCCTCCCCCTCGAACGCCAGCCGGGGGACGAACCCGGCCTCCGCGCAGAAGCCGTCCGTGATCGCGCGCAGCCCGTACCCCTGCTCCAGCCCGACGAACGGCTCCTCGGCCACCTCCGCCAGCCGGATCCGCCGGCGCCCGGCCAGCCGGTGGTCCGCCGGGACGACCAGGTGCAGGCGCTGCTCGTCCAACGGGCGGGCGGTGAACGCCGGATCCTCCGGCAGCGGCGCCACCAGGCAGAGGTCCAGCTCGCCGGCCCGCAGCCGCTCCAGCATCGCCGCGCCGTAGTCCTGCACCAGCTGGAACCGCACCCGGGGGTGCGCCGCGCGGAAGCCGCGCAGCAGCGCCGGCACCGCGTCCGGCCCCATCGTGTGCAGGAAGCCGAAGGCGACCAGCCCCGCCTCCGGGTCCGCCTCCGCCCTGGCCGCCTGCGCGCCCCGCTCGACCTCGGCCAGCGCCCGCTCCACCGAGGCCAGCAGCAGCCGGCCCGCCCTGGTCAGCCGGACCGTACGGCCCTGACGGGCCAGCAGCTCCACCCCCAGCTCCTCCTCCAGGCGCGCCACCGCACGCGACAGCGTCGGCTGCGGCATCCCGAGCACCGCGGCCGCCTGCGTCACGTGCTCCAGCCGGGCCACCGCCGCGAACTGCGCCAGCCGGGGCGCCAGCAGGACGGCCGGCTCGTCCGGCCCCAACTCGGCCGCCCGGTACCGCTGCTCCCCGCCGTCCACCGGCTCCGGCCCGGCCATCCCGCCACCACCTCGACACCTCGACTCATACGCCAGTGCATCGATCATGCCTGCTTCATGCATTGGACGCATCAACGACACCAGGCCTACGGTCAACGGCATGCAGCCCTCAAGTACCAGGGCATCCGTGCCCGCCCCGGATGCCCCCGCCACCGCCACCGCCCCGGACGACCGCCTCCGCCCCGGACGGCCCGCCTTCCGCCGCGCCAACCTCGCCCTGTTCGCCGCCGGGGTCGCGACCTTCGTCCTGCTCTACTCCACCCAGGGCCTGCTGCCGGTCCTCTCGGCCGACCTCGACCTCACCCCCGGCCAGGCCAGCTGGACGGCCTCCGCCGCCACCCTCGGCCTCGCCCTCGGACTGCTCCCGGCGAGCGCGCTCTCCGACAGGTACGGCCGCACCGCCGTGATGACGGCCTCCACCCTCGCCGCCTCCGTCCTCGCCCTCGCCCTGCCCTTCGCACCGGACCTGACCACCCTCGTCGTCCTGCGGGTCCTCCAGGGCGCCGCCCTCGCCGGGCTCCCGGCCACCGCCATGGCCTACCTCGCCGAGGAGGTCCACCCCAGCGCCCTGGCCTCCGCGATGGGTCTGTACGTGGCCGGCAACAGCATCGGCGGCATGGGCGGCCGGCTGCTCTCCGGCTGGACCGCCGCCGCGCTCGGCTGGCGCTGGGGCCTCGCCGCCTCCGCCGCCCTCGCCCTGCTCGCCACGCTCGTGTTCCGGCTGCTGATCCCCGCCGCCCGGCACTTCACCCCCGCCCCGGTGGACGCCCGCGCGCTCGCCCGCACCGTCGGACGCCACCTGCGCAACCCGCTGCTGGTCCGGCTGTACGCGCTCGGGATGCTGTTCATGGCCGTGTTCGGCGCGGTCTACAACACCGTCGGCTACCGGCTGATCTCCGCGCCGTTCCACCTGCCGGAGTCGATCGCCGCCTCGATCTTCGTGGTCTACCTGGTCGGCACCGGCACCTCCGCCGCGGCCGGCCGCCTCTCCGGCCGACTGGGCCGCCGCGGCGCCCTCTACGTCTCCGTCGGCGTCACCGCGGCCGGCCTGCTGCTCTCGCTCGCCGACTCCCTGCTCTGCGCGCTGCTCGGCCTGGTCCTGATCACCGCGGGCTTCTTCGCCGGCCACGCCACCGCGTCCTCCGCGGTCGGCCGCACCGCCACCGAGGGCCGCGCCCAGGCCTCAGCGCTCTACCTGATCGCCTACTACCTCGGCAACAGCCTCGGCGGCACCCTCGGCGCCGACGCCTACCACGCCACCGGCTGGCCCGGAGCCGCCGCCGTCGGCCTCACCGCCATGACCCTCGCCGCCGGCGTCACCCTCTACGCCACCCGTCAGGCGCATACCACGAGGCGAGCGCTCGCGGACGGTTGACAGCCGCCGCCGATACACTCCGGGACATGAGCATCGATCCTGCTGTGTACGCCCGGCTCCGCGAGATCGCGGATCAGCTGCCGAGGGTGCCGGGGATAGGGAAGATCGAGATCGCCGACGGCGAGATTGTCATGATGATGTCGCCCGTGAAACGCCACGAGCTCGCAGTCATCCGCCTGGCACAGCAGCTCAATGCCCAACTGCCACAGACCCACCCCGGCTACATCGCCCACGGCGGCGCGGACTTGGAGGACATCGGCCTCGGTCGGCTCCGGAACCCTGACCTGATGGTGTTCCCCGACGCGGCTCTGGACGACGACTGCCCGGCGTTCCTTCCCCACGAGATCCTTCTCGTCGTGGAGATCGTCTCCAAGTCCAACCCCGAGAACGACTACCACGACAAGGTCCGCGACTACTCGGCGATGGGTATCCCGCTGTACCTCCTGGTCGATCCCCGCAAGGGCACCGGCATCATTCACGACGAGCCCGGCTACACCCGCCGCAAGGACTTCGTCTTCGGCGACACGATCACCGTGGGCCCGTGGAAGCTCGACACCAGTGTCCTGCGGACGTACGCCTGAGCGCACGTCCGCAGGACACCGACCACGGTCAGGCGATGCGGTCCAGCACGATCGGGTTCGGGGTGAACGCCGTGCCTTCGGGGGCGACGGTGATGCCGCCGGCCAGGGCCTCGATGGCGTAGTCGTAGCGCTCCGGGGTGTCGGTGTGGAGGGTCAGCAGGGGCTGGCCGGCCACGACGGTGTCACCCGGCTTGGCGTGCATCTCGACGCCGGCGCCGGCCTGCACCGGGTCCTCCTTGCGGGCGCGGCCGGCGCCCAGGCGCCAGGCGCAGACGCCGACGGCGTACGCGTCGAGCTCGGTGAGCACGCCGGAGGCCGGCGCGGGGATGACGTGCTGCTCGCGGGCGACCGGGAGCGGGGCGTCCACGTCGCCGCCCTGGGCGGCGATCATGCGGCGCCAGTGGTCCATCGCGGAGCCGTCGCGCAGCGCGTCCGCCGGGTCCTTGCCGTGCACGCCGGCCGCGGCGAGCATCTCGCGGGCGAGCGCGAGGGTCAGCTCCACGACGTCGGCCGGACCGCCGCCGGCCAGCACCTCGACCGACTCGCGGACCTCCAGCGCGTTTCCGGCGGTGAGGCCGAGCGGGGTGGACATGTCGGTGAGCAGCGCGACGGTGTTGACCCCGGCGGTGGTGCCCAGGCCCACCATGGTGCGGGCGAGCTCGCGGGCGTCGTCGATGTTCTTCATGAACGCGCCGGAGCCGACCTTGACGTCCAGGACGAGCGCGCCGGTGCCCTCGGCGATCTTCTTGGACATGATCGAGGAGGCGATCAGCGGGATCGCCTCGACGGTGCCGGTGACGTCGCGCAGCGCGTACAGCTTCTTGTCGGCCGGGGCGAGGCCGTCGCCGGCCGCGCAGATGACCGCGCCCGCGTCGCGCAGCACGTCCATCATCTCGTCGTTGGACAGCAGGGCGCGCCAGCCGGGGATGGACTCCAGCTTGTCCAGGGTGCCGCCGGTGTGGCCGAGGCCGCGGCCGGAGAGCTGCGGGACGGCGGCGCCGCAGGCGGCGACCAGCGGGGCGAGCGGGAGGGTGATCTTGTCGCCGACGCCGCCGGTGGAGTGCTTGTCGCTGGTGGGCAGCGGCAGCGAGGAGAAGTCCATCCGGACGCCGGAGCGGATCATGGCGTCGGTCCAGCGGCTGATCTCGCGCGGCTGCATGCCGTTCAGCAGGATCGCCATGGCCAGGGCGGACATCTGCTCGTCGGCGACCTCGCCGCGGGTGTAGGCGTCAATGACCCAGTCGATCTGAGCGTCGCTCAGCTCTCCGCGGTCGCGCTTGGTCCTGATGACGGAGATGGCGTCCATGCGTGCTCCAAGAGGGGTTTCAGAAAGGCATGAAATGCGAAGAGTGCCGCGAGATGACCGGGTTCCGGCCCACTCGCGACACTCTACGCGCGTAACAAACAGAGAGGCTAGAGCCGCTCCGGCCCGAACGCGTCGGGCAGGACCTCGCTCATCGGCTTGACCCCGGAGGGCAGCTCGATCAGCAGCTCGGGCCCGCCGTGCTCGTACAGCAGCTGGCGGCAGCGCCCGCACGGCATCAGCAGCTCACCGGCACCGTCCACGCAGGTGAACGCGGTCAGCCGCCCGCCGCCGGTGGCGTGCAGCGCGGACACCAGCCCGCACTCGGCGCACAGCCCGAGCCCGTACGAGGCGTTCTCGACGTTGCAGCCGGTGACCACCCGCCCGTCGTCCACCAGCGCGGCCGCACCGACCGGGAACTTGCTGTACGGGGCGTACGCGTGGCCCATCGCCTCGCGCGCCGCCTCGCGCAGCCGCTCCCAGTCGACCACGGGGGCGGTCACTTGCCCTGGCCCTTGCGGTAGATCTGCCCGTCGGCCTTCGGCGGACGCAGGCGCTGCGAGGCCAGCGAGAGCACCACCAGGGTGATCACGTACGGCGTGGCGACGATCAGCGGACGCTGCACCTCGTCGGTCAGCGAGTACCAGGCGATCATGCCGCCGGCGATGACGAGCGAGATCACCATCGCGGTGTACTTGCGCCGGTAGAGCTGCCACAGGGCGAGCAGCACCATCGCGATGCCCACGATCAGGAGCAGCACGTGCACCGACCCCGGGTCGCGCAGCTGGAGGCTGTCGGTGAAGCCGAACAGGCCGGCGCCCATGGCGAGGCCGCCCGGCATCCAGTTGCCGAAGATCATCGCGGCGAGGCCGATGAAGCCCCGGCCGAGGGTCTGGCCGTCCTTGTAGAAGTGCGCGGCGACCAGCGAGAGGTACGCACCGCCGAGGCCGGCGAAGGCACCGGAGGCGATGACCGCGATGTACTTGTACTTGTAGACGTTGACGCCCAGCGACTCGGAGGCCGTCGGGTTCTCACCGCAGGAGCGCAGCCGCAGGCCGAACACCGTGCGCCAGAGCACGAAGTAGCTGACCACGATCAGCGCGGCCGCCAGGACCACGACCACCGAGATGTTGGTGACCAGGCCGGCGAGCACGCCCGCGACGTCCGAGACGAAGAACCAGTGGTGGCTCTCGATGTCCTTCAGGCCCGAGGACAGCCCCGGAACCGTGATGTAGGGCAGCGGGTCCGCCGGCGGGGACTGGTTCTGGCCGGCACCGGCCGAGATGTAGTCCTTGTAGTAGATCCGGTTGACGTACGCGCAGATGCCGGGGATCAGCAGGTTGATGCCGACGCCGGAGACGATGTGGTCGACGCCGAAGGTGACGGTGATGACCGCGTGCAGCAGGCCGCCGAGCGCACCGCCGAGCATGCCGGCCAGCAGACCGACCCACGGGTTGACCAGGTAGCCGGCCCAGGCGCCGCAGAAGGTGCCGGCGACCATCATGCCTTCGAGGCCGATGTTGACCACACCGGCCCGCTCGGACCAGAGACCGCCGAGACCGGCCATGCCGATCGGCACGGCGGCGCTGAGGGCGGCGGTGACCTGACCGGAGGAGGTCAGCGAGTGGTTGCCGGTGGCCATGCCCACGGCGGAGAACAGCACCAGGGCGCCCGCGATCAGGAGCAGGACGACCGGCCAGGACAGCTTGTGCTTCTTCGCAGGCGCGCCGGGCGCCTTGGGACGAGCAGCGGTAGCCGTGCTCACGCCGACACCTCCTTCTTCTCAGCGGCCGCGAGCTGGGCGGCGAGCTGCTCGCCGACCTTCTTCTGCTGGCGCGTCAGGCCGTAGCGGCGCACCAGCTCGTACGCGACGACGACGCAGATGACGATGGTGCCCTCCATGACCGAGACGATCTCGGCCGGGAAGCCGCCCTGGAGCGGCAGCTGGGCACCGGTGGAGTCCAGGAAGGCGAACAGCAGGGCCGCGAAGGCCATGCCGATCGGGCTGTTGCGGCCCAGCAGGGCGATCGAGATGCCCAGGAAGCCCAGGTTCTGCTGGAAGGTCTGCCCGTAGTAGAAGGAGTTCTGCAGCAGCTCGGGCATGCCGATCAGACCGGCGATCGCACCGGAGACCGCCATCGAGATGACGATCATGCGCTTGACGTTCACGCCGGACGCGGTCGCGGCGGACTCCGAGCGGCCGGTGGCGCGCAGGTCGAAGCCGAAGCGGGTGCGGGTCAGCACGAACTGGAACACCACGCCGACCAGGACGGCGATGAAGATGAAGCCCCAGAGCGGGCCGCCGTCCGTCTGGATCGCGAAGAAGTGGCTCGACTGGGAGATCGGCTCGGTCTGGATCGAGTTGCTGGTGCCGCTGACCTTCGGCGCGAAGATGCCCGGGACGAGCAGCAGACCGACGATCGCGAGCGCGATGGCGTTCAGCATGATGGTCGAGATGACCTCGCTGACGCCGCGGAGGACCTTCAGCAGACCGGCGATGCTCGCGTACAGGCCGCCGACCAGCATGGCGGTGACCAGCAGCAGCGGGATCTGGATGAAGGCCGGCAGGTCGACCTGCGCGCCGATGTAGGCCGCGAACAGCGCCGCGACCTTGTACTGGCCCTCGACGCCGATGTTGAACAGGTTCATGCGGAACCCGAAGGCGGCGGCCGCGGCGGCCAGGTAGTAGGTGGTGGTCCGGTTGAGGATCAGCACCTGGCCGTCCGACTTGGTGGCGAACGTGATCATCACGTTCCACGCGTCGAACGGGTTCTTGCCCGAGGTCGCCAGCAGGACGGAGCAGATCGCGACGGAGAGCACGACCGCGAGCACCGGCGCCGCCAGTGCGAGCACGATCCGCTCGACGCTGATCCGCTGCGCCAGGCTGCGCTTGGCGGCGGGGTTGGGACTGGTCATGTGGTTACTCCCCCGCCTGCGGGTCGTCGGCGGTGTCGGACGGGTCGGTGCCCTCGGCCTCGGTGCCCTCGGCGGCGACGGCGTGCGCCTCGGCGACGGCCTCCGGCTCGGACTCGATGTGGCCGCTGGCGGCACCGGTCATCGCGGTGCCCAGGTCCTCGGCGGTCACGGTGGCCGGGTCGGCGTCGGCGACCAGGCGGCCGCGGTAGATGACCCGGATGGTGTCGGAGAGCCCGATCAGCTCGTCCAGGTCGGCGGAGATCAGCAGGACGGCCAGGCCCTCCCGCTGGGCGCTCCGGATGTGCTCCCAGATCTGGGCCTGCGCGCCGACGTCGACACCGCGGGTGGGGTGCGCGGCGATCAGCAGCTTGGGCTGGTGGCTCATCTCGCGGCCGATGATCAGCTTCTGCTGGTTGCCGCCGGAGAGCGAGGCCGCGGTGACCTCGATGCCGGGGGTGCGGACGTCGAACTCCTCGACGATCCGCTGGGTGTCCACCCGCGCGGCGGACGGGTTCAGCAGCACGCCGGTGGAGTTGGGCGCCTCGGTGACGTGGCCGAGGATGCGGTTCTCCCAGAGCGGGGCCTCCAGCAGCAGGCCGTGCTTGTGGCGGTCCTCGGGGATGTAGCCGATGCCGGCCTCGCGGCGGGACCGGGTCAGGGTGCCGGAGAGGTCCTTGCCGTCCAGGGTGACGGTGCCGCCGTCCAGGGGCAGCATGCCCATGATGGCCTCGACCAGTTCGGCCTGGCCGTTGCCCTCGACACCCGCGATGCCCAGGATCTCGCCCTTGTGGATGCGCAGCGAGATGTCGTCCAGGACGACGCGCTCGATGCCCTCGGCGTCGGTCTTGGCGATCCGCAGGTCCGTGACGTCGAGCATCTCGTCCGTGGTGACGGTCGAGGCGCGGCTCTCCGGGGAGGGCAGCTCGGCGCCGACCATCATCTCGGCGAGCTGTCGGGCGGTGACGGCCTTGGGGTCGGCGTCGCCGACCGTGGTGCCGCGCCGGATGACGCTGATCGCGTCGGCCACCGCCAGCACCTCGTGCAGCTTGTGCGAGATGAAGATGACGGTGACGCCCTCGGACTTGAGCTCCCGCAGGTTGTCGAACAGCGCGTCGACCTCCTGCGGGACGAGGACGGCCGTGGGCTCGTCGAGGATCAGGATCTTGGCGCCGCGGTAGAGCACCTTGAGGATCTCGACGCGCTGACGGTCGGCGACGCCGAGGTCCTCGACCAGGGCGTCCGGGCGCACGCCCAGGCCGTACTGGTCGGAGATCTCCTTGATCTTCGCCTTCGCCTTGGCACCGATGCCGTGGATCTTCTCGCCACCGAGGACGACGTTCTCCAGGACGGTGAGGTTGTCGGCGAGCATGAAGTGCTGGTGCACCATGCCGATGCCGCGCTCGATCGCGTCGCCGGGCGTGTTGAACTCGCACAGCTCGCCGTTGATCGCGATGGTGCCCTCGTCCGGCTTCTGCATGCCGTAGAGGATCTTCATCAGCGTCGACTTGCCGGCGCCGTTCTCACCCATCAGGGCGTGCACGGTGCCGGTGCGGACGGTGAGGTTGATGTCGTGGTTGGCCACGACACCGGGGAAGCGCTTGGTGATGCCGCGCAGTTCGACGGCCGTTGTCGCCGTCCCCGCGCTGGGGGTGCCGTCCTTGCGCAGGGGGACGGGGTCGGATGCGGTGATGGCGGTCTCCTGGTGGTCTGGAGGCGCGTCGTTGCGCTCGGAGGGCCAAGGGGGGGGAACCTGGAGACGGAACGGGGCCCGGGGGTACGCGTTGAGCGCACCCTGCCGGGCCCCTCCCGTGAACTGTGTCGATCATCGCGCTGCCGGGCAGGCGGCAGGCGCTGTCGCGTCCGAGACGCGCGGTCCTTACTGGGCCGGCGCGGTCGGGATGGTGGTCGCGCCGCTCTTGATGGCGTCGGCGGCGGCCTTCAGCTGCGACTGGATGTCGTCGATCTTGCCACCGGTCGTGGCGAGCGAGACACCGTCGGCCTTCAGGTCGAAGAGCTTGATCCCGGTCGGGTTCTGGCCCTTCTTGACCGAGTCGATGTACGAGAACACCGCGTTGTCGACGTTCTTGACCATCGAGGTCAGGATGCTGTTCTTGTACTTCGCCAGGGCCGGCTGGTTGGCCTGGTCGGAGTCGACACCGATGGCCAGCTTGCCGGCGTTGGCGACGGCCTCGATCGAGCCGTTGCCCGAGGAACCGGCGGCGGCGTAGATGACGTCCGCGCCCTTGTCGAGCTGGCCCTGGGCGGCCTCCTTGCCCTTGTCGGGGGAGGAGAAGCCCGAGAAGTCCGGCGGGGTGGTGAGGTACGTGGTCTCGATCTGGATGTTCGGGTCCACGGACTTGGCGCCCGCCTTGTAACCGGCCTCGAACTTCTTGATCAGCTCGGACTGCACACCACCGATGAAGCCGATGTGGTGGGCCTTCGACTTGTTCGCGGCGGCGACACCGGCCAGGTACGAACCCTCCTGCTCGGCGAAGAGCAGCGAGGTGACGTTGGCCGGCTGGTCCTTGTCGTTCGAGTCGATGATCGCGAACTTGACGTTCGGGTTGTCCTTGGCGACCTTGTTGACCGCCGGCTGGTAGACGAAGCCGACCGCGATGATGGTCTTGTAGCCGGCGTCGACCAGGTTCTTGAGGCGGGTCTCCTTGTCGGCCTCGGCCTCGCCCTGCTTGGCCTCGGCCTCGGTGACGGAGACACCGAGGTCGGACTTGGCCTTGTCGAGACCACGGGCGGCGGAGTCGTTGAACGACTGGTCGCCACGGCCACCGATGTCGTAGGCCATACCGACCTTCAGCGAACCGTCGCCGGAGCCGGAGGAGGAGGTGGTGTCGTTGCTCTTTGCGCCGCAAGCGGCGAGCGAGGCCATGCCCAGGGAACCCGAGAGCACAACCGCGGCGAGCTTCATTGAACGGCGCAAGGGAGTATCTCCTTCTAACACGCAACCGTTTGGCGTGGTCGGACGCCACCGTAACGCGCGTAGAACACGGTTGTGTTACGGGGTGCCAGAGCATTCGGGTTGTTATCAAACCGTGGTCTGAGGCCCATCCCGAGGCCCTTTCCCGTGACACGGACGGTGGTCCGAGGTTGGTGGGGCCCAGTTTACGGAACCGCCACCGAACCCCGAATCCCGACAATCCGCCCACGTGTCGGCTGCCGCCCCGCGGCTGCGCCCTCAGCGGCCGTCCGCCCCCAGTGCCAGCGCCGCGAACAGCTCGGCCCCGATGCCGATCGCCCGCTCGTCCACGTCGAAGCGGCCCTGGTGCAGGTCGCGGACGGTGGTGTCACCGGGGGCGCGGACGCCGAGCCGGGCCAGCGCGCCCGGGGCGTGCTCCAGGTACCAGGAGAAGTCCTCCCCGCCGAGGCTCTGCTCGGTGCCCTCCACCACCTGGCGGCCGTCCCGGCCGAACCGCGCGTTCATCACCTCGTCCAGCAGGGCGACCGAGACCGCCTCGTTGACCACCGGCGGCACCCCGCGGTGGTAGTCCAGCGTCCACTTGGCCCGGTAGGTCTCGCTGAGCTTGGCGATCAGCTCGTGCAGCAGGTCCGGCGCCTCGCGCCAGCCGTCCAGCTCCAGGCAGCGGACGGTGCCCTCCAGCTCGGCGTGCTGCGGGATGACGTTGGGCGCGGAGCCGGAGGCGATCCGGCCCCAGACCAGGCTGACGCCCCAGCGCGGGTCCATCCGGCGGGCCAGGGCGCCGGGGAGGTCGGCGGCCATCCGGGCCACCGCGGTCACCAGGTCGGTGGTCAGGTGCGGGCGGGCGGTGTGCCCGCCGGGGCCGTCCAGGTGCAGCACCAGGCGGTCGCAGGCCGAGGTGATCGCGCCGGTGCGCAGGGCGATCCGGCCGACCTCCACCTTCGGGTCGCAGTGCACCGCGAAGATCCGGCCGACACCATCCATCCCGCGGGCCTTGATCACGTCCAGCGCCCCGCCCGGCATGACCTCCTCGGCCGGCTGGAAGACCAGCCGGACCGGGCGGCGCAGCTCGCCGGTGCGGGCGGCCTCGGCCAGCACCAGTCCGGCGCCGAGCACCACCGCGGTGTGCACGTCGTGGCCGCAGGCGTGGGCCCGGCCGGGGACGGTCGAGCGGTACGGCACGTCGGTCTTGGCGTCGTCGATCGGGAGTGCGTCGATGTCGGCGCGGAAGGCCAGGAACTCGGCGCCCGGGGCGGTGCCGGCCGGGACGATGTCGACGAGCAGGCCGGTGCCGCCCGGCAGCACCCGGGGTTCGAGTCCGGCCGCCACCAGCCGGTCGCGCAGCAGCCCGGTGGTGCGGAACTCCTGGCGGCCAAGCTCCGGGTGCCGGTGCAGATCACGGCGGAAGGCGATCAGCTCGGGCTCCAGCGCCCCCACCCGGTCGCGCAGGTCGGCGGCGGGGCGTGCGGCAGCGAGAGTGGCGCCCGGCTGAGTGGGCTCAGGACGGTTCATCTCGCCAATCGTAGGCCTGCTGGGGGGTTTTGGCCCGACTTCCGGAAAATTAGTCCCCGGATGGGCGCATACCGGCCGGACAGGTGGGTATGACATCTCGTTTCAGCCGCCTTCCCCGGGTTGCTTGCCCTGTGCAACGATCACCCGGGCCGGTGGTCACGGCCGCCACTTCCTTGACGGCACCCGGACGTTGACGTCCGTTCAGCCGGTGCTCAGAAGCGCTCCACCGGGGCGTACGTCCCCCACACCCCGCGCAGCGCGTCGCACACCTCTCCGACGGTGGCCCGGGCGGCCAGCGCCTCCTTCATCGGGTACAGCACGTTCCCCGTCCCCTCGGCGGTGCGGCGCAGCCCGTCCAGCGCCCGGGTGACGGCGCCGGCGGAGCGCTCGGCCCGCAGCCGGGCCAGCCGCCCGGCCTGCTGCCGCTCGATCGCCGCGTCCACCCGCAGCGGCTGGTACGGCTCCTCCGTGTCCGCCCTGAAGCGGTTGACGCCGACCACGGTCCGCTCGCCGGAGTCGGTCTCCTGCTGGACGCGGTAGGCGGTGCGCTCGATCTCGGCCTTCTGGAAGCCCTGCTCGATCGCGGCCACCGCGCCGCCCCGGTCCTCGATCCGGGCCATCAGGGCCAGCGCGGCGGCCTCCACCCCGTCGGTGAGCGACTCGACGGCGTACGACCCGGCGAAGGGGTCGACGGTGGCGGTCACGTCGGTCTCGTGGGCGAGCACCTGCTGGGTGCGCAGGGCGAGCCTGGCGGCCTTCTCGGTGGGCAGCGCGATCGCCTCGTCGTAGCTGTTCGTGTGCAGCGACTGGGTGCCGCCGAACACCGCGGCGAGCGCCTGCACGGTGACCCTGGCCAGGTTGACCTCGGGCTGCTGGGCCGTGAGCTGCACCCCGGCGGTCTGGGTGTGGAAGCGCAGCATCTGCGAGCGCGGATCCCGCGCACCGAACTCCTCGCGCATGATTCCGGCCCAAATCCTGCGTGCGGCCCGGAACTTGGCCACTTCCTCCAGGAGCGTCGTGCGGGCCACGAAGAAGAACGAGAGCCGGGGGGCGAAGTCGTCCACGGCCATCCCGGCGGCGATCGCGGTACGGACGTAGGCGATGCCGTTGGCCAGGGTGAAGGCGATCTCCTGCGCGGGATCGGCCCCGGCCTCGGCCATGTGGTAGCCGGAGATGGAGATGGTGTTCCAGCGCGGGATCTCGGCGCGGCAGTACCGGAACAGGTCGGCCACCAGCCGCAGCGAGGGCTGCGGCGGGAAGATGTACGTGCCGCGGGCGATGTACTCCTTCAGCACGTCGTTCTGGACGGTTCCGGTGAGCGACGCCGGCGCGACGCCCCGGGCCTCCCCGACCAGCTGGTAGAGGAGCAGCAGCAGGGCGGCGGGCGCGTTGATGGTCATCGAGGTGGACACCTCGCCGAGCGGGATGCCGTCGAACAGCACCGCCATGTCCTCGACGCTGTCCACCGCCACCCCCACCTTGCCGACCTCCCCGGCCGCGAGCGGGGCGTCCGAGTCGTAGCCCATCTGGGTCGGCAGGTCGAAGGCGACCGACAGGCCGGTGCCGCCGCCCGCGATCAGCTGCCGGTAGCGGGCGTTGGACTCGGCGGCGGTGCCGAAGCCCGCGTACTGGCGCATCGTCCAGGGGCGGCCGGTGTACATGGTCGGGTAGACGCCCCGGGTGTACGGGTACTCCCCCGGGCGGCCCAGCCGGGCTCCGGGGTCCCAGCCGGCCAGTGCCTCGGGGCCGTACAGCGGTTCGACGTCGAAGCCCGACTCGGCGCGGCGCGGCTCGGCTGCCATGGGTCCCTCCAGGGATCGGCGGGCGCTGTCCTCGCAATCTATGGCCTGCCCGCCGGGGCGCCGACGCGGTTGAGATGATCGGGTGAACGACCGATGAGCCCCAGGGAGTGGCAATGACCGAGCAGAAGGTGGCCGTGGTCACCGGTGCCAGCAGCGGAATCGGCGCGGCGACCGCCCGCCGGCTGGCGGCCGAGGGATTCGACGTGGTGCTGACCGCCCGCCGCACCGAACGGATCGAGGCGCTGGCCAAGGAGATCACCGACCGGGGCGGTTCGGCGCGGGCGGTCACCGTGGACGTCACCGACCGGGCCGCCGTGGACGCCTTCGCCGCCGAGGTCGGCCGGGTGGACGTCCTGGTGAACAACGCGGGCGGCGCGATCGGCGCCGAGACAGTCGAGCACGGCGACCCGGCCGACTGGCGGGCCATGTACGAGGTGAACGTGCTCGGCGTGCTGCACGTGACGCAGGCGCTGCTGCCGGCCCTGCGGGCCACCGGCGACGGCACGGTGCTGGTGCTCTCCTCGACCGCCGCGCTGGCCGCGTACGAGGGCGGCGGCGGGTACGTCGCCGCCAAGCACGCCGCGCACACCATCGCGGCCACGCTGCGGCTGGAGCTGTGCGGGGAGCCGATCCGGGTGATCGAGATCGCGCCCGGCATGGTGAAGTCCGAGGGCTTCGCGGTCACCCGCTTCCGCGGCGACGAGGAGAAGGCGGCCGCGGTCTACGCGGGCGTGGCCGAGCCGCTGACGTCCGAGGACATCGCCGACACCGTGGCCTGGACGGTCACCCGGCCCTCGCACGTGAACATCGACCTGCTGGTGGTCCGCCCCCGGGCGCAGGCCGCCAACCACAAGGTCCACCGGAGCTGATCCGGGCCGGGCGGGCGGCCCCGGGGCCCCTGGTCGAACGCGTCACCACCCAGTGGTACACACGTCCGATGAGAACCTTCCGGGCCGCCCGCCCACGAGTCCTGCTGACCGCCCTGGCGGCAGGCACCCTCCTCCTCGCCACCGCCTGCGACCGCACCGCCGAGCCGGCCCAGGACCACGCCGCCGGCACCTCCGCGCCCGCCGGCGGCGTCGGGGGCGGCGCGGCGGCGACCGCGAGGACCACCGGCGAGGCCGACCCGGCGCTCAAGCCCTTCTACGGCCAGCAGATCACCTGGGCGGCCTGCCCGGCCGACCCCCAGGCCGAGAAGGCCAAGATCGACACCTCCGGGATGAAGTGCGGCAAGCTGCACGTCCCGCTCGACTACGCCACCCCCGCGGCCGACGCGATCGACCTCGCGCTGATCAAGTACCCGGCCGCCAAGCCGGACCAGCGGATCGGCTCGCTGATGGTCAACCCGGGCGGCCCCGGCGCCTCCGGCGTCGAGATGGTCGAGTACGGCGCCAAGGACTTCGTCGGCACCCTGCACAACCGCTTCGACGTGATCGGCTTCGACCCCCGCGGCACCGGCGCCAGCTCGCCGGTCGTCTGCTACGACGACAAGCAGCACGACGCCGCCAACCAGCTGGACGAGCCGCTCGACCCGGCCGAGCGCAGGGCCGCGCACGTCAAGCAGTCCACCGACCACGCCGCCGCCTGCCAGGCCAGGTCCGGCAAGCTGCTGCCCTTCGTCGGCACCCGCAACACCGCCCGCGACCTCGACGTGCTGCGCGCCGCCGTCGGCGACAAGAAGCTCAACTACCTGGGCATCTCCTACGGCACCTACCTCGGCGCCCTCTACGCCGAGGAGTTCCCGCAGAACACCGGCCGACTGGTCCTGGACGGCGCCGTCGACCCCGCCCAGGACACCCTGGACCACGGCGTGGACCAGCAGGTCGGCTTCGAGAAGTCCTTCGAGCGCTTCGCCGCCGACTGCGTCGAGAACCACCCCGACGAGTGCTCGCTCGGCAAGGACAAGGCCACCGCCGCCAAGAAGGCCGCCGACTTCCTGGACGGCCTGCACGACAGCCCGCTGACCGCCAAGGACGGCCGCAAGCTCGGCCGCGACCTGGCCTGGACCGGCACCATCCAGATGCTCTACGGCGACGAGAAGACCTCCTGGAAGTACCTGCGGGTCGGCCTCGGCATGGCGATGACCATGAAGCGCGGCGACCTGCTGCTGGCCTTCGCCGACGACTACAACGGCCGCGACGAGAACGGCCACTACAGCCCGATCGAGGAGGCCAACGACGCGATCAGCTGCGCCGACGCCGTCCGCCCGGCGCCCACCCCCGAGCACGCCAAGGCCGCGGTGGACCGGCTGCTCGCCGAGGCACCGCTGCTGTCCAAGGGCGTCACGGTGGACGACTACAGCGAGCCCGGCTGCGCCTACTGGCCGTTCAAGACCCAGGAGAAGCCGCACACCGTCCGGGCCGAGGGCAGCGCCCCGATCCTGGTGGTCGGCTCCACCGGCGACCCGGCCACCCCGTACGCCTCGGCCGAGTCCCTGGCCAAGGGCTTCGCCGACGCCACCCTGCTCACCCGGGTCGGCGAGGGCCACGGCGCCTTCGGCAAGGGCAACACCTGCATCGACCGGGCCCTGGAGGCCTACCTGACGGAGGGCACCGTGCCGGCCGCGGGCACCCGCTGCACCTGAGCCCGGCCTGCCGATTAGCAGATGAACGCGGGGAGGGTGCTGACGCGAAGGTGTCAACGTCACAACTTGATAGCTCGTCCGGATGAATTCGGCGTGCGCCCTCCCCAACTGATGACGGCTCAACTACCTTGGAAGCGCTGCCCGACCGGCGCCCGAGCGCCTCTCCGCAGCCCCATACTTCACCTGCCCCACCAGCCCACTTCACCGGCACCTTCCCGCCCTCACGAGGAGGACCCGCTGGCCAGCGACATCCCGTCACAGCGGCTCGACGTCAGAACAGAGCCGACCCTCCTCGGGTTGCACCGCTTCAACGAAGCCGACGCCGGCGCCGCCGAGGAGGCCCTGCTGGCCTGCTGCGGCAGCCACCGCTGGGCCCTGCGGCTCACCGCGCACCGGCCGTACCCCGACATAGAGTCCCTGCTGGCCGCCGCCAGCGAGGCCTCCTACGACCTCCGCCCGGCCGACCTCGCCGAGGCCCTGGCGGACGAGAGCTGGATGCCGCAGCCCCTGCTCGGCATGCGGGCCCCCGGCAGCCAGGCCGCGCACACCGCGCTGCGGGCGGCGCACGCCGCCTACGAGGCCCGGTTCGGCCACGTCTTCGTGGTCTGCCTGGAGCGCGTCGCCCCGGAGGAGATGCTCGACACCGTGCTCTCCTCCATCCGCACCCGCCTGGCCAACGACCCGGACGAGGAGCGGCTGATCGCGGCGGACGAGCTCCGCCGGATCGCCCTCACCCGGCTGGAGCACCTGGTCGCCACCCACTCGGAGGCCGGAGCGCGCTGAAGCCGGCCCCCACCCCTCTTTCATCCGTGCGGGTGAATCACCCGTACGGATGAACCCGAGCCGCTCGCCCCGCGTCCTTCGACGCGGGGCGCGGTCATTCGGTGACCCAGAGTGGCGAACCGCTCCCTGGTTCCCGCCCCACTAGGCCAGAAGTGCCTGATTGATCACACCTGGGGCCCCCGGAGGCGGTACGCGAGAAGGCGTCGATAGGATGCTCGCGGCCGGTGGACCGTACCCGGCCGGGCTGACCGACACCGAAGCCGGCCGAGCCCCCAATCGCTTCCGGAGGGTTTTTCCGTGCCGGCTGGAACGCTGTACCGCGGCCGGGAAGGCATGTGGAGCTGGGTGGCTCATCGAGTCACCGGCGTCCTCATCTTCTTCTTCCTGTTCGCCCACGTCCTGGACACCGCTCTGGTGCGAGTGTCGCCGGAGTCCTACGACACCGTCATCCAGACGTACAAGACTCCCCTCGTGAACCTGATGGAGTACGGCCTGGTGGCCGCCATCCTGTTCCACGCCCTCAACGGCCTGCGCGTCGTCGCCGTGGACTTCTGGTCCAAGGGCCCGAAGTACCAGAAGCAGATGCTCTGGACCGTGGTCGGTGTCTGGGTGGTGCTGATGGCCGGTTCCTTCTACGGGATCCTGCAGCACACGCTGATCTCCTGGTTCGGGAAGTGAGCTGAGACATGAGCACGGAAATCTCCGACGCCGTCGTCGTCCCCTCCAAGCAGGCGCACACCGGCAAGGGCCTCGGCACCGGCAACCCGGCCGACGCGTTCGTCATCGAGCCGCCGCGCCAGCGGACCAAGAAGACCCCGCGCCGCACCCGCACCAACTTCGAGATGCTGGCCTGGCTCTTCATGCGCCTGTCCGGCATCGTCCTGGTCGCCCTGATCATCGGCCACCTGATCATCATGCTGATCCTCGACGGTGGCGTCTCCAAGATCGGTTTCGCCTTCGTGGCCGGCCGCTGGGCCTCGCCGTTCTGGCAGGGCTGGGACCTCCTCATGCTGTGGCTCGCCATGCTGCACGGCGCCAACGGCATGCGTCAGGTCATCAACGACTACGCCGAGAAGGACTCGACCCGGCTCTGGCTCAAGGGGCTCATGGGTACCGCCACGGTCTTCACCGTGCTGCTGGGCACCCTGGTGATCTTCACCTTCGACCCCAACATCTGAGCCGCGAGCACCATCGACCATCGGCAGAGGCCAGAGGCGAGTTAACCCCCCATGCAGATTCACCAGTACGACACCGTCATCGTCGGCGCCGGCGGCGCCGGCATGCGCGCGGCCATCGAGTCCACGCAGCGCACCCGCACCGCCGTCCTCACCAAGCTCTACCCGACCCGGTCCCACACCGGCGCGGCCCAGGGCGGCATGTGCGCCGCCCTGGCCAACGTCGAGGAGGACAACTGGGAGTGGCACACCTTCGACACGGTCAAGGGTGGTGACTACCTGGTCGACCAGGACGCCGCCGAGATCATGTGCAAGGAGGCCATCGACGCCGTCCTCGACCTGGAGAAGATGGGCCTGCCCTTCTCCCGCACCGAGCAGGGCCGCATCGACCAGCGCCGCTTCGGCGGTCACTCGCGCAACCACGGCGAGGCCCCGGTCCGCCGCTCGTGCTACGCGGCCGACCGCACCGGCCACATGATCCTCCAGACGCTGTTCCAGAACTGCGTCAAGCACGGCGTCGAGTTTTTCAACGAGTTCTACGTCCTCGACCTGCTGATCAACGACGGCAAGACCGCCGGCGTCGTCGCCTACGAGCTGGCCACCGGCGAGATCCACGTCTTCCAGGCCAAGTCCGTCGTGTTCGCCTCCGGCGGCACCGGCAAGTTCTTCAAGGTCTCCTCCAACGCCCACACCCTCACCGGTGACGGCCAGGCCCTGGTCTACCGCCGCGGCCTGCCGCTGGAGGACATGGAGTTCTTCCAGTTCCACCCGACGGGCATCTGGCGCATGGGCATCCTGCTCACCGAGGGCGCCCGCGGCGAGGGCGGCATCCTGCGCAACAAGGACGGCGAGCGCTTCATGGAGCGCTACGCCCCCGTCATGAAGGACCTCGCGTCCCGTGACGTCTGCTCCCGCGCGATCTACACCGAGATCCGCGAAGGCCGCGGCTGCGGTCCGGACGGCGACCACGTCTACCTGGACCTCACCCACCTGCCGCCGGAGCAGCTGGACGCCAAGCTCCCGGACATCACCGAGTTCGCGCGCACCTACCTCGGCATCGAGCCCTACACGGACCCGATCCCGATCCAGCCCACCGCGCACTACGCCATGGGCGGCATCCCGACCAACGTCGAGGGTGAGGTCCTGCGCAACAACACCGACATCGTCCCGGGCCTGTACGCGGCCGGCGAGGTCGCCTGCGTGTCCGTGCACGGCGCCAACCGCCTGGGCACCAACTCGCTGCTGGACATCAACGTGTTCGGCCGTCGCGCGGGCATCGCCGCCGCCGACTACGCCAACGCGCACGAGTTCGTCGAGCTGCCCGAGAACCCGGCCGAGAAGGTCCAGGCCCTGGTCGACGGCCTGCGCGAGGGCACCGGCACCGAGTCCGTGGCGCAGATCCGCAAGGAGCTGCAGGAGTCCATGGACGCCAACGCCATGGTGTACCGCACCGGCGCCACCCTGAAGCAGGCGGTCGAGGACATCGCCGCGCTGAAGGAGCGCTACAAGAACGTCTCCATCCAGGACAAGGGCTTCCGTTACAACACGGACCTCCTGGAGGCCGTCGAGCTGGGCAACCTGCTCGACCTGGCCGAGGTGCTGGCCGTCTCCGCGCTGGCCCGCGAGGAGTCCCGCGGCGGTCACTACCGCGAGGACTTCCCGACCCGTGACGACGTCAAGTTCATGCAGCACACCATGGCGTACCAGGAGGTCGCCGCCGACGGCAGCACCTCCATCCGCCTCGACTACAAGCCGGTCGTGACGACCCGCTACCAGCCGATGGAGCGTAAGTACTGATGAGCACTCCGACTGTGGAGAAGCACTCGGCCGCTCTGGACGCGGTCGAGGCCGGTGGCACGCAGCTGATCACCGTCACCTTCCGGATCCGCCGGTTCAACCCGGAGGAGCACCCGGACCCGGTGTGGGTCGACTACCAGCTGGAGATGGACCCGAAGGAGCGCGTCCTGGACGCGCTCAACAAGATCAAGTGGGAGCAGGACGGCACCCTCACCTACCGCCGTTCCTGCGCGCACGGCATCTGCGGCTCCGACGCCATGCGGATCAACGGCCGCAACCGGCTGGCGTGCAAGACCCTGGTCAAGGACGTCGACCCGGAGAAGCCGATCACGATCGAGGCCATCAAGGGCCTGACGGTCCTCAAGGACCTGGTCGTGGACATGGACCCGTTCTTCCAGGCGTACAAGGACGTCATGCCGTTCCTCATCACCAAGGGGAACGAGCCGACCCGCGAGCGCCTGCAGTCCGCTGAGGACCGCGAGCGCTTCGACGACACCACCAAGTGCATCCTGTGCGCCGCGTGCACGTCGTCCTGCCCGGTGTTCTGGAACGACGGCCAGTACTTCGGCCCGGCCGCCATCGTCAACGCGCACCGCTTCATCTTCGACTCGCGCGACGAGGGTGCCGAGCAGCGCCTGGAGATCCTCAACGACCGTGAGGGCGTGTGGCGCTGCCGCACCACCTTCAACTGCTCCGAGGCCTGCCCGCGTGGCATCGAGGTCACCAAGGCGATCCAGGAAGTGAAGCGGGCGCTGGTCACCCGCCGCTTCTGATCCCCGCCTGACAGCCCGGAGGCCCCCGCCCGATCCCCGGATCGGGCGGGGGCCTCCGGCGTTCGCCGGGCCCTAACGCAGGGCGCCGAGGTCCTTCGGCGCGGACCAGCCGCCGAAGGTCATCAGGTGCCGGTCCGCGGTGACGGCCCACAGGTCGGGCCTGCCGTCCCCGTCCCCGTCGCCCGAACTCCCGAGCGTCGGGTAGGCGGCGGTGGTGAAGCCGGTGGCGACCACGTGCCCGGACGGGTCGGCGAGGGCGGAGAAGTCGAGGGTGCCGTCGGCCTTCTTCGGGACCGGGTACGCGTGCAGCTCGCCGGTGGCCCGGTCACGCGCCCACAGGGCGAGGTCGCCGGCCGCGTCGGGGCCGGGGGCGATCAGGTCGTAGCCGCTCCAGGCACCGGAGGTGGTGAGCTTGCGGGCCTGCTGGTAGCCGTAGGCGAAGTCGCCCCCGGAGTGCAGCCAGAGGTTGCCGCCCTCCAGGGTCACCAGCGAGGGCTCGGTGCCCCCGTCGACCGGACCGAAGGCGACCAGCTGGTCGGCCTTGGACCAGTCCTTGGCGAAGTCCGCCGGGCAGGCCACGACCGCCGCGGTGTCGTCCACGCACTCGGTGGAACGGTCCGCGCCCGTCCACGTCTGGCCGAAGGAGCCGTAGTCGACGTTCCGGTACAGGTAGAGGTAGCCCTGGCCGGGCTTGTGGACGAAGAAGTCGTCCGCCGACGGTGCGTGGTCGTTCGACCAGCCGCGGTGCGCGACCTGGTACGACGCCCAGCCCGTCCGGTCGGGCGCGACGGCCGCCCGGACCGTCGAACCGGGCACGGTGCCGGTGGCGTTCACGCCGATGTACTGGAGGTTGCCCTGGGCGTCCGGCACCAGGATGTCCGCGACGCCGTCCCCGTCGACGTCGCCGAGAGTCCTCGGCGGGTTCGGGTTCGAGGGGGCGTAGAAGGTGTAGCCCGCCCGGCCGACGTTGCCGGCGTGGTCCGTCACCTCGACGGTGAGGGTGTTGGTGCCCCAGTTCAGGACCTGGAGGTTCAGCGTGACCGTGCCGTCGCCGTCCGGCCGGACGGCGCCCGGTCCGTCGCAGCCGGAGGAGACGCCGAGGTAGTCCCAGCCGTACCGGACGCACGCGACCCCGGAGGCCGTCCCGCCGGGCGGGGCCGGGTCGGCGGTCCTCAGGACGAAGGTCCCCTTCTGCCCCGCGTACCTGGTGGCCGGGCCGCCCGCCGGGAAGTCGGGCGAGGAGACGGTGACGGTCGGACTCGTGGTGTCCGGCGCGGTGTCGGCCATCGCAGCGGGAGCGGCGATCAGGCCGGCGACCACCGTCGCCGCGGCCGACCACCCGAGCCTGCGGGTGTGTCGAAGTGTCATGGAGATTTCCCACCCCTGTGTCTGCAGATCTTTTCGATACGTGCACGAGCGGTGGGGATCCTGCCAGCAGGCACTGACAGCGGCAACGGGAATTCTCAGTCGGTGGCCGGGGTGCGGCGGGTGGCGCGCAGGCCGCGGAGGCCGATGGTGCCGACGGCGATGCCGAGGGCGAAGGAGGTGACGGCGAGGAGGAGGTGGACCCAGAAGAAGGCGGTGGGCTGGGAGTGGTCGCCGTTGGTGAAGGCCTGGCCGCCGGAGTCCTTCCACAGGTTCTTGACGAAGGTGGTCCAGATGATGATCGACCAGACCCCGAAGGCGGTCAGGAACCAGGAGGTGCGGCGGCTGAGCTTCATGGGAGGTCCTCGGCGGGGGTGTGAAGAGGGTGTGCGTCCCCAGTATGCGCGGGCCGCCGATCGGCGTACGGTGGGCCCCTCCTGCGGAGGACGGGCCCGGAGTGGCGGACGTCCGGGGCCCGGAATGGGTACGGTCTGCTGGTGCCCACTCCCCGTCACACGTTCGCACGCCTGTGCGCCGCGGTCACCGCGGCCCTCCCGGTCCTGCTCGCCGCCCCGGCGGCGGTCGCGGCCCCGCAGCAGCCCCCGTCGGCCGCGGTCGGCGGCGAGCGGCTGGGGAACCCCGGGGTCCAGGTGGCCCCGCTGGCGGGTGCCCCGGCGCTGCCGAGCGGTCTCACCGGCCAGTCCTGGATAGTCTCCGACGCGACGTCGGGCGAGGTGCTGGCGTCCTACAACCCGCACCTCAAGCTGCCCCCCGCGAGCACCCTGAAGATCCTCTTCGCGGACACCGTGCTGCCCAAGTTCGACCGCAACGCGGTGCACCGGGTCGCCGACGAGGAGATCCAGGGGATCGGCGCCGGCAGCAGCCTGGTCGGCATCAAGGAGAACCTGGAGTACCGGGTCGAGGACCTGTGGCGCGGGGTGTTCCTGAGCTCGGGCAACGACGCCGTGCACGTCCTGTCGCACATGAACGGCGGCATCCCGCAGACGGTCGCCGAGATGCAGGCGCGCGCCGAGGCGCTGCAGGCGAAGGACACCAGGGTGGTCTCCCCGGACGGCTACGACATGGACGGCCAGGTCTCCTCGGCCTACGACCTGTCGCTGTTCGCCCGGGCCGGCCTGCGCAACACGGACTTCCGGATGTACTGCGCCACCCGGGACGCGATGTTCCCGGGCGCCGTGGACAAGAACACCGGCCAGCGCGGCAGCTTCGGGATCGCCAACACCGACCGGCTGCTGGGCAAGTACCCCGGGCTGATCGGGGTGAAGAACGGCACCACCACCAACGCCGGCTCGACCTTCGTCGGCGCCGCCGAGCGCGACGGCCGCACCCTGCTGGTGACGGTGATGCACCCGGCGAGCTACCAGAAGGTGTACGACGAGACGGCCGCCCTGCTGGACTGGGGCTTCGCCGCGGCCGGCAAGGTCCAGCCGGTCGGCAAGCTGGTCGACGAGGCCCCGCCCGGCGGCGACGAGCCGGCCGGCCAGGCCGGCGGCACGGCCGGCACGCCCGCGCCGCCGCCGCACCCCTCCCCCACCGCCGCCGCGCCCGCCGCGGCCCCCGCGCCGGCCGGGGACGACGGGCTCGGCCTCGTCGGCTGGGCGGCCGTCGTGGTGGCCGGGGCCGGGGCCGGGTACGGCGCTCTGGTCCTGCGACGGCGCCGCTCCGCCGGCTGACCACCCGTCGGACGGCCCGGCCCGGCCTCAGTCCCGGGGCCGGGCCCCGCCGTTCCCGGCGGCCTTCTCCGCCTGCGCCCGGGCCTTCCCGGCCCGGGCCTCGGCCCGCTCCTCGGCCTGCGCCTGCGCCTTGTCGGCCGCCTCCAGCAGCGCCCGTCCGTGCGCCCTGGTCCGTTCCCGGGCGGCCTCCGGGTCGGCCGTCGCCGTCCAGGCCACGCAGTACATCAGCAGCCGGCAGACGAAGTTGATCCACAGCAGCAGCGCGACCGGGGTGGCGAAGGCCCCGTACAGGCTCCGCCCGGCGACCGAGCCGAGGTAGGAGGCGAGCAGGATCTTCAACAGTTCGAAGCCGACCGCGCCGATCAGCGCGCCCCGCAGGACGTCCCGGCGGCGCTGGCCGGTGATCCCGGGGAACGGCGCCAGCAGGTAGGCGAACAGCAGGGTGTCGCACCCTATGGCGATCAGCACGCCGACGCCGGTCAGCAGGTAGCCGCTGCCGAGGCCGATCGCCTCGGCGATCCGCCCGGCCAGGGTCGTCCCGGCGGCGGAGGCGGCGAGGGAGAACAGCGACACCAGGCCGAGGCCGCCCAGCACCACGACGTCCCAGGCCTTGCGCAGCACCGCGTTGCCCTCGTCGTCGGGCAGCTGCCACAGGTCCCGGATCGAGGTGCGCATGGTGTCCACCCAGCCGAGCCCGGAGATCAGCAGCAGCGCCCCGCTGACCAGTCCGACCGTGCCCGCGCTGGCCACCAGGGACGGCAGGTCGAGCGCGTCCGAGATGCCCGGCAACTGGTCGGAGATGCGCTCCTGCAGGTCGTGCACCCGGCTGTCGCTGAGGGTCGCGACGGCGATCGCCAGGCCCACCGTGAGCAGCGGGAACAGGGCCAGGAAGCCGAAGAAGGTGACGGCGCCGGCCAGCCGGTTGCCGCGGGCCGCGGAGAAGTACTCGTACACCCGGTACGCCCGGGTGCGCAGCACCCTGGAGACGAGCGGGCCGATGACCGGAAGGCGGGTCAGGAAGTCCACCCGACCGGTTATACCGGCCCGTCCCCCGAACGGCCGTCAGGCACGGGGCCGGCTCAGGGTTTCCGGGTGTTCCGGGTGCCGTGGGTGTCCCGGATGTCCCGGATGTCCCGGGTGTCCCGGGTGTCCCGGGTGCCCCGGGTGCCCCGGCTCTACCGCCTGACCAGCCGGCGGGCCTTGGCCACCGCGCGGACGGCCTGGTAGGCGGCGTAGCGGCCGTTGCCGAGCAGTTCGGTGCGCAGGCCGTCCACGCCGGCCGGCGGGCGGTAGCCGGCCGGACGCAGCCGGGCGCAGTGCGCGGCGGCGCGGTGGAAGTAGTCGCGGCGGTCGCCGGGCGGGACCCTCCCGGGCTTGGAGACCACGGTGTTGAGGTGGTGCAGCATCCGGCCGTAGACGACCGGGCGCCAGTGGTCCAGGTCGGGGCGGCGGTCGAGGAAGGCGAAGACCAGGTCGTACTGGGCGAAGACGTCGAAGTGCTTGCGGCTGGCGGTCGCCAGGATGTTGCCGCCCTCCTGGCGCTGGCGGTAGTGCACGCCGACCAGGTCGAGCAGGGTGATCCGGCCCGCGGCGAGCAGCGCCGGGTACGTCCAGGGGGTGTCCTCGTAGTAGCCGGCCGGGAAGACCAGCTGCTGCGCGGTGATGAAGTCGCGGCGGTAGGCCTTGTTCCAGACGACCTGGAGCAGGTCGAGCAGGTCGGGGCGGGCGTCGAGGTCGAAGACGTCCGGGGAGGCGGCGCCGAAGACGTGCGCGGAGGCGGCCCGGGTGATCCGGCCGTCGGCGTACGTGCGGGCGTAGTCGTAGACCAGGACGTCCGGGTCGTCGGTGGCGGTGAGCCGCTCGTCGACGGCCTTGAGCAGGCCCGGGGTGAGGGTGTCGTCGCTGTCGAGGAAGACCACGTAGTCCCCGGCGGCGACCTCCAGGCCGGCGTTGCGGGCCCGGCCGAGGCCGACGTTCTCCGGCAGGTGCAGCACCCGGACCCGGGGGTCGGCCGCAGCGGCCTCGTCCAGCATCGCTCCGCAGCCGTCCGGGGAGCGGTCGTCCACCGCGATCAGTTCGAAGTCGGGCCCGTCCTGGCCGAGGACCGAGTCGAGGCACTCGGCGAGGTAGTCCTGGACCTGGTACACGGGGACGATGACGCTGAAGCGGGGCACGGGGCCCAGCGTAGTGGCCCCCGGGGAGGCCCCGGCCCCGGAGGTAGGATCGGGACGCACGTACGCACCGTTCGAAGTGCGGTCAGGCCCCCAACGGGCTGCCTCGCTCCTTCCCCAGAAAGGCCTGCGTAGCCGATGGCTCCCCGCCTCTCCATCGTCGTTCCGATCTACAACGTCGAGCGTTATCTCGTCGAGTGCCTCGACTCGATCGCCGCCCAGACCTTCACGGACTTCGAGTGCGTCATGGTCGACGACGGGTCGAAGGACGACAGCGCGGCGCTCGCCGAGGCGTACGCGGCCAAGGACTCGCGCTTCCGGCTGGTCCGCCAGGTGAACAAGGGCCTCGGCGCGGCCCGCAACACCGGTATCCGGCACATCGACCCGGACGCCGAGTTCCTGTGCTTCGTGGACAGCGACGACTCGATGCCGCCGAGCGCGTACGAGCTGATGATCAACACGCTGGAGGAGACCGGCTCGGACTTCTGCACCGGCAACGTGCTGCGTTTCCGTGCCGTGGGCTACTACCAGTCCGGCGGTCACGTGAAGCCGTTCAAGGAGACCAGGCTCAAGACCCACATCACCGAGGTCCCGGCGCTGGTCACCGACCGCACCGCGTGGAACAAGGTGTACCGCCGCTCGTTCTTCGACGCGGCCGACCTGCTCTACCCCGAGGGCATCCTGTACGAGGACGCGCCGGTCAGCGTCCCGCACCACTACCTCGCCAAGAGCGTGGACGTGCTCTCCGAGCCGATCTACCACTGGCGCGAGCGCGAGGTCGGCGAGATGTCGATCACGCAGATGCGCACCAACCCGAAGGGCCTGATCGACCGCGTCGCCTCGGTCGAGCTGGTCCGCGGCTGGCTGAAGAAGCAGACCGAGCCGCGCTTCGCCCAGTACCTGCAGTCCTACGACGAGAACACCCTCGTCGAGGAGATCCCGATGTTCTTCTGGTCCGTCGTGGACGGCGACAAGGAGTACCGGGACGCCTACGTCCAGCACGTCAGCCGGCTGCTCCGGGCGATCGGCCCCGAGCAGGTCCGCAAGCTGCGCGCGCCGTTGCGGCTGAAGTTCCACCTGACCCTCGCGGGCCGGGTGGACGAGCTGGTCGAGCAGATCAAGTACGAGGGCGAGAGCGGCGGCGGCGTCCAGGCGCGCGGTCTGCTGCGCCCGTACGCCGACTACCCGTTCCTGCGCGGCGGGCGCAAGAGCGTGCCGTCCGGCGTGCTCAAGCTGGACAACTCGCTGGTCATGCGCAGCCGGCTGTACGAGAGCGCCTGGGTGGGCGGGAAGCTGCAGCTGACCGGGCACGCGTACCCGGAGCAGCTGGGCGCGGCCAACAAGCACGACATGGTCCGCACCCTGGTGGTGCGCGAGACCAAGGGCCGCCGGGTGCTCGCGGTCCCGATGAAGACCACGTACAGCCCCGAGGCCACCGCGAGCTGCAACCACGACCTGTACAGCTGCGACTGGTCCGGCTTCACCGTCTCGCTCGACCCGAAGAAGCTCAAGCACCGCGGCCAGTGGAAGGACGGCCACTGGCGCCTCCTGGTCGCCGGTGCGGGCAAGGGCGGGGTGTACAAGGGCCGGATCTCGGCCGGCTGGAGCGACACCGCGCAGTACGTGCCGTCGCACTGGGTCGAGCCGGACGTGCGGATCGTGCCGTGGGTCCGGGACAACTTCGTCTTCCTGCGGGTGGAGACGGTCAAGGCGCGGGTGACCGGCCTGGCCGCGCACGCCGGCCGGGTGGAGGTCTCGGGCGCGGCCCGGTCCGGCCCGAGCTTCGCCGGGGCGCTGCTGCGGCTCACCCACGTCGAGTCGGACCGCACCGTGGACGTCCCGCTGGAGCTGGGCGCGCCGGTCGGCTCATTGCAGCCCTTCACCGCCTCCTTCCCGACCGCCGAGCTGACCGCCGTCCGCGAGGCCTGGGCCGAGCTGGACCCGATCGCCGACGAGCGCGCCCGCGACCGCTGGGACACCGCGCTGCTGCTGGCCGACGGCAGTGTCGTCCCGGTGGCCTGGGACGAGCGCAACGCGCCCGAGCAGCTGCACGTGCCGCTGAACCCGCAGGCCCCGGCCGGCCTGCGCCGCTCGCTCTACTCCAAGCCCTCCCCGGGCGGCTACCTGCAGTTCTCCGACCAGCTGCTGCAGCCGCTGGTGGACGAGGTGTCCGCGCGCGGCGCCGACGGCTTCCTGCTCAGCGGCTCGTTCCCGCTGCCCGGCGCGCACCGCTGGGAGCTGGTGGTCCGTCACCACTGGCGCGAGGAGGAGCACGTCTATCCGGTGGAGATCTCGGAGGGCCGCTTCCGCACCGCGCTGCCCGCCGTGCCGACGGCCTCCTTCGCCGGCCGGGTGCCGTTCGCCAAGGGCACCTGGGACGTCTACTTCCGCCAGGTCGGCGCGCCGGTCGAGAAGCTGTCCGACGCCTCCGCGCAGGTGACCCCGGTCTGCTTCGCCGCGCTGCCGCTGGAGGTAGAGTCCCGCGGCAAGCGGATCGTGCTGGAGCGCCGCTACCACGACGGCCTGTCGCTGGAGTCGCACGCGGCGCTGCTGCCCGAGGAGCGGTCCGGCTACCGCCAGCGCCAGCTGCGCAGCGCGGACTACCCGGCCGCCCGTCGGCTTCCGGTGCGCGACACGGTGCTGTACAACGCCGGCAACGGCAGCATGTACGCCGACTCGCCGCGGGCCGTCCACGAGGAGCTGGTCCGCCGCGGCCTGGCGCTGGAGCACCTGTGGGGCAGCGACGACATGCAGGTCGAGCTGCCGCAGAGCGCGACGGCCGTCCGGCTGTGGAGCCCGGAGTGGTTCGAGGCGCTGGCGACCGCCAAGTACATCGTCACCAGCACCCACCTGCCCGACTTCTTCGTCCGCCGCCCCGGCCAGGTGGTCCTGCAGACCTGGCAGGGCACCCCGCTGAAGCAGGTCGGCTTCGACTTCGAGAAGGTCTGGTTCACCGACTCCAACTACCTCAAGGGCCTGGCCCGGGAGGTGCCGAACTGGAACCTGCTGGTGGCGGGCAACCGCTGGTCGGCTCCGGTGCTGCGGCGCGCCTTCGACTTCAAGGGCGAGATCCTGGAGAGCGGTGCGCCCCGCAACGACCTGCTGTTCGCGGCCGACCGGGAGAAGACCGCCGAGCAGGTCCGGGAGCGGCTCGGCCTGCCCGAGGGCAAGAAGGTCGTGCTCTACGCGCCGACCTGGCGCGAGGACCGTCGCCGGCCGCAGGGCGGCTACCAGATCGACCTGCGGATCGACCTGGAGGCGGCCAAGGCCGCGCTCGGCGACGACCAGGTGCTGCTGGTGCGCCGGCACAACGTGATGTGCGGCCAGATCCCGGGCGCCGGCAACGGCTACATCTGGGACGTCGGCAGCTACCCCGACATGGCGGAGCTGCTGCTGATCGCCGACGTGCTGGTGACCGACTACTCGGCGAGCGTGTTCGACTTCGCGTCGACCGGCAAGCCGATGTTCTTCTTCACCCACGACCTGGAGCACTACCGGGACAACCTGCGCGGATTCAGCCTGGACTTCGAGGCCGAGGCGCCCGGCCCGCTGCTGGCCACCTCCGAGGAGCTGGTCGCCGCGCTCGGCCGGATGGACGAGGTAGCCGCCGAGTACGCGGACAAGGCCGCCGCGTTCCGTGAGGCGTACTGCGACCTGGACGACGGCCAGGCCGCCGCCCGGGTGGTCGACGCGATGCTCCGTACGGAGTAGTCACCGCGAACGGTCCTGGAGGCGCCCGACACCACCCGTGTCGGGCGCCCCCGCGGTTTACCGGAGACCCCCGGCCGCGGCAACCCCCGAACCACCCCGAACCCACGGGACCACCGGAC